>CAZABU010000090.1:0-8563 GCA_964483225.1 uncultured Ruminococcus sp. | reverse complement strand
ACGTGTGCTCTTCCGATCTGGCGGAGCTGATGCCAAGCTTTTTTAAGAATTGCTCCTCGCCGGTCAGAAGATAGTTTTTCTTTTTATCAAGAGCCTCGATAGCCGACTCAAAGGACGGAGCCTCGCCGCCGAGCCTTTTCTTCAGCGCATCGCCGCCAAGGACAACCTCACGGCCTCCCTTGCCGAGCTTATATTCCGCATCGCCCAGCGCCGTCAGCAGGTTTACCTGACGGTATCCGTTGAGAAGGGGAGTCAGCTCCGCCGAAAGCTCGCCTTCGTGAACGTTCCTGTGGGAAACGGTGTTTCCCGGCAGAGAAAGCTCCAAGGCTAACAGCCTTTTTCCTCTATGCGCCACGAGCCTGCCCGAGATTTTTGCTATCTCGCCGTCTGTGGGTCGTGAAAAGACCAGCCGCTTCAGCGCCTCTTTCCTGACGGCCTCCTCAATAAGAGTGAGGAATTCCTCCTTATTCATCGCCGCTCTCGTCCTTCTCGCTTTCCTCTGCCGCCGGCTCCTCGGTCTTCTTGCGTGAGCCTATGGATATCTTGCGCTCGGTGCGGTCGGAGATGCGCTGCAGATTTGCTCTGTGACACCATACGATAAGCACTGCGATAAGGATAGTGGAGAGAGAAAGTATGCCGGGAATGGCGTCAAAGTTGAACTTGATATAAGTGGTTACCACTACGGGGTAGAGAAGGGCAACGGTAACCGAGCCGAGGGAAACGTATTTCGATATCCACACGATAACCACAAACAGAATAATGAGTACAGCAAAAGCGAAGGGGGTAAGAATAAGCGCTGCCGTAGCGGTAACGAGCACGCCCTTTCCGCCCTTGAACTGATAAAAAACGGGGTAAATGTGACCGAGTACGGCAAACAGCGCCGCCATGTAGCAATAGCCGTCGTTGTAGCTGATACCGGCAGTATAATTGAAGCCGAGGAGCAGACCTGCGATGAAGATGGCGAGAGCGGTCTTGAGCATATCGCCCGCAAGAGTCAGCGCCGCGCCCTTCTTGCCATAGGTGCGGAGCATATTGGTAAGACCTGCATTTCCGCTACCGAAGGTACGGATATCCTCGCCGTAGAGGAGCTTCGATACGATTATCGCCGAGTTAAGGCTGCCGAGCAGATAGGCTCCAACCACCGCGATAAGAACGAAGCCTATATAAAATGCATAGTACTGCCATTCGGCATTTATCACGTTGTCGGTTATGAATTTAAGCAAGCCGTCGTTAAGACTAAACATATTTTTCCTCCAAGGGGGATTATTTAGTGTATTCACACACCATCAATGATTATATCATTCTAAAATCTAAAAGTCAAGAAATATCTTGCAATTTGTCGGCCGTTGGTGTATAATAATTAAAAATAGAAAGGCGATACCGTTATGAAGGATAAACTTTCCGCGCTGCTCTCCGAGCTCGGGATAGAATATTTTGCCACTCTTGCCTACTCGGCTTGCCGCGAGACTGCACCGCACATTATGGAGCGGGAGGCTTTTACCCCACGAAGTGTTATAATCTACCTTTTGCCCTATTACGGCGGCGAATGCGTCAACCTTTCGCGCTATGCGGCATCTCTTGATTATCATTTAGCCATAAACCTGATTAATTCCGCTATATCAAAGCTGCTTGTGGATAATCTTCCGGGTGTCAGCCTTCGCGGCTACGCCGCCCTTATTGCCGGACTCGGTGTCGCCGGTGATAACGGCCTTATAATCAATGAAAAATACGGTAGCTACGTTTTCGTCGGTGATATGGTAACCGATATTCCGCCGGAGCAGCTGGGTGCCGTAGCTCCAAAGCCGATCCTTAGATGCGAGGGCTGCGGAGCCTGCAAGCGCGCCTGCCCGACCGGCATACTCCGCGGAGAGGGGGTGAGCTGCCTTTCGGAGATCACCCAGCGTAAGGGCGAGCTTTCCGAGAGGGAGGCGGAGCTTATGCGTAAATACAACACGGCCTGGGGCTGTGACCTTTGTCAGAGCTCATGCCCCCATAACGCATCGCCGAGGCTTTCGCCCATTGGCTTTTTCCTCAGAGATAGGATCGCCGCGCTTACCGAGGAGCGGATAGCGGGTATGAGCAAGCGTGACTTCCGTAGTCGCGCCTTCGGTTGGCGTGGCAGAGCCGTAGTGGAGAGGAATCTCCGCATACTGAGCGGTGATGAAAAATGCACAAAAACCGACGGCTCGGAGGCTTAAATTTCTACGCGCACAGGGTGCGAAATTTATTGACAACCAACGGTAGGTTGTGCTAACATAAAATCAGTAAAAACGGAGGATCGGATATGCTTAAAATTCATTCACTTACCAAGCGCTACGGCGAAAAGTGTGCCGTGGATAACCTCACACTTGAGATAGCGCCCGGCGAGATATACGGCTTCATCGGCCATAACGGTGCCGGAAAGACCACCACCCTCAAATCCTGTATTGGACTTCTTTCCTTTGACGAGGGGGACATATTTATCGACGGAATTTCTGTGCTTGCCGATCCTATGGAGGCGAAGCGACGCACCGCTTACATTCCCGACAACCCCGATCTTTACGAGTTCCTTTCGGGAATCAAGTATCTGAATTTCGTTGCAGATGTTTACGGAGTTGATACCGACGGCAGAAACGAGCGTATAGCTACTCTCGCCGATAAATTCGGACTTACGGCCGACCTCGCTCAGCCTATCTCCGCATATTCCCACGGAATGAAGCAGAAGCTGGCCATAATCGCCGCTTGGCTCCATGAGCCGAAGCTTATAATCATGGACGAGCCCTTCGTCGGTCTTGACCCGAAGGCATCATTCATTCTCAAGGAGATGATGCGCGAGCATTGCGATGCCGGAGGCTCGATATTCTTTTCAACTCACGTCCTCGACGTGGCAGAGAAGCTTTGCGATAAGGTCGCGATAATAAAGGAAGGTAGGCTCGTGGTCTGCGGCTCGATGGACGAGGTGCTCGGCGACGAGAGCCTCGAATCCGTATTCCTTGAGCTGGAGGATAAGGGCGAATGATAAAAACGCTTCTTTCTATCCGTCTGCGCTCGGCGTTCGCTTCGATGCGCGGAAAGAAGAAGGACGGCACGGTAGGGAAGCCCTCGACCGGAAAAATAATACTTTTCGCGGTGCTTTACCTATATCTCGCGCTCGTCTTTCTTGGACTGTTTACCATGCTTGCGCTGTCCTTTGCGCCGATGACAGTCGGCGTTGGGCTCGACGCTATGTATTACGGCATTTTTATGCTGGTCGGCTTTTCCTTCGTCTTTATCTTCAGCATCTTTGAAACTAAAAGTGAGCTTTTCGACTGTAAGGACAACGAGCTTCTGCTTGCAATGCCCATACATTCCCGCGATATAGTCGTCAGCCGGATTCTCATTGTTCTCATATACAATTATGTTGAAATGGCGGCGGTAATGCTTCCTGCAATAATCGTCTATGCCGTCTTTGGCGGTTCGGTTATAGGCGTTTTCGGCGGAATAGCCGTGCTCCTGCTCATGCCCCTGCTCGCTACGGCTCTTGCATCGGGTGTTGGCTACGGTGTTGCGCTACTGGCTCGCCGCTTCAAGAATAACAGCTTTATAATCACCCTTGCCTCGCTCATCGCTCTCCTCGTATACTTCGTGGCCTATTTCGGTTTGATGGATAGCTTTGAGGCTATGCTCGAGGATGAGAGCTTTGTTATGACGGAAAGCCCACTGCTTTCCGCGATAGGCAGCGTGGCTTTGCTCTCGCCTCTGCCGCTCTTGATATTTACTGTTTTGTCGCTCGGCTCGGCGTATCTTGCCTGGCGCGTGATCTCCGCAAAATATATTGCGATCGCCACAGATAACAAGGGCTCCGCCAGGGTAGAATATAAAGCACGGCGTCTTGAGCGTAAGAGCGCCTTTGAGGCAATGACGAGGAAGGAGCTGCGCAAATTCTTCTCCTCCTCCACCTATATGCTCAACTCTGCAATGGGCGTGATCTTTACCGTCGCGATCGCAGTCATCGCACTGATAAATCGCGGTTCAATGCTGGCTCTTGTTGACGAGCTCAGCGCCTCCGGCATTAACGGCCGCGGAATGCTCTCAACCCTTATGATAGCCGCGTTGGTTATGACCGGCTCTATGAACATGATATCTGCCTGCGCCCTGTCCGTTGAAGGAAAGAGCCTCTGGGTACTGAAGAGTATGCCGATATCCGCAACTACCGTGCTACTGGCAAAATGCATGCCGCATGTTCTGGTTACCACCGCCTCCACGCTGGTTTCTGCGGTGCTTCTGATGATATCCTGTGGGGCGCCGGTATGGTATTGGCCATTCTTTATTCTTACTCCGACGGTGACGAATATACTCTTCGCCCTTCTTGGCATCGCCCTGAACGTGGCCTTCCCGAAATTCGAATTTGATAACGAGGCTCAGCCTGTAAAGCAGTCGCTCCCTGTTTTTCTTTCTATGATCACGGGGATGCTTTGGGGATTTATCATTATTGCTATAAGCACCGTGCTCTCCATCTTCGGTCTCGCTATTATCGCGGTGATCGCTACCTTTACCGTCACCTCTGTTGCGGCGGCGATAATGTATGCTGTTGTTACCGGACCTTGTGTTCGAAAATACGAAAAACTCTAATAAATGTAAACTATTATAGTCAAAAATAGGGAGAAATAATGAAAAAAGAGAAAAAGAAGCTTTCGGTACTGTTCAAGATTTCTTCTGTGATTTTTCTCCTTTGCGCGCTCCTTCTCCTGCTTGCCAGAGCGGACGGCCGGATAGCCGAGGCTCTCAACGGAACGGTGGGGCAGGGCTTCAGGCGAGCTATGGCTGCTTTGGGCGAGCTCCTGCCGGGCTCCGTATTTGAGCTGCTTCTTTTGCTGATCCCGCCGGCGATCATCCTTCTTGTGATTCTGCTCGTCCGTGCCGTGAAGCATGGTGGGCTACTGCGCCTTAGCTGCAATTCGCTTGCGGTGGTTATGCTTCTCTGGTCGGGTAACGCTCTGGCTCTCGGCATAGGGTACAACGCTCTGTCTGTTGGTGAGCGAATGGAGATCGAGCCTGTCGATATCAATTCCGACTCGCTTGCCTATACTCTCGAGATTTTGGTTTCCGACGTTAACGCTCTTGCTGATCGCGTTTGCCGCGACGGTGACGGCGTGGCATATATGGATTGCGACCTTGATGAGCTCTCCTACCGCATTTGCGAGTCCTACGACGCGCTTTCCGACAGATACGGCTTTTACGCAGGATTTTCCTCAAGCGCA
This sequence comes from uncultured Ruminococcus sp., assembly GCA_964483225.1. Classification (GTDB taxonomy): domain Bacteria; phylum Bacillota; class Clostridia; order Oscillospirales; family CAG-272; genus UBA1740. The sequence goes on along the minus strand of CAZABU010000090.1, from coordinate 3,344 downwards.
AGAGGCGTTTCCGCCCTTCACCTTATGTCGCGCCTTGGCTTGACCGGTATCTATACCTATTATACTGGGCAGGCAAACGTTAATACGGATTATCCCGATTACGATATCGCGTTTACCGCCGCGCACGAGCTGTCCCATCAGCGGGGAATAATGCCCGAAAACCAGGCGAATTTTATGGCCTATCTCCTTTGCTCCACCTCGACCGATCCCTTCTTGAATTACGCCGCGGCACTGAATATGACCGAATACGTGGGCTCCGCCCTTTATAGGACCGACCCCGACCGTTATTACAGCATTATCGCAGAACTGCCCGATTCCGCACGAGCCGATCTGAGCGCCTCACAAGCTGTATACGGTGAGTATGGCGGCGGTATTTTGAACGAAATTTCCTCTGCGGTAAATGATCTTTTTTTGAAAAGCAACGGCACGCCGGGTACAGTTTCCTACGGAATGGTAACCGAGCTTGCGGTGTCTTATATTTGCTCCGAGCGGTGATGTAACGGCAAAGACGCCCCTCGAATAAGATGTATTATCATCTTTTTCGGAGAGTGAAATGAAGTCTGTAACCGTTTTCGGCGGTACGCCCTTATACGGTAACGTTGCCGTCAGTGGGTCAAAGAACGCCGCCCTGCCTATTCTTTTTGCCGCTCTCACCGTTGGCGGCACCTCCCACATGTCAGCGTTCCCCGATATCGGCGATACCCGCGTGACGGCGGAGCTTTTGCGTGGATTTGGTGCGGAGGTGAGCTTTTCGGGCGGTGAGGTGACCGTGAGTGCCGACAGGCTACTCTATAACGATCCGGACCCAAATTTGACTTGTAAAATACGAGCCTCCACCTATCTTATCGGCAGCTGCCTTGGGCGATTTGGTAAATGCAGATTGCCATATTTCGGCGGTTGCGGCTTTTCCGACCGTCCGATAGATATGCACATTGCCGCCGCTTGCGCGTTTGGTGCTGTTTTGGAGGGCGATACCCTCCTTTGCGACGGCTTGAAGGGCACCGAATTGCGTCTCAGGCTCCCCTCCGTGGGGGCAACGGTGAACTCACTGCTTATGGCGGTCTGTGCCGAGGGCGACAGCCGTATATACGGTTATGCCCGCGAGCCTCACGTGCTCTCGCTGATCGACTTTCTCCGCTCTGCAGGAGCGTGCATAGAGCTGACAAGCGAATGCATATGCGTTCATCACGCTCCGCTTCATGGCGGCTGTGGGCAGGTTATCGGCGATATGATAGAGGCGGGGACCTATCTTGCCGCAGGTCTTGTCAGCGGCGGAGAGGTTAGCGTGTCCGGCTGTCCGTCCCGTGATATGGACGCTTATTTACAGCTGCTCTCGGCTCTGGGCGCCGAGATATCGGCAGTCGGTGACATCCTGTCGGTGCGTAGCAGTTACCGCCCTCGCGGTGTGGAAATATGCGCCGAGCCCTATCCCGGATTTCCCACCGATCTTCAACCCATTGCCGCCGTTCTGATGGCGGCGTTCTCCGGCGGCGAGATCCGTGACACCGTTTTTCCGGAGCGCTTCGGATATCTCGATACGCTCCGCACCCTTGGCGTGACCTTCGAGCGCTTTGACGGAGGCGCGCGGATTTTTTCCTCTGATTTTTCGCACGCTAAGGTAACCGCCCCCGATCTGCGAGGCGGTGCCGCGGCTTTGCTTGCGGCTCTGAGGGCTCACGGCGAGAGCAGAATAGATTCCGCCGAGATAATTCTCAGAGGATATGAAGGCCTTGATACAAAGCTATGCGCCCTCGGCGCACGGATAAGTATAAATTGATCCATTTTCCAGAAAGGAATATAAAAAATGAAAAGGATTCTTACAGTGCAGGACATTTCCTGCGTAGGCAGATGCTCGCTAACGGTAGCTTTGCCGATCATTTCGGCCGCAGGCGTGGAGGCGGGCGTGCTTCCCACGGCGGTCCTCTCCACCCATACCGCGTTCCCGAAGTTCACCTTCTGTGACTTGACTCCGGAGATAGAAAAAATTTCCGAGACCTTCTCCGAGCTCGATATTGGCTTCGATGCTATTTACACGGGTTATCTCGGCTCTTTTGAGCAGCTCAGACTGGTTTCCGAGCTGATAGACCGCAACGGCGGTAAGGATTGCGCCGTGATCATCGACCCTGCGATGGCCGATCACGGTAAGCTCTATCACGGCTTCACCCCCGAGTTCGCCAAGGCGATGGCAGGGCTCTGCGGTAAAGCGGATCTGATAATCCCCAATCTCACAGAGGCCTCCTTTATGCTGGATATCCCTTACACCGAGCAGTACGACGAGCAGTACATAAAGGACGTGCTGAAAAAGCTCTGCGCCCTGGGCGCAAAGCGTGCGGCGATCACCGGTGTATCTCTCGAGGGAGGAAAGCTCGGTGTTTACGCCTACGATAGCCTCACCGATGAATACTTCTCCTATTTCAATACTCACCTTCCCGTGGCTTATCACGGTACGGGCGATATCTACGCCTCTGCCACCGTCGGTGCTATTATGCGCGGCCACTCGGTCAACTCTGCGCTGGCGGTCGCCGTTGATTACACTCTTGAGTGCATAAAGCTCACGATGGAGGACGAGGATCGCCGCACCTACGGAGTGAATTTTGAGCAAGCCCTTCCTTATTATATAAAAAGACTCGAAAAGAAGGATTAAACGCTCCCTGATAAACGAAAAGACGTCGGCTTTTACCGACGTCTTTTTGATGTACGCCTCTCTCTTTTTCGGAAAAGAAAAGCGCTTCCGACACCAACTCCAAGATAACAGCCGCAGTTCATAAGGCAGGATCCGGGCAGCTTCCCGGCGGAGGCTATAAGCCCCCACAGCATTATAACAGCGGCGAAAGCAAGCGTCACCAGAGCCGAGTGCGCAACGCCGCCTTTGCGGGATGTCACGGCGCCGGAGATCACAGCGCCGAGAAGAAGAGCCGCCAGCGAGTAGGCACCGATAACTCCCGACGGATCCTTTGACGCATAGGTAAGCGCACTCGCTAAGAGTGCACACATAACCAGCACCGCCGCCGATATTCCTACGCTAATGAGCCCGGATATGACGGGTCCTCTTTTACTTTTTGTTCGTTTTTGCATATAAAAAGCCTCCGAATAGGTTACTATACCATATTCGGAGACTCTTTATTTTATTCCGGAAATTACTTGCTTTCCTCGGTAGTCTCTGCCTCGGGAGCTGCAATCGCAGCATCAGCATCCTTCTCGGGCTCCTTTGCTGCTTCCTTGGTCTCGAGAACCGCTGCGGCAATGTCGGCCGCCTTAACGTCAACCGATCTTACAGCGCCCTTGAGGAAACGGAGCTTGGTTTTGTCCTTGGTGGTCTCAAGCACGAAGGTCTCGCCCTTGAT
>CAZABU010000089.1:0-8589 GCA_964483225.1 uncultured Ruminococcus sp. | reverse complement strand
TCTTCCTTTCTGTGACGGTACTTGGAAATACCTGCCGCCTCCTCGAAAATGGTTCTGCGGTCGTCGCTCTTTTTAGAGATTATTTCGGCTATCTTACCCTGACCTATTATAGAATATCCCTCACGGCCGACACCGGTATTCATAAACAGCTCGTAAATGTCGCGCAGACGTCTGGGCTGTCTGTTGATGAGATATTCACTCTCGCCGGTACGGAAGTATCTTCTCGTAACAACTACCTCGTCAAACTCTGAGTCGAGCCTGTTTTCGGGGTCGGAGTTATCGAAGGTGACCGAAACCTCGGCAAAGCCCATGGGGCGTCTGTCCTGCGTACCGCCGAATATGACGTCCTCCATCTTCGTGCCTCGGATATTACGGCTGGAAAGCTCGCCGAGAACCCAACGCATAGCATCGGAAATATTCGATTTTCCGCTTCCGTTAGGTCCCACGATAACGGTGGCTCCCCGCTCAAAGGAAAGCACGGTTCTGTTCGGGAAGGACTTGAAGCCGTGAAGCTCAAGAGATTTTAAGTACATTTCTTTTCCCCCTCTTCTATACCGACTGCGATCTCTCCGGGCGCAAGCCCGTCCCCCTCACGGAAGACGACACCGCGGATACCGAGAGCCTCGGTCAGCAGAAGCTTATTTCTTTTTTTCTGTCCCACGGCCTTTGAAAGACTGCCGCGCGACACGCAAACGCTAAGTACGCTATCTTCATCGAGCGGCAACGATGACGCCTGCTCGAGTATATTTTCAAAATAAATCCTGTTTTCGCAGAGCTCACCGATGGCGGGGTGATTAGGCCCTGCGTAGTAGGTAGTATCCGCCGCGAGGTTTTCCGAGGAGCAGAGCCCGACTCTTATGACACGAACTCCCCCTTCGCGGAATCTTCGCAGCACGGCGGCAGACCGCCTCACCGCCTCATCAAGGGACAGAGGCTCGTATTCACCCCGCTCGCACATTGAGCAAAGCTCGGTGTCACGGAAGACCACCGTCGGGTATATACGTGCGCCCGACGCGCCCGCGCGAATAATAAAATCGGCGGTTGCAAGCTCGGCTTCGGGTGTGGATCCCGGCAGACCTATCATCATCTGGCCGACAAGGGAAAATCCCCTCGAAACGATAAGCTCACAGGCGCGCATTTCCGCCTCAAAGCCGTGGCCGCGCTTAGTTTTCAGAAGAACACCCTCGTCGGTGCTCTGAAGCCCCAGCTCAACGACCTTAACGCCGTAGCGCTCAAGGATATCAAGAATCTCGCTGTCGATATAATCGGGGCGCGTGGAGCATCTGACAGAGGCCACTCTGCCCGACAGCACGTAGGAGTGAGCAAGCTTGAGCAGCTCCGTCATAAGCGAGCAGTCGATTCCCGTAAAGGATCCGCCGAAGAAGGCGATCTCCGCCTCATCCCCCTCGTTTACGGTGGACAGAGCCGCCTCTATCTCGGCGCGAACGCCCGATATATCGAAGCTCTGCCTGCCGGATATGGTCCTCTGATTGCAGAAAACGCAGGTGTTCGGACAACCGAGATGGGGTATGAATATCGGAATATTTATATGACGGCTCATATCGTAACACCGAAAAGCCCGAGGGCAACTCTTGCCGCCTGCATCTCCGCTTCCTTCTTCGTCTGTGCGGTACCAGAGCCGACCTTGTTGTTGTTGATATAAGCCTCAACGGTGAAGGTCTTTTCGTGCTCGGGACCGGACTCGTCCACAACGCGGTATTCAAGCACCGCCGACCCGTCCTGCTCGATGAGCTGCTGGAGCATCGTCTTGAAGTCGGTCTTTCTGTTCACGCTCTCACACAGTTCCTGCTCAAGTAGGTCAAGGGTCACTCGCTTATAGTCCTCGACGCCCTTTTCCAGAGAATCGAGATAAACGGCGCCTATAAGAGCCTCAAAGGCGTCGGCAAGGACCTTCGGCCTGCTCCTGCAATCGTTAATTTCCTCGCCGTGCCCCACGTTGAGATATTTACCGAGCCCGATACGCTCGGCGGCCGCGGCAAGAGTCTTTTCACAGACGAGGCGCTGGCGCATCTTCGTTAATGCACCCTCACGGAATTTTTTGTAATTCGAGTAAAGATACTCGGAAATAACTATCTGAAGCACCGCGTCACCGAGAAATTCAAGGCGCTCGTTTGACAAAGCCTTGATTCCCTTCACGCGCTGCTCGTTGGAATAGGAGGCGTGGGTCACGGCACATTCGAGGCGGCTTATATCAAGAAAGCAGTAGCCTATCCTGCGGGAAAGCTCGAAAATATCAGCTCCTATCGCCATAATCCACACCCCTTTCATTTATTTTTTAAGTTCATCAAATCCGCTCCGCAAGATCTCCATAGAGCGCTCGGCGTAAGCCTCGTTGCGGAAGCGCTTACCACCCTTGACCTTTTTCTCAAGGGGGGCAATAATGCCAAAATTGGCGTTCATCGGCTGGAAGCTCGAGGACACACCGCCCTCGCTGACGTAGTGAGCAAGAGCGCCTATCTCGGTTTCTCTCGGGAACACCAGCCTCTCCCTGCCGAGAGCAAGGAGCGCCGCGTTCACACCGGCGACGAAGCCCGACGATGCAGACTCAACGTAGCCCTCAACGCCGGTCATCTGACCTGCAAAGAACAGCCGTCCGTTGCTTGCCGTGGAATAGGTATCGGTGAGGAAGCCGGGAGAATTCAGATAGGTGTTTCTGTGCATCACGCCGTAGCGGAAGAATTCCGCGTTCTCGAGGCCGGGTATCATACGGAATACCCGCTTCTGCTCACCAAAGGTGAGGTGGGTCTGGAAGCCGACGATGTTATACATCGTGCCCTCCTTATTCTCTCTCCTCAGCTGTACGGTGGCGAAGGCATCCTCGCCGGTAGCAGGCACGGGCAGACCCACGGGCTTCATCGGCCCAAAGCGCAGTGTATCGTATCCGCGAGAGGCCATAACCTCCACGGGCATACAGCCCTCAAATACGGTCAGATCCTCCTGCAGCTCCTTGTCAAAGGCCTTGAGAGGCGCCGCCTCCGCGCTTATCAGCGCATTGTAAAAGGCGTCGTACTCCTCCCTCGTCATCGGACAGTTGAGATAATCCTCAGGGTCGCCCTTTCCGTATCTTGAATAGAAGAAGGCCTTGGTCGTATCAACAGTGGAAAAATCAACTATGGGTGCCGCCGCATCAAAGAAGTGGAGCTCACCGCCGCCCGTCATTTCCGATATAGCCGCAGCGAGGGGCTCCGAGGTCAGGGGGCCTGTGGCGACCACGGTGATCTGCTCAGGGTCAACCTCGGTGACCTCCTCCTCAATCACGGTGATGCCCTGGTGATTTCTTATCTTATCGGTAATATATTTGCTGAAATCCTCGCGGTTTACCGCAAGGGCGGAGCCTGCGGGCACCTCCGTGGCATAGGCCGCCTCCATAATGAGCGAGCCAAGCTCCGAGAGCTCTGCCTTCAGAAGTCCCACGGCGTTACTTAGCTGATTCGAGCGAAGGGAGTTGGAGCAGACGAGCTCCGCCATTCCGTCGCTGTGGTGGGCGGGGGTGCGCTTCTTCGGCTTCATCTCGTAGAGAATTACCTGCGCGCCGAGCCTTGCCGCCTGCCAGGCGGCCTCACAGCCTGCGAGCCCCGCTCCTATTATTTTTACAACTGCGTCTGCCATCACTCGATTACCGTCATTTCCTCGTCGCGCTTATAGTCGCAGCCCTGCTCCTTACAAAGCACGCACTTGCGGCTCTTGCGATAATAAAGAATTGCTCCGCAGTCGGGGCAGCTCTCCTTCAAGGGCATATCCCAGGTGGAATAGTCGCACTCGGGATAGCGCTCACAGCTGTAGAACAGCATCTTACCCTTGCCGTGTCTGGCAAGGATCTTCGAGGAGCAGATGGGACAGGCAACGCCGGTGTCGGTGACCTTTTGCTTGGTGAAGGTGCAGGTGGGATAATTAGAGCAGGCGTAGAAGCTGCCGTAGCGGCCGTTTCTTATAACCATCTCGCCGCCGCATTCCTCGCACTTGAAGCCTGCGAGAGTGGGCACGGTCTGCTCTGCCTCAACCACCTTGCCGGCCTCGTCCACCGCCTTGGTGTTCTTGCAGGCGGGGTAATTGGGACAGGCGAGGAATCTGCCGAAGCGGCCCTTTTTATATACCATCTTCGCGCCGCAGGCCTGGCAGATGACGTCGCTCTCCTCGAATTTCGGCTCAAGGCGCATCTCTCCCTCGGTGCTCATAGCGCGCTCAAGGTCCACCTTGAATTTATCGTAAAACTCAGAGATTACACCGACGATGGTGTTGTCCTGATTCTCGATGGAGTCAAGCTTCGTTTCCATATCGGCGGTAAACTCGTAGTCGATAATGTCGGGGAAATATTTTCTCATAAAGTTTGTGGTAGCCTCGCCAAGCTCGGTGCCGACGAGGGACTTACCGTCGCGCTTCACGTATTCTCTGGAAATAATAATAGAGATAATGGGCGCGTAGGTAGAGGGTCTGCCTATACCGTTCTCCTTAAAGAAGTCAATAAGCGACGCCTCGGTGTATCTTGCGGGTGGCTCAGTAAAATGCTGCTGAGCATTGATATCAGCAGGGGCAAGCACCTCGCCGCGCTTGGTTTCGGGAAGGCGCAGAAGGCTTACCTCGTCCTCCTCGTCATCGCGGTCGCTTCCGTCGTAAACGGCGAGATAACCGCGGAACTTAACCACGTAGCCGCCGGTCTTGAAGATATAACCGCTGTTCTCGATATCTACGGAAACCGTATCCAGAGCCGCAGACTCCATCTGGCTGGCGATAAACCTGTCCCAGATAAGCTTATAGAGCCTGTACTGGTCGTTTGTCAGCATCTTCTTCACCGCCTTGGGAGTAAGAGCGGGGTCGGAGGGACGAATGGCCTCGTGAGCGTCCTGTGCCGCGGTGGCGGTTTTATACACCCTCTTGGTGCTCGGCAAATATTCCTTGCCGTAATTCTGCTCGATAAACTCAGCCGCCATCTCCTGTGCGATCACGGAAACGCGGGTGGAGTCGGTACGCATATAGGTGATAAGCCCCTGGAAGCCGCCGAACTCGGGGCCGAGATTGATACCGTCGTAAAGCTCCTGTGCCACCTTCATTATCTTCTGGGACTGGAAGCCCAGCTTCTTCGACGCGTCCTGAAGGAGCGACGAGGTGGTGAAGGGGGGCGCGGGGAGCTTATGCTTTTCAGCGTGCTTTACCGACTTGACCTTGAATTTCCCCTCCGAGAGGGCGCGGAGTATTTCGTCCGCCTCGGCTTTATTTGCGATCCTCAGCTTTCCGTTTTTATCACCGAAAAGCTTAACGTCCACAGTCTCGCCGTCGGAAAGCAGGAGCTTTGCCTCAACCGTCCAGTATTCCTGGGGCACGAAGGCGCGTATCTCCTCCTCGCGCTCGACGATAATTCTTGCGGCCACGGACTGAACTCTGCCGCCGGACAGACCGCTCTTGAGATTCTTCCATAGCACCTCGCTGAGCTTGAAGCCTACGAGTCTGTCGAGTATCCTTCTCGCCTGCTGGGAGTTTACGAGATCCTCGTTTATCCTTCTGGGGTTCTTTATAGCGTCCTTGACTGCGGATTTTGTGATTTCGTTAAAGGTCACTCTGCAGGCCCTGTCGGCAGGAATACCGAGTTGACCCGCGATGTGCCAGGAGATAGCCTCTCCCTCGCGGTCAGGGTCCGTTGCGAGAAAGACCTTGCTCGCCGCCTTGGCTTCCTTTTTCAGCTCCTTGATCACGTCGCCCTTGCCCCTGATATTGATATAATGGGGCTCAAAGTTATTGTCCACGTCGATGCCGAGAGTGCTCTTGGGCAGATCGCGGATGTGTCCCTTGCATGCGATGACCTTGTAGTTCGGGCCAAGATAGCCCTTTATGGTATTCGCCTTCGCAGGCGACTCAACTATAATAAGATTTGCCATATATAAAGCGACCTTACGCCGCAGCCTTTCCTATTTTGTTTTGCGGGCAACTCTGTCACCCGGAAGCATAACGACGAACTTACCCATCTCAAGCTTGAGCAGGCATCTCATAACGTCACGCAGGCCTATTCCCTCGTCCACCAGCTCCTCAACCGGGATATCGCCGTGGAGCGGAATACGCTTATATAGCTTCAGCGCGGCCGCATCAAAGCCGACGGGCGGCTCGGACACGGTGGCGCCGTTATTTTCTTCGATAGGCGCGACACCCGTGGGTGCCCCGCTGTCCGCGCGATATTCCTTCTTCTCGCCGCGCGGCTCGCTACTTTGACGCCTCGGCTGAGCCAGCACCGGATCGTCAGGACACAGACAGACCACCGAAAGCTCGGTGAGTGTCGCCATCATATCCACCGGCAGCTCGCTTTTGAGCGCAAAGGGATTGAGAGCGCCGGGATATTTGTCCGCAAATGCTCTCACAATATCGTCGGCAGAGGTGAAAAGCCCCGCGCCGTCCTTAATAAGAAGGCTGGACAGCTCGCTTTGAGGGGAGCCGATATTACCGGGCATAGCGTAGATCGCCCTGCCCTGCGCCTTCGCATATCTTGCTGTGATCAGCGCACCGCTACGCTCACGCCCCTCAAATACGAGTGTCGCCGCGCAAAGGCCGCTGATAATTCTGTTCCTTTTAGGAAAATTATATCTCGTCGGGCGTGTACCCGGAGCATATTCGGTCATAACGCAGCCGCTCTTGACTATCTCGCGGGCAAGCCTTTGATGCTGCGCCGGATAGCAAACGTCAATACCGCTACCGATAATGGCAACGGTGGGTCTACCTGCCGCGAGCGCACCCGCCAGGGCTACGCCGTCAATGCCCGTTGCCATACCCGAAACCACCGTTGCGCCTGCCGTGGCAAGATCGTAGGACACCTTAAAGGCGTTTTTCCGTCCGTAAGAGGAAAGCGAGCGCGTGCCAACGGCGGCAACGAAGAAATCCTTGTTGAAATCCGGTAGCACGCCTCTGTAATAGAGGAGCACCGGCGGCGTGGGTATCTCCCTCAGAGCGTTCGGATAGCTCTCCGAGGGGTATGCAAGAATGCCCACGTTATGTCGTTTACAAAATGCGTAAATATTTTCCGCGCGCTTGATATCCTTATCCAAAAGCGCAGTCCTATCCGAGCAATTATAGCCGATGATACGGGAAATTTCCTTCTCATCACCGTCATAGACGGCCTTTGCATCGGGAAAATGCGCAATCAGCTTTGCAAAGGTCGGACTGTCGGGAGTACAGCATAGGGATAGCCATATCCAGTAGACCATCGTATCCATAATATACTCCTTTCAAAAAATCTTATCTCTTTCCCTGCTCCCACATAAACAGCGCCGCCGCCACAGAGGCGTTGAGCGATTCGGTCTTTTTGGAGATGGGAATATAAACGCTGCCGTCGCAGATCGCCGATATCTCGGGAGCAATTCCGTGCCCCTCGTTACCGATGATGACTATATCGTCGCGGCGAAGCTCTATCTCGTCAAGAGATTTAGCCCCCTCGGAAAGCTCAGCGGCAAGGACACGCCTGCCGACGGCCTGAGCCACCTTTATAAACGACGAAAAGTCCTCTACCACGGTAATTTTCGTGCGATAGAGGCTACCCATAGCGCTTCTCACCGTCTTGGGATTATAAATATCGGCAGAGTCGGCAGAAAGAATGATATGATCCACGCCGAAGGCCACCGCACTCCTGATAACCGAGCCGAGATTTCCCGGATCCCTCACCGAGTAAAGTGCCAGCGCACGCTCGTCGGGGTCTGCAAAAAACGCTTCATTATATATTATATCTATAATGTTGAAAAAGTCAAGATATTTTATCGCACAAATTACGCCCTGAGGTGATTTTTCCGTTGAAATTTTTGAAAATGCGCTCTCAGAAAGAGTCACAAGCTCGGTATCTGCGTATTTTTCGCAATCGAGGAGCGGCATCAGCATCTGCGCGTTTTTCTCAGCTTTAGATTTCTCGAGGAAAATATGAGTCACAGGCAGTCCCGCCTCAAGAGCCTCACGGGTGAGCTTTTCGCCCTCGGCGATAAAATGCCTCTCTGCGGCTCTGCCCTTCTTTTCCGTCAGCGAGGCCGCCCACTTTACAAGGGGATTCGACCTGCTGGTTATTATCTCTTCTCTACGCTTCATAGTAAACCTACCTTAAAAAATAGCCCCGGTTTACCAAAAAACGGAAAACCGGGTACTTATCGCTTAAATTACAGAGCAGCCTTTGCCTTCTCGCAGATTGCTGCGAATGCTTCCTTGTCGGAAACTGCGATCTCAGCGAGCATCTTACGGTTGAGGTCGATGCCTGCGAGCTTGAGACCGTGCATAAGGGTGGAGTAATTCATACCGCAAACCTTAGCCTGTGCGGAAATTCTGGTGATCCAAAGAGAACGGAAATCTCTCTTCTTCTGCTTACGGCCGGCGTAAGCGTAGTTACCGCTCTTGAGGACGGCCTGCTTAGCCATCTTAAAGTGCTTGGACTTTGCGCCCCAGTAGCCCTTAGCTGCCTTGAGAACGCTCTTTCTTCTCTTGCGCGTCATAAGTGCGCCCTTAACTCTTGCCATTTTATCTTATCCTCCAAATTTTCTTTTAGTCGATCCCTATTACTTCTGAATAAGGGTTCTGTAGGTGGGTGCGAACGCCTCGCTGAGAATAGCGCCC
>CAZABU010000088.1:0-8692 GCA_964483225.1 uncultured Ruminococcus sp. | reverse complement strand
TGGTCTCAGCGAGCATAGCAAAGCCGGTCTGACGGCAAGCATATACGTCGGAGTGATCGCCGAAGATGTTAAGAGCGTGAGAAGCTACGCATCTTGCTGAAACGTGAATAACGCAAGGAAGAAGCTCGCCCGCGATCTTGTACATATTGGGGATCATCAGAAGAAGACCCTGAGATGCGGTGTAGGTGGTGGTAAGAGCGCCCGCGGTAAGAGGGCCGTGAACTGCGCCTGCTGCACCGGCCTCGGACTGCATCTCTACAACCTTAACGTTCTCGCCGAAGATGTTCTTCGCGGGCTCGCCAAAGATGTTCTTGTTGGATGCGGACCAGGTGTCGGTTACCTCAGCCATGGGGCTGGAAGGGGTGATAGGGTAGATGGCAGCAACCTCGGTGAACGCGTAAGAAACGTGCGCCGCAGCGGTGTTACCATCCATAGAGACTTTGCGTCTTTCTATCATGGGTTTGTCCTCCATATAAAAAATTTTTATTATTACCTTGTAAGAGAATCGCCGCCGTTTTCCTTCGGTCGGTCTTTCTCAACTACGTATTATATCACAACTTTTTGCAAAAGTAAATAGTTTTACGAAAATATTATCTATTAGTATAATATTTAAGCGGCTGCGAAATAAGCAAAAAGTCCGTCGGAGCCTGCGATTCACAGAGCCCCGACGGATGTTCGGACGGATCAATTTTCGGAGATACTATTCTGTTTTTTAACGATACGCCTGAGCAGAGGTATGAACACGAACATCAGAAGCGTCGCAAGTCCCGCCGCCAGAAGTATCTCGGGCGCAGGGATATACTCGGTGGTCATCGCGTCGGCACCGGGATTCTCCAGAAGAATACCGCGTGAGGCGTTGATGGCGTTTCCGATAGCGGGACCCACGAGCATAGGTACAAGCACGCTGAACACCATTCGCACACCCTGGAATCTGCCCACCGCCTCCTCGGGAGTATAGTCACGGACGACGGAGCCGCAGAGGGCGGTCGTAAAGATATACCCGGTTATCATCACGAAGCCGGAGAGGCCAAAGAGGATGAGCAGGGGAAGCTTCGCCTTTATCATAGACGAGAAATACATAAGAATAAGACCGAGGGCAAGAACGCCCGAGGAGCTGTAAAGGAGCATCGTCTTATCCATTCTGTCCGACATACGGGTAAGATAGAGATTCACCCCCGCGCCAAGCAGTATAGCCGCGCCGAACACCACGCTGTACTCGACCGTGGAAAAGCCGAGATAGGTGCTCATAAAGATGATGAGATAAGGCATAAAGATCTGGAAGGCGACGCCGTATACCATAACGAGGATAAGCGTCACGTAGAGAGGCACGTTTGCCTTCACCACAGAGGGCTTGAAGCCGTGAAGTATCTCACGCATTCCGCCGTTTTTCTCAAGGGTGTCGGCGTCCTTTACCGTAAACACACCGAGGACACCCGAGAGGGTTATCAGCGCACCGAGAAGGATAAAGAGATTGCGGAAGCCCATAAGATCCTTAAGAATACCGAAGCCGCCCGCCACCACCAGCATCGCCGCCAGGGGCAGTATGGAAAGCACGCCCTCTACCCTTCCTCTGTACGAGGACTCGGTGTTGTCGGTCACCCAGGCGTTGAAGGCGGCATCGTTCGCCGTAGAGCCGAAAAGGGTCATCACGCAGTCACCCACGACCACCAGCACCAGCGTTACCGCCACGGCGCGGGCGGGAGCAAGGCCGAGGATATCGCCGATAAGCGCGGGGGAAAGACAGCCGAACAGAGCGACGGTCACGCCCCAGATTATATATCCCCAGGAAATAAAGGAGCGGCGGTTCCCCACCTTATCGGTCAGGACCCCGGCAATTATCGTTGCCACGGTGGCGGTGATACCCGAGAGCTGAACCATCAGCGTGATGGTACCGAGGTCGGGAGCCACGGTTTCGTAAACGAAGAGATTGAAGTACATATTTTCCACCGACCAGGCTATCTGCCCGAGAAGGCCGAAGAGAAGCAGGACTGTCCATTTATCTCTGCCAAAAGCTTTATTGCTCATAATATCTCCTTTTCAAAGGGGTGGTTTAGATGATTATATCAGATTTTCTCTTTTCTGTCAACAGCAGTCCTCTTTCTGTACTCCACGGGCGAGCAGCCGACGGCACCTCCGAAGGCCGTGCTGAAGGCGGATACCGAGCCGAATCCGCACTCCCTCGCCACCTCGGCGACTCTGCCGCCGCGCTCAAGCAGGCGCCTTGCCCTATCGAGCCTGAGCCCCGTGACGTAGGACATTATGGTAGAGCCGGTGTATTCCTTGAAAAGTCGGCACAAATAATACTCGCTGATAAAAAATCTCTCCGAGAGGGCGGTAAGGGTTATCCGCTCGGTGTAGCGGGATTCAATATAATCGATTATCTCGGACATTCGGCCGAGGGCGGGCGACTCGGCCTGCTCTCTGTGCTCCCGGATCGAAAGCACCGCCGCCAGCAGCTTCAGCGCCGCCGCATATCTGTCAAGAGCACCGCCCGTGGCGGCGATCTCCGCTTCTCTGTGTATCTGCTCACGCAGGACACCCGTCGGCCGCACGATATAGACGTCGGTCGGCAGAGTCCCCTCGGGCAGCAGAGAGGTCGGGAGCATGCAGGTAAGCTTGGTATAAGCGCCGCCCCCGGAATCAAGAGTCCGATGCCCAAGCCCCGGCGGTATAAGAAAAACGTCCCCCGCCCTTACGTGAAAGGCCCTGCCCCCGGCGTAAAGATAGCGCTCGCCCTCGGCGAGAAAATACAGCTCACATCTGTCGTGGGTGTGGCACCTTGGCATGTTATTGACCTCGACGCGCTCGCGCTTTATGCTCACGCCGAGCCTTTTGTCCTCAAAGCATATATTCATATTTTGCCTTTCTCCGCAGAGATTTATTTTCATCAAGGTTATTGTAACACAAATCATAGCAATATTCAAGGGATTTTTGCGCATATCGGCGCATTAGTGAGCAAAATTTGCCGAGTAAAATCTGCTACAATAGAAAATGAAAGAAAATTACCGACTTTTCGGGAAGGAGCGTAAAATGACTGCAAAAGAGCTGGCGGTGATGTCCGCCGAAACGATGATGAAAAAATTCGAGGCGCCCGAGCTTCCGCCCGTGGGGCACTTCCACTACCATCAGGGAGTATTCCTATCGGGAATGCTCAAGACCTGGAAGCTGACGGGTGAGGAAAAATATTTCGACTACGTAAAGACTTGGGTCGACGCTATGCTGGGGGAGGACGGTATCCCGAAGGATATGCTCACCACCGAGCCCGACGACCTTCAGCCCGGAGTGCTGCTCTTCGACCTATACGACAAGACCGGCGATCAGGTCTACAAAAATCTCCTGGACAAGCTCGTCGGTTGGATGCTGGAGCTAAAGACCAACCCCCTCGGCGGTACCTGGCACAAGGCGCACCTGCCCGACCAGATGTGGCTTGACAGTATGTATATGGCGGGCTGCCTCACCTCCCGCTACGCCGAGAGATGGGGCGACGAGCGTCACCGCGAGTTCGTCCACCGTCAGATGACGCTGATGAGAGAATATGCGAGGGACGAAAAAACCGGACTTTACCACCACGCCTGGGACTACTCCAAAAAGGCGCTGTGGGCTGACCCCGTGACCGGCAAATCCGAGAACTTCTGGGGCAGAGCTATGGGCTGGTTTGCGGTAGCGATGTTTGAGATCGCGGGAACTCTGGAAAGGGGTACGCCCCTCTACCGTGACTACGTGGATACCGGCAAGGCGCTCATTGAGGCGTTGCTGAAGCAGCGCGACGAAAAAACCGGTATGTGGTACCAGGTGGTTGACAAGGGGCACCTTGAGGGCAACTGGCTTGAAACCTCCTGCTCCTGCCTATTTCTTTACGCCCTCTGCCTTGGGGTGGAGCTTGGAGAGATAGACGGGGATAGCGTTCGCGAGGTTGCCAAGCTCAGCTTTGAGGGCATCGCCGCCGCTCTGAGTTACGGTGAGGACGGATACCTCGGCGTGCGCGGCGTTTGCATCGGCACCGGCGTCGGCGACGGAAGCTTTGAGCACTATATCGCAAGACCCACGGTGGAAAACGACCTGCACGGCGTCGGCGCATTTCTGCTTATGGCCTGCGAATACTCGAAGGTGTTTGAGTAAATGCAAAACGGAAAATGCAAAAGCAAAATTGCATATTGCAGCGGTTAAATGAAAATAATTATTTACATAATTGGAGATTTTTGATATGAAAACACCGATGACGTCAAAATTGTTCGAGCGCATAACGGACCCGGAAAGCGGCGCGCCTCACTACGTTCTCACCGCCAAGGTCTGCGAGTATCAGCAGGGCTTTTACTTCGTCAACAACTCCATGACCCTCGACGGCAGATACCTCTGGTTTTACGCGACGGTAAACCCCGTATATGACGGAAAGGCGCGCAATCTCGGCTACGTTGACTTTGAGCTCGACGAGCTCGTGCTCTGCCCCGACGTGGTGTTCGAGGGACACGCATCGCCCTATATCGACAACGTGACGGGTACGCTCTACTATACCTATGAGAACTGCATCTACAAGCGCGAGGTAGGCAGGAACAAAAAGGCGGTGCTTCTCTGTAAGCCGAAGATCAAGGGCTTCGTTTCAAGGCTCGCCACCCATTTGACGATGACCTCGGACGGCAAGCATTTCTTCCTTGATGCAAGAGCGGGCAACCACAACTTCGTCCAAGGACTTGTGGATATTGAAACCGGCGAATTTGAGCATTGGACCAGCTCCTACCACTCCACAAATCACGGACAGATAAATCCAAAATGCGACCGCCTCGCCCTCTGCGCCTATGACGGCTACACCGATATGGACACCGGCGAGGGCTACCGTATTCCGAAGAACGCCGACGGCGTATACGAGCGACTCTGGACCGTTACCGCCGACGGCACGAGGACAATGCATCCAGCGATGCACAACTACGCCACCCACGAGTGGTGGAGCGCCGACGGAAAAACCATATACTATTGCTGCGACTACTACGGCATCTACGGCATCGACCTGGAAACCGGTGCCGACGTCACTATCCTTGAGGGCGTTGACCCCTGGCACGCCCACTGCACCGCCGACGAGAAGCTCTTCGTCTATGACGAAAAGAAGCTGGAGCGCTACGGCGGAAAATGGTACCGCGGCTGCCCTGCGGCGGTGAATTTCCTCAACCGCAACACCGGCAAGCTCATCAAGGTCGTTACCGAGATGCCCGAAAACGGTCACACCCCCGACAATCCCAATAACTATCACATCGACCCCCACCCGAGATTTACCGACAATGAAAAGTACGTTGTATTTACCACATCCGAGCTTGGCGGCTGCGACCTTGCGATCGCCGTCGTCGAGGAGCTTTTGGAGTTGACGAAATGAGCGCAGCAAAGGCTGAGATAAAATACGCTGTCGCAGACGGCTGCGGCAGCCTCCGGCTCCTTGACGGAGAGATAATCGGCGCCTCTGCCATCATTCATAATTTGAAAGAAGGCGAAATCATCACTGCCTCGACAAGTAATCGCGTCGCGAGAATTTTCGTCGTTTGTCGCGGGCAGGTCGAGATCAATGGTATTCCTTGTAACGGGCGCGGAGTATACGCCTTTGTCGACAGCAATATATTTATAACGTCGATAAGCGATTCCACCGTTCTCGAAATACAGAAGCTATTAAATAGGGATGAAAAGCTACATACGGATAGGCTTTCCTATTTCATCCGATACGACGACGCCGTCCGTTACAGAGAGGATTGCAAAAGCGAAAAAACGGTAAGCCGTATGCTTCTCGACGAGGGCTTGATTTCCGGCGTTGCCCTTGGCAGCGTTGAAACCTACGGCAAGGATAGCATAGGGGTTCACAGCCATCCCTTCTGCGACCAGCTGTTTTTCTCCTTTGAGGAAAATGATATGGACGTTCTGATAGACGGAACTAAGATACATATGGGCGGGAATACGCTTTTACATATACCGCTCGGCAGCTCCCACGGCGTCGACATCCCCGAGCGCGGATACGCGCATTACATTTGGATAGATTTTATTATCGACGAGCGCGGTATTGAATATATGAGCTCGGCGCATAAAAAAATATGAAAGATCGCCAAAACACATAACGAATTTGTTTTCCGAGGTATCACGATATGAAAACTCCAATGACATCAAGACTTTTCGAGCGACGGATTGATGAAAAAAGCGGCGTAGG
This sequence comes from uncultured Ruminococcus sp., assembly GCA_964483225.1. GTDB lineage: Bacteria > Bacillota > Clostridia > Oscillospirales > CAG-272 > UBA1740. The sequence continues at coordinate 2,514 of CAZABU010000088.1, read as the reverse complement.
CTACTACGTGCTTAAAGAGAAAAAATGCAAATATCAGCAGGGCTTCTACTTTGTCAACGACTCGATGACTCGAGACGGAAGATATCTTTGGTTCTACGCCACGCCGAATCCCGTGTACGACGCCTTTCTGCGTAATATGGGCTACGTGGATTTCCTTACCGACGAAATAGTAATCTGCTACGACGTGGTTATTGACGACACCTCGCCCTACGTTGATCCCGACACGGGCGACGTCTATTATACCAAGGGGGCTTCGGTCTACAAGCGAGAGCCCGGCCGTGATAAGCCGGCAAAAAAGCTGTGCACCGTCCCTATAGGAGGCTTTATACGTACTATCAGCAGCCATCTTACTCCCCTATCCGACGGAAAACGCTTTTTACTGGATATACAGCGACATAACTTTGGAAACATACAAGGCACCGTAGATGTTGAAACCGGAGAATTCGTTGAATGGTCTCGCTGTGACCACCAGACTGCCCACGCGCAGATCAATCCGAAAAACGACGGACTTGGGCTTTTCGGTTACGAAGGGCAGACCGATCTGTCAACCGGAAAAAAGATTATGAGCGTTCCCCTCACCGAGGACGGCGTATATCAGCGGCTCTGGACGGTAACCTCAAACGGCGTGCGCACTATGCATCCGCCCCGAAACAACTACGCCACTCATGAGTGGTGGAGCGCCGACGGCAAGAAGATCTACTACGTTAACGATCACGGCATCCAGCGGCTTGACCTGACATCGGGCGAACACATTTGCGTTCACGAATGTTATCCTTGGCACGCCCACACCACCGAGGATGAGCGGCTTTACGTTTATGATGAAAAGGTACTGGATCGCTTCGGCGGCAAATGGTTCCGCGGCTGCCCTGCGGCGGTAAGATTTTACAACCGTGAAACCGACAGAGAAATAACCGTGGTTACCGAAATGTCGGAGAACGAGTTCACTCCCGAAAACCAGTGTAAGTATCACATCGATCCGCATCCGCGCTTCGTCTGCGGAGACAAATATATAGTGTTTTCAACATCCGAGCTTGGCGGCTGCGACCTCGCGGTAGCCGTCGTCGAGGAGCTTTTGGAGCTGACGAAATAACCTTTTCATACAGAAAACCGGCCACCCTTTGCGGTAGCCGGTTTGTTTTTATTTGGTTTAGTCAAGATACTCTTTTCTGTAATTCAGGCCGAAAACAGCCGCAAGGTCCTTGAGCTGCTCATCGGTGATGCCGTTCTTGATGCCTGCATTAACCGAGATCATATAAAGCTGTGCCGCCTTCTCAACGGTTTCGATAAGGCCGAAGGCCTCGTCAAGATCTCTGCCCGCGCCGTAAATGCCGTGAGCAGTCCATACGCAAAGGCGGAACTCGCGCAGCTTCTCGGCGGTGGCAGCTCCGATATCGTTATTGCCGCATACCATCCAGGGAAGAACGCCAACGCCCTCAGGGAATACCACGATGCTCTCGGTCTGCATCTGCCAGAGGGTTCTGGTGAAATCGCGCTCGGCGATGGAGTGAGTCAGGGACATTGCGATGGTGTTGGTGGGGTGGGTGTGCATAACGACTCTGTTCTGAGGGTCGATTGCAAGCCTTGCAATATGGCTCATAAGGTGGGCGGGCAGCTCGCTTGTAAATCTGCCTCCGTCGCTATAACCCCAGAGCAGCTCGGCGGTCTTGCCGTCGGCTCCTATTCTGATAACGCCAAGGTTTCTCTCGGGGTCGTACTGCACGTTCTTAAAGTATTTGCCCGTTCCGGTAACGAGGAATATCCTTCCCACGATCTCGGTGGCAACAAAGCTGATGGGTATCTCGCGGATAACCTTGCCAAGGTCGAGGTATTCCGCCACCTCGGACTCCTCCAGCATATAGGAGAGATTTCCGCCGTTGCGCTCGTCCCAGCCGAGCCTGTAAAGGTTGGTAAGAGTTCTTACAGTCTCCACCATAAAGGATGCTTCAAGTATGTTTTTCATCGTTTTTCTCCTTAATTTCTTTTCGAGAGCACTTCCCTCTCGTATACGTCCATCTCGTCAAGCCACTCCGAGCCCACGGGCACGCCCGAGGCTCTGCAATACTCGTCCCACACGATACCGAAGGGCAGAGTTTTTACCTCCTCGGTGACGGCCAGCATCTTGGTAAAGTCTGCGGCGTTCTGATAGTCGGCAAGAGTCGCGTTGGGGCTGAGAAGTGCATAAAGCAGGGCCTTATGCAGGTTTCTTGCACCGATCACCCAGGCGGCAGCGCGGTTTATAGACGCATCGAAGTAGTCAAGGGCGATAAACACGCGGTCAAGGGCGTTGTTTCTGACGATCTCCTTGGCAATCTCGCGGGTCTCGTCGTCGAAGGTGACCACGTGGTCGGAGTCCCAACGGACGGGACGGGTCACGTGAAGGGCGATCTTCTCACTGAAGAGCAGCAGAGAGGGTATCTTGTCGGAAACCACCTCGGTGGGGTGATAGTGACCGTTGTCCATAAGAGGAGTGATGCCGTTCCTGGTGGAATAGGAGAGGCAGACCTCGGCAGAGCC
>CAZABU010000087.1:0-8756 GCA_964483225.1 uncultured Ruminococcus sp. | reverse complement strand
ACAAGGCCGTTCAGGATCTCACCGATAAGTACATCAAGGAGATCGATGCAGTTACCGCAGCAAAGACCAAGGAGATCATGGAGATTTAATGCTCTTTTCCGGAAAGAGAGGATTGCTTTGCGTATTTTCAAAGAAAAACCGATAATGACCGATGAGCGCCTTGATTCCGTAGCCATCATTATGGACGGTAACGGCAGATGGGCGAAGCGTCGCGGCCTTCCCAGGACCTCGGGTCACGTGGCGGGTGCGAAGATAATACAGGGAATACTTGAGATATTCCGCGAGATCGGCGTTCACTACGTGACGCTCTACGCCTTCTCAACCGAGAACTGGAAGCGTCCCGCAGAGGAGGTCAACCTTCTCATGGAGCTTATCTATAAGTACCTTGACGAGGTCGTTATCGAAAAGATCAAGACAGACCCCGATTTCTCTATGAAGTTCCTTGGAGATAAATCGGTTCTTTCGGAAAAGCTCAGAAATAAATGTGTCGAGATAGAGCAAATGGCAGAGAACAGGCCCTTCGTTTGTCTTCTTGCGCTCAATTACGGCGGCAGGGATGAGATAGTCCATGCGGCCAACGCAGCCATCGCAGACGGCTGTGAGCATCTCGACGAGCAGACCCTCTCTCGTTATATGTATACGGCCCCCGTTCCCGACCCGGATCTGATCATCAGGACGGGTGGCGATTTCCGTGTTTCCAACTTCCTGCTTTGGCAGGGGGCATACTCGGAGTACGTGATCCTCGATACCCTTTGGCCGGACTTTTCGAGGAACGATATTTACAAATGTGTTCGCGAGTTTTATTCCCGTGACCGCCGCTTCGGAGGACTCTCCGACGGACAAACTGAAAAAACTGGTACTAAAAAATGAAAACAAGAGTAATTACCTCTATATTTATACTTGCGGTAATGATTCCCGTGCTCATCTTTTCCTACACCCCGGTCTATCCGATCGCTCTGTCGATTTTTTGCGTGATGGCCGTCTTTGAGATGCTTCGTGTCTTCGGTGTGGAAAAGCGACTTGTCCTTTCGATCCCTGCCTATCTTATGGCCGCGGCATTCCCGACGGTGCACTATTTCGTTCCCGTTTCGCAGAAGGAGTATATACTGCTGCTTGCCGCTGCCGTTTTTGCATATCTGCTCTATCTTATGGGGGTTGGCGTATTTTCGAGAGGGAAGATCGCACCCGACAAGGATGAGGACGTGATCTGCCGTCCCGACGCTCTTTCGGTATCCGTGGTAGCCCAGGTATTTATGACGGTTACATATATCGTCGTTTCCTTCACGGCGCTATCGATGCTCAGATATATCGGTGACGATTATACGTTCTTCCTTGTATTCGTTGCGGCGTGGGGCTGTGATACTGCAGCGTATTTCGTGGGCTCACTTATCGGAAAGCATAAGCTCATACCCGAGGTCAGCCCCAAGAAGACTGTTGAGGGCTCACTCGGCGGTATAATCTTTGCTACCGGATGCTTCCTTCTTTTCGGTTTCCTTGTAGAAACCTTCACCGACCTCTCCGCAAATTATATCGCCCTTGCCATCTCCGGCGTGGTTCTGTCAGTGGTCTCGCAGGTAGGCGACCTTATCGCCTCTCTTATCAAGCGTGAGAACGGTGTTAAGGATTACAGTAACCTTTTGCCCGGACATGGCGGAATCATGGATCGCTTTGATTCCATTCTGGCCGTTTCTACCCCTCTGATAATAATTTGTCTTGCATTCCCGCTCTTTAATTAAGAGAGCTCAATTTGAGAAACCGCCGCGTGACCTTTGTGCGTGGCGGTTTCCGTGACTAAAAAGAAAGGATAAGAGCTATGAAAAAGGTTGCAATACTTGGGGCCACCGGCTCCGTCGGAACTCAGGCACTTGACGTTGCCCGCCGCAGTGGTTATAGGGTGGAGCTCTTGTCTGCAAATAAGGACGTCCGCTCGATGGAGTCCTTCGCCCGCGAGTTCATGCCTCGCGCCGTGGCAATGGCCGATGAATCGTCGGCACGCGAGCTTCGATATTCGCTTTCCGATACCGATATCAGGGTGTACGGAGGTGCTGACGGCGTAGTGGAAGGTATAACCGATAGCGAGGCTGACGTCGTTGTGAATTCCATACTCGGTGAGGCCGGACTTATGCCGACTCTTGCCACTATTGATAGCGGAAAGCGCCTGGCTCTGGCAAATAAGGAATCGCTGGTTATTGCCGGTGAGATCGTTATGAAAAGGGCAAGGGAGCGTGGATGTGAAATAATCCCCGTCGACAGTGAGCACTCTGCTATCTTCCAGTCACTGAAGAGCGGTAGCCACGCCGAGCTTCGCCGTATTATACTTACCGCGTCCGGCGGCCCCTTTTACGGCAGGACGGCGGCCGAGCTTGAGCACGTGACTCTTGCCGATACTTTGGCGCACCCCACCTGGAAAATGGGAAAGAAGATAACCGTCGACAGCGCAACTCTTATGAACAAGGGCTTTGAGGTCATAGAGGCGGTCCATCTCTTTGGCGTTCCGGCCGAAAAGATAGAGGTGGTGATCCACCGAGAGAGCATACTGCACTCGGCAGTGGAATATATTGATAATGCGATAATCGGTGAGCTATCCGTTCCCGATATGCGTATGTGCGTGCAATATGCGGTGGATTATCCGCAGAGGTGCACAGGAGTGGCACAGCCCCTGGATCTGTTCGCGATAGGTGCGCTTACCTTCGCGCGGCCGGATAAGGAAGCGTTTCCTCTGCTTTCTCTTGCGGGACGCGCGGTCACAGATGGAGGCGCTATGCCTGCCGTGCTGAATGCTGCGGACGAGGTGGCGGTAGATGCCTTCCTACGCAAAAAAATTGCATTTACGGACATTTCTCGCACCGTAGCGGCGGTTTACGAGCGCTTGACGGATGAGAGCCGTGCCGTAAATCTTGATGAGATAATTGCAGCCGACAGGCGTGCCCGTGCGGTGGCCTCCGAGCTGATAGAAAATATTTAATACGGGAGATATACATTTGGAAACACTGGGTACGGTAGTTATAGCAATCCTTGTTTTCGGCTTTTTGATTTTCATTCACGAGTTCGGACACTTCTTCTTTGCAAGACTGTTTAACGTAACGGTCAACGAGTTTTCCATAGGAATGGGCCCGAAGCTCGTATATTACGATTCTAAAAAAACAGGCACAAGATACGCCCTTTCCATGATCCCCTTCGGCGGATACGTGGCTATGGCGGGAGAGGACGAGGAGAGCGACGATCCCAATTCCTTTGATAAAAAGCCTGCCTGGCAGAGATTTATAATAACAATAGCGGGTGCATCGGTCAATATCATCGCCGGCTTCCTTGCAATGATCGTTTTCACCGCCTTTACCAATATAGGCGGAACGACGGTAGCCGAGTTCGTCCCTAAGGAAACCACAGGATACGAGATCACCACCGAAGGGCAGCTGGAGCTTGGCGACGTTATCACTCACGTGGACGGTAAGAGAGTGCGCATAGCGGATCAGCTCTCCTATGAGATAATGCGTCGCGGCAACGAGCCCATCGACGTTACCGTCATCAGAGGGGGCGAGGAGCTTGTTCTCCGCGACGTAGTATTCCCCACCGAGGAGGCCTCGGGGCAGACCTTCGGTATGATGGACTTTAAGGTTTTCAGAACCGAAAAGACCTTCGGCAAGGTTATGCAGTATTCCTTCAGTAAGTCGCTCCTTATCGTGAGAATGTGCTGGGAGTCGCTCTACGACCTTATAGTAGGTAGATATACCATTGCGGCGGTCTCCGGACCTGTCGGTATTTCCGAGAGCATAGGAACGGCGGCCCGTGACGGCTGGCTGTCCCTGCTATATATCACAACTCTTATAAGTATTAACCTTGGCGTGATGAACCTTCTTCCCATTCCCGCTCTCGACGGTGGAAGAACGGTCAGCCTGCTTTTCGAGATGATAACGAAAAAGCGGCTCCCAACCCGCGTGGAAGGGATCATAAACGCGGTAGGACTTGGCGTTTTGCTGCTGTTTTCCCTGGTCATTATGGTCAAGGATATAATACAGCTGATAGTATAATTTAGAAAAACAGCGGTGTCGGCACCGGGAAAGGAGTCACCTGTGAAATATAACGAATACAGAAGAAAAACAAACCCGATATGCGTTGGCAGAGTAGGCATAGGCGGAGAGCATCCTATCTCCGTTCAGTCTATGACCAATACTCCCACCGCAGATGTTGAGGCAACCTACAGACAGGTACGGCTTCTTGAGGATGCGGGCTGCGATATTGTAAGAATCACCGCCCCCGATATTTCCTCGATAGACACCTTCAAGGAGCTTAAACGCCGTGGAATAAAGGTTCCCCTTGTTGCAGATATTCACTTCAACTACCGCATAGCCGTAGCCGCCGCCGAGGCAGGGGTGGATAAAATAAGGATAAATCCCGGTAATATCGGTTCGCCCGAAAAGGTGCGCGAGGTTGTAGCGGCCTGCCGCGAGCGTGAGGTTCCGATTAGGATCGGCGTTAATTCCGGATCTCTTGAGAAGGATATTCTCGAGAAATACGGCGCCCCTACTGCAGAGGCGCTGGCCGAGAGTGCTATTGCACACGCTCGCATTCTCGAAGAGCAGAACTATACAAAAATCGCAATTTCCGTCAAGGCATCAGACGTGCAGACAATGATACGCGCAAACCGTATTCTGGCAGAGAAAGTAAACTATCCTTTACATTTAGGCGTGACAGAGGCCGGCGCGAGGCTTAGGGCGGCGGTAAAAAGCAGTATAGGAATCGGCACACTTTTGGCAGAAGGAATCGGTGATACGATCAGAGTTTCCCTCACAGATGATCCTGTCGAAGAGATAGCCATGGCGCGCCATATACTCGACTCTCTGGCTCTCTCCGCCGCGCGCGGTATGGATATCGTTTCCTGTCCGACCTGCGGACGGACTCGGATCGATCTGATCAATTTATCTTCGGAATTCGAGAGGCGGGCCAAGGAAGAGGGCATTATCGCAAAATCCGTTAAGGTGGCTTTGATGGGCTGCGCCGTAAACGGCCCGGGCGAGGCACGTGAGGCCGATATCGGAGTTGCCGGCGGCGACGGCGAGGCGCTTCTGTTCAAGAAGGGCGTAGTGCAGAGAAAAATCAAGGAAGAAAATATCGTGGACGAGCTTATTCGTGAGATAAAGCTTATGTAAGGCTCTCGTCCGTGATATTTTAGCAAAAATCACGGAAGGGAAGGAAAATAGCATGCCAAACGAGAAAAGGTTTCTCGATATATTTAAGAAATATCTGCCGAGCGATGAAAAATGCGCTCTGCTTGATCGCGCGCATTCTGTTCGCGTAAGATATACTAAACCCCCGGAACCTCTTCGCTTCGAGGTGGAGCTTTCCTTTGCCTCCCACGAGGATGCAGAGCTTATATATGAGATCGAGGACGAGTGCCGCACTCTCTATAATGCCGAGTCCTTTAAGATCCTGCCCCATTTTCCCCCGGAGTGCTTTGAGCCTTCGTATTTTGGCGAGATCGCGTGTGAGGCCGCCGTCTGCGGAGCTGTGACTCACGGCTTTTTCACCGGTGCGCAGTATTCCGATGACGGTGCGACCGTAACGGTGTCGATACCCTTCAACAGTATAGGCGTAGCATTCGTCAAGAATGCCAACACTGAGCAGATACTCTCCAACATCCTTGCCAGCCGCTACGGCATCAGCCGAAGGGTGGTTATATGCGAGGGTAGCGGCGCCGAGGAAAGATGCGCCGAATGGGAGCGCCGCCGATCAGACATGATCCTGAAGGTTGAGCAGGAAAACCGCGAGCGCGCCGCCGAGGAACGCGCAGGTCTTATAAGAGAACAGGAGGAGAGGGCAAGAGCCGCCGATCCTCATTACGATTTTGAATCCAAGGCCGGCCTCTCTAACGCTACCGGCGCTCATAAGGTTTTGAGCGAAACGAAGTGCCAGATGGGCCCTACCGTGTACGATTTTTCGTCATCCGATATCGTCTTTGGCGAGGATTTTGACGTCTTTGAGCCGACCCCCTTGGCTGAAGCACCGAAAACTCACGGCAGGCAGATATTCCTCGGAACAGCATTTGAGGTCACGATGAAGGAGACCAGAGCGGGGGATAAGACTAACTGCTCGATCGGCATTTCTGACGGCGCATCGGCCATTTATGTAAAGAAAACTTTGAAAAATGAGGAGCTTGACTGGGTGAAGGACCTGGCAGGCGCCGTAAAAAAAGGTAAGAAAAAAATGCTACACCTTGCTGTCCTCGGCAGAGTGCAGCTGGATAAATTCGATAACGAGCCCTTCCTCTCTCCCTTTGGAATCAAGCGTATCAGCGTCGAGGAGCGCAACGACACCGCAAAGGAAAAGCGCGTGGAGCTTCATTTGCACACCAATATGTCGCAGATGGATGCAATTATCACCCCGGCCGAGCTTGTCAGCACCGCTATCAGATGGGGACATAAGGCAATTGCCGTTACCGATCACGGTAACGTTCAGTCCTTCCCTGAGGTAATGCTGGCGCTGGAGGCCTCCGGCTCAGACCTCAAGATACTTTACGGAATTGAGGCCTATTACGTAAACGACACCGAGCGTTGCGTGTTCGGCCAGAGCTATCCCGCCTTCGATGACGAGATGGTAGTGTTCGACCTTGAGACCACGGGCCTCTCCAACCGTTCCTGCAAGATCATCGAGATCGGTGCGGTTAAGATCAAGGGAGGACAGATCATAGATACCTTTGATATCTTCGTGGATCCCGAGGTCCCGATCCCCGAGGAGATCACAAAGCTTACCTCCATTACCGACGAGGACGTTAAGGGGGCGCCTAAGGAGCGCGAGGCTCTCGAGCAGTTCTTTGCCTTTGCGGGTGACCGCTTGCTTATCGCCCATAATGCCAACTTTGACGTAGGCTTCATCAGAGTTGCCGCAGAGCGGCAGGAGATGCCCTTTAATAATACATACCTCGATACCGTCGGCCTTTCCAAGTACGTTAACCCCGAGCTCAAAAAGCATAAGCTTAATATTATCGCCGAGCATTACGGCCTTGGCGATTTCCACCACCACAGAGCCTCGGACGACGCCCGTATGCTTGCGGAGATATTCTTCGTTATGATCGACCGCCTGAAGAGTGAGGGTATAGACAATTTCGAGCGTATGGTTGACGCTATGAGCGAGAAGACAGACCCTCTGAAGCTCCCCAGCCACCATATGATAATATTTGCCAAGAACAAGGAGGGCCTCAAGAACCTCTATAAGCTGATCTCCTTCAGCTATCTGGATTATTATCACCGCAACCCCAGAATGCCCAAATCCGTCATAGAGCAATACCGCGACGGACTCATCATAGGCTCTGCCTGTGAGGCAGGTGAGCTCTTCCGTGCGATCCTCGACGGCAGATCCAGCCAGGAGATAGAGGATATCGCGGAGTTTTACGATTACTTTGAGATTCAGCCTATCTGTAACAACCGCTTCCTTGTTGTTGACGGCAAGGTTGCCGACGACGAGGCTTTGCGTGATATCAACCGCCGCATTTACGAGCTTGGCAAGAAGATGGGGAAGCCGGTCTGCGCTACCTGTGACGCTCATTTCGTAAACCGCGAGGACGAGGTCTACCGCCGTATACTTTTGGCCGGTATGAAGTTCAAGGACGCGGATAGGGAAACACCCATTTATCTTCGTACCACCGACGAGATGCTGGAGGAATTTGCCTATCTCGGTGAGGAGGCCTGCCACGAGGTAGTTATCGAAAATCCGAACAGGATAGCCGATCTCTGCGAGCGTATAAGACCCATCCCCGAGGGCAGATACGAGCCCGACCTTCCCGGTGCAAAGGAGGAGCTGGAGAGCTCCTGCTGGAAGCGTGCTCACGATTGGTACGGCGACGAGCTCCCCGAGATAGTTGAAAAGCGACTGGAAAAGGAGCTGACCTCTATAATCAAAAACGGCTTTGCCGTCCTTTATATGATCGCAGTTAAGCTGGTTGCCTATTCCGAGAGCCTCGGTTATCAGGTTGGCTCCCGCGGCTCCGTCGGTTCATCCTTCGTTGCTACGATGTCGGGCATCTCAGAGGTTAACCCCCTTCCGCCACATTATCGCTGTCTGAAATGCCGATACAGCGAATTTATCACCGACGGCTCCGTTGGCTCCGGCTTCGACCTCGACGATAAGCGATGCCCCGTCTGCGGTGAATGGCTGTATCAGGACGGCCACGATATCCCCTTTGAAACCTTCCTCGGCTTCTACGGTGATAAGTCCCCCGATATAGACCTTAACTTCTCCGGCGACGTGCAGGGTAAGGTTCATAAATATACCGAGGAGCTCTTCGGTCAGGGGCAGGTGTTCCGTGCAGGAACCATTACCGGCCTTGCCGACAAGACCGCCTGGGGATATATAAATAAGTATCTCGAGGAGCGGCGCGTTAAGATACCTAAGGCCGAGATTGCCCATATGGTCACCCGTATTATGGGTATAAAGAAGACCACCGGTCAGCATCCCGGCGGAATCATCGTTGTTCCCAAGGAATACGATATATACGATTTCACCCCCGTTCAGCATCCCGCCGACGACCCGCGTGCCGACACGGTCACCACGCATTTCCAGTTCTCCTATCTTCACGATACGATACTGAAGCTCGACGAGCTCGGCCACGATATGCCGACCAAGTATAAGATGCTTGAAAAGTACACGAACACCTCGGTGCTGGACGTGAAGATGAACGATAAGACCATCTACGAGCTCTTCGCTACGACAAGGCCCCTTGGAATAACCCCCGATCACATCGGCGGCTGTAAGCTTGCCACCTT
>CAZABU010000086.1:0-8769 GCA_964483225.1 uncultured Ruminococcus sp. | reverse complement strand
AATACTGCCGACCACGTAAAGGGGCGTAGGTGCGGCGATTATATGCCAGGTGTTGGTGTAGAGCTGCTCGGATCCCTCCGCGCCCATGGTACCGAGTATCATCGCGGGGATTATCGCGGAGATGGCAAGAAATATGTAAAACATCGGTGTGCGGAAAAGTCTGTAAAAATCGACGCCCAGCATACCCTTTATTCTCTCCAAAAAGCTCGGGGATTCAAATTTCAGCTCCTTCATCACTCTGCCCTCCTTCCCGACATAAGCTCAACGTAATACTCCTCGAGGCCTATTTTGTTCTGTCTTATTTCGTCGACGGCGTGACCGCCCTTCAGCAGGTGCTCAACGATGCGCTCCACCTCGGGAACGTCGTAAACTCTGATATAATCACCCTCGCGGCGTACGTCGTCAAACCTCGCGCTCAGGAGCTTCTCCGCGCCGTCCATATCCGCGGTACGCAGAGATACGAACACCCGCGCTCTGCCCTCAAGCTCCTCGGCGGATATCTCGGTTATCATTCTTCCCTGTCTGATTATGCCGTAATGGGTGGCGATCTTTTCAAGCTCGCCGAGAATGTGAGAGGAGATGAGAACCGTACAGCCGTAGTTCTTCGTAATATCGGTAAGTATCTCGCGCATTATCCTCATTCCGTCGGTATCAAGTCCGTTGATGGGCTCGTCGAGAATCAGTAGCGCGGGGTCACCAAGCAGAGCCATCGCAATTCCGATACGCTGCTTCATACCGAGAGAGCAGCTTTTGAATTTAATGCTCGCAGAGTCCTCCATACGCACGATCTTAAGCACGCGGCGTATCTCGGCATCTCTGTCAGTAAGGTTGAGATTTATCGCCTGCATCATCAGATTCTGGTACACGCTGGAGCCGGGGAAGCAGCCCGCGTTTTCAATCAGCGCGCCGACTCTCACCCTCACGCCGGGGTCGGTATAATCCCTGCCGAAAAGCCGTATTTCGCCCTCGTCGGCAACGAGATGACCGCAGATAAGCTTCTCGGTGGTAGACTTTCCGCTTCCGTTCTCGCCGATGAAGCCGTATATCGCACCCACAGGCACGGTCATATTCAAATGGTCGACGGCGTAAAGCCCGCGGAAGCTTTTAGTAAGATTCCTTATTTCAATTGCGTTCATTCAGGACACTCCTTTCAGTATGAAGTATTGTACATTAGCGATGTTTTGGATTGTTTGTTAAAATGTTTCCGTTTTGTAAAAGTATTTATAGATACACAAAAGTAAAAGCCTACGGTGCGCTCTGCACCGTAGGCTCTGCCTTTATTTCACTCCGAGAACCTTATAGCCCGCGTCCTCAACGGTCTTGCGAAGCAGCTCTCTGTCGCAGTCACCCACAGGCTTTACCACTGCGGTGCCCTTCTCGTGGCTGACGTCGGCACTCTTTACACAGTCAAGAGCCTCCAGCGCCTGCTTTACTCTGCCCTCGCAGTGGGGGCACATCATTCCCTCCACCGTAAGAGTTATCTTGTTTCCGAAAAGTCCCATATCCTCGTCCTCTCTTTCTGTATTTTGATTATTTTCGTTTTCCTCTTTGATAATATCATCGGCAGATGTGGCCGACCGCCTCTCTTTCAGATAAAAGCCGTTAAGCCTCAGGGCGTTAGTCACGACGCAGAAGCTGGAAAGGCTCATCGCCAAGGCGCCGAACATCGGATTCAGCTCCCAGCCAAGCAGGGGCGTAAGCAGTCCTGCCGCCAGCGGTATGCCGATGCAGTTATAGATGAAGGCCCAGAAAAGATTCTGCATAATATTACGCAGCGTCCTGCGCCCAAGGCGTATCGCCCGCGCAACGTCGGAGAGGGAGTCACGCATCAGCACGACGTCTGCGCTCTCGATGGCAATATCCGTTCCGCCGCCTATGGCGATTCCCACGCTTGCCGCAGTCAGAGCGGGCGCATCGTTGATACCGTCGCCCACCATTATCACTCCGCCCTGCCCCGAGAGCTCACGGATAATGCGCTCCTTTCCGTCGGGAAGAAGCCCTGCGCGTATCTCGTCCACACCTGCCGCGCGACCTATTTCTGCGGCGGTGCGCTCGTTGTCACCGGTCAGCATCACGACCCGCATACCCAGCTCGCGAAGCTCCGCGATAGCGGCGGCGCTGTCCTCACGGACCGTGTCGGCAACGGCGATTATGCCGAGGAAGCTTCCGCCACGGGTAAACAGCAGGGGCGTTTTTCCCTCCGAGGTGAGCCGCTCGTATTGGCTCTGCGCCTCTTGGGGGAGCTCGGTTACGGTACCTATGAAGGAATAGCTGCCACCGTATATCTCCTCGCCGCAAAGCTGTGCTCGGACACCGCTGCCCGAAAGGGCGGTGAAATTCTCCACCACGTGCGCGGGCACTCTGCCCTCTGCGTATTTGCACACAGCGCGAGCCAAGGGGTGCTCGCTCATAGCCTCAACCGAGGCGGCAACGGAAAGAAGAGCGCTCTCCTCTATGCCCTCTGCGGCGATAAGGTCGGTCACCTCGGGCTCGCCGCGAGTCACCGTTCCGGTCTTGTCAAGCGCAACCGTCACAGCCCTTGCAGTAAGCTCTATGGCCTCGGCGCTCTTATAAAGAATACCAAGCCTTGCACCAACGCCGCTCCCCACCATTATGGCCACGGGAGTGGCAAGTCCAAGGGCGCAGGGACAGGAAATGACCAGTACGGAAATTCCGCGAGCCAATGCGTGGCCGAAGCTGCCGTCGAATATCCACCAGAGTCCCAGCGTCAGCAGGGCTATACCTACCACGCAGGGCACGAAGATGCCCGAAACTCTGTCTGCAATCTTGGCAATGGGCGCCTTGGTTGCGGCGGCGTCCTCTACCATCTTTATTACCGAGGCTATCGTTGTGCTCTCGCCTACCTCCGTCGCCTCACAGCGCAGGGCGCCGTTGCCGTTCACCGTGGCGGCAAGGACACGGCTGCCTACGGTCTTGTCGGCGGGAACGCTCTCGCCGGTCAGCGCCGCCTCATATACGCTGCCCTCGCCCTCGACGACCACGCCGTCCACGGGAATGCTTTCTCCCGGGCGGACTATGAACAAGTCGCCGATCCGAACCTCCGATGCGGGTATTACTATCTCCTCGCCGTCGCGGAGCACCGTCGCGTTTTTCGGCGCAAGCTCCATCAGGGCGTTTATGGCGTCGGTGGTCTTGCCCTTGGCGCGAGCCTCCAGCATCTTGCCCACCGTGATCAGCGTGAGTATCATTGCCGCGGCCTCAAAGTACAGCTCGTGGAGAAGATGATCGGCGGTGGCAAAGTCACCTGCAGAGGCTGCCGAGCTCATCATAAACACTATGGCCACGCTGTATATGAAGGAGGCGCCCGACCCGAGGGCAACAAGGGTGTCCATATTAGGGGAGCGATTGACAACTCCCTTAAAGCCGTTTATAAAGAAGCGCTGATTTATCACCATAACGGCGGCGGACATTAGAAGCTGCATCAAGGCGATCGCCACGGGGTCACGGCTTAAAGCCGACGGCAGCGGCGCGCCCCACATCACGTGTCCCATAGAAATATACATCAATGGAACGAGTATTACTACCGAGGCTATAAGTCGCGCCACAACTCGCTTTTTCTCGGAATTTTGTAAACTCTTATTGTCATTATCTCGTTTTTCCTCGCCTTTGAGGCTCGCTCCGTAGCCCGCCTTCTCCACCGCGGAAATGACCGCCGACTCGGTCGCATCGCCCTCAACGCTCATAGAATTCGTCAGCAGATTAACGGCGCAGGAGCTGACGCCCTCCAACGCTTTTACCGCCGACTCCACCCGTGCCGAGCAGGCGGCACAGCTCATACCGGTAACATCGTATTGCTTCATAAATCACCTCATCAGCTTCGACACCGTACGTATCAGCTCGTCGACGCTCTCATATTTCTCTGCCTTGATATCCTCTACCACGCACTCGCGGATATGGCTCTCAAGCAGGGCTCGCGCAAAGGCGCCCAGCGCCGACTCCACCGCCGATACCTGAGTAAGTATGTCAATGCAATAGGCGTCCGACTCCAGCATACTCTCAATGCCGCGCACCTGCCCCGCAATCCGGCGCAGACGGTTCTGTAAGGAGCGGAAGGCCTCGCCCTCGCGGACCTTTTTCCTCTCACAGCAGCACCCCGCAGCGTGAGTATCCACGGCCTCCTCGCCCCCGCACTTATCGCAAAAATTCTTATCCATCTATATCTCTCCTTTGAAAAAACGTCGGTATAGAAGTATCCCCCACTTGCGACGAGGAAAATACCCCCTATGGGTATATATTAACACTTCATACTCCGTTTGTCAAGTGGTGGCGCGAATTATTATGATCGCAACTAAAAAATGCGGTGTTAACTCCACACCGCATTTTCATATATTATTTATCATTTCTTGAGTCCGAGAATATAATCCGAGCTTACATTATAATATTTACAAAGCGTGATCAGATGCCGTATAGGCAGCTCGTTTGCGCCGCGCTCATACCGCGCGTACATTGTCTGTGAGGTACCGAGAACGTCCGCAATCTCCTGCTGAGTCTTATCGTTATCCTCGCGCAGATCCCGAATTGTTTTAACATATTTTGGAGTCATTTTTACCCTCGCTTATGCTTTCTCAAGAAAATTATAGCAAGTAAAAAAATTTACTATTGACATTAGTAAAAATTTTTACTATAATATAGGCATAAAACTCGAAAAATAGCAAATGACACGGTATTTTTAAGTAATTTTTTACATCAGAGGCTTTGATTATGGATTTTGAGAATGAAAAGGATGCGGACTTTTTCGTAGAAGAAAAAGCAGAGGACGCGCCTGCGTCAGAGAAAAACGGACGTACTCCCGAGGAGAGCTCCGCCACCTATATCGCCAGCGGCTTTGCCCTGCTTGCTATACGGTGCTGGAATAAGGCCTGCGCAAGCTTTTTCGTAGCGGAGCACTACGACCCGGAGAACCCCGACGTCTACCTCGGCCTTTTGCTGGCGGATATGCATCTCTGCTGTGCCGCCGATATTGAGAGCACGAGAAAGCACTTTTGGGACAGCCGTCACTATAACCGTCTGTTCTCGCTGGCAGACGGCAGACTGAAGAAAATGCTCACGGCCGCGCGGGAGCGCATAGAGAAAAATGAAGCCGAGGCGGCAAGACGCCGCAAGGAAATGCGCCCGAAGCTGCGCCGCGGCATACTTATAACCGCGATCTGTGCAGTTTTGCTCTCTATTGCACCTATACTATATTTTGCCGGAGTTTTTGATCTGATAGGAAACAAGATTGAAAGAATAGAAACGGAAAATAGCACGGTTGTTTACCGATACGGTGGGATTGATTACACCCTCGAAAAGCAATCGAAAAAATACAGCACACCCTACTATGAGATTACCGATATAAGCTCAAATAACGGTATGCCCTCGCATCTTGTATTGCCCTCCTCGTATGATGGATTGGCGGTCAGATCTATCGGCAAGCGCGCCTTCGAGAACGCCACCTTCTACAGCGTGGATATCCCGAGCTCGATATGGGAAATAGGTGATGAGGCCTTCTACAATTGTATCAATCTCAAGTATTTAAGGATTCCCGACAGCGTGACAGAAATCGGCGAATACGCCTTCGCAACCTGCGATTCGCTTTGCAGTGCGGTGATCCCGAAGAGCGTGACCGAGGTCGGGAGTTGGGCCTTTACGGGCTGCGACGACTTGACTATATACTGCGAGAGCCCGTATACACCAAGCGGCTTTGCTTATGGCTGGAACGCCTATTGCGACGTAGTTTACGCCACCGATCTTAATAATCTCCCGCCGATTGAAGGCACCACCGGCAACGACAACGTGACCGCCGGCGGCAATACCTCAGGTGATGACGAAACCACGGGTGGCGATGAAACCACGGGTGGCGATGAAACCACAGGCGGTGACGAAACCACAGGTGGTGACGAAACCACGGGTGGCGATGAAACCACGGGTGGCGACGAAACCACGGGTGGCGACGAAACCACGGGTGGTGACGAAACTACAGGCGGCGACGAAACCACGGGTGGTGACGAGATAAATTACAGCAAGGGACTAAGCTACACCTTGAACAGCGATTCCCAAGGGTACACACTCACCGGCATCGGCACCTGTACCGATACGGAAATCATCATCCCGGCGACCTATAACGGAAAGCCGGTTACCAAAATTGGTGACGGCGCATTCCGCGACAGAACACGAATCGTCAGCGTAACGATACCGGATTGCGTTACTGCTATTGGCTCGGATGCGTTCTACGGTTGCAGCAATCTTGCCAGCGTAAATATTCCTAATGGAGTTACAAAATTATCTTCATGGGTATTTTATTCTTGCTCCAGCTTGACGAGCATCACTATCCCCGACAGCGTTAACTCAATCGGTGCAAATGCTTTCTATGATTGCATAGGCCTTGTAAGCGTGACTCTCGGAAGCGGACTTACGAGCATTGCAAGCTCGGCGTTCCAGAACTGCGAAAAAATCATTGAGGTGGTTAATCACTCCGCCCTGCCTATCTATGCCGGAAATTCCGCAGGAGGTTATGTAGCATACAGTGCGCAGGAGGTACACAACGGCGAGAGCAAGATCGTGAACCTTGAGGGATACCTCTTCTATACCTACGATAGCGTGAATTATCTGGTTGGATACGTCGGTGACGAAACCGACCTTGTACTGCCGGAAAGCTATAATAACGAAAGCTACGAAATTTACAAATACGCTTTCTATAATAACGACAAAATCACCTCGGTCACCATCACCGGCGGCGCTACAACGATTGGAGAGTATGCTTTCGATGGTTGCGTCGGAATCACCTCGCTCACTATCACCGGTGGTGTCACAACGATTGGCGTATATGCTTTTCACGCTTGCGACAAGTTAGCCGTAGTCGAGATAGGGGACAGCGTTACTTATATCTCGCTATGGGCGTTCCAATACTGCAATAGCCTTACCAAGGTGTTTATAGGAAATAGCGTGACGCATATTGGTGATTACACTTTCGATGGTTGCCCCAACCTCTCCACATTCTACTGCAAGGCCGAAAGTCAACCCTCGGGGTGGGATGGCGATTGGAACCATGGCGCCATAGTCTACTGGGGCTATACCGGCGAGGAATAAAAAAGACAAACACAACTCATAGCAAAATACAGCCGCCTGCGGTAAAAATGCCGCAGGCGGTAAATGTTTGTTTACATTTCGCTTTGTTTTGCGTTTTTTCGGTGCTCAGTGGGGAGCTCGCCGATTATATCAAGAAAGGCCTCGGAAAAGCGGCTCTGAGACATATATCCGACGGAGGCCGCCACCTCTGCCACGGTCATATCCGTGCTGCGGAGCAGCTCTGCGGCGCGGCGTATCCTGTATTCCTTCATATAGGCTGCAGGCGGCTTGCCGTATGCATCGCGAAAGAGCTTTTTCAGCGTCGAGGTATTGAGCAGGGATATCCGCGCCAGCTCGTCTATCGTATAACGGCGGGCAGGATCTTCGGTCAGTAGCTTATGCACTGCGGCAACGGCCTCAAGAGCGCCCTGCTCTCTGTGGGGCGGCTTTATATCCGCGCAGGAGATGCGCACTATGCGCTCTATCATCTTATGCAGGGCCTCTGCCTGCTCGGTTTCCGCCGCCTTGTAGTAGACCTCCTTGCCCTCTCTGCGATTCACGACGAGGCCGCTCTCGCGCAGGAGCTTCAGGTGGTGGGACAGGGCGGGACTGCTCATATCCATCATCACCGACAGATTGAGCACGCACTCCTCGCAATGGCAAAGTATCCAGAACAGCCGCACCCGCGTGGAGTCCGAGAGGAGCTTGAATATATCCGAAATCACCGAAAACTCGTCAAGCCTCGGCATATGGTCGAAGTCGTATTCCACGCCGTGGGAGTGGTCGTGAGGGAGCTTTATATTCTGCATATTCTCACACCCTTTCGACAAAGAGAGAGCGCACCGCGTTCAGCAAGGCGATTATCATAACGCCCACGTCGGCAAAAATGGCGATCCACATATTTGCAAAGCCGAGAGCACCGAGCAGAAGGCAGGCCGCCTTCACGCCTATGGCAAAGACGATGTTCTGGTAGACTATGCGCATGCATTTGCGCGAGATGCGTATAGCCTTGCCTATCTTGCGCGGGTCATCGTCCATCAGAACCACGTCTGCCGCCTCTATTGCGGCGTCGGAGCCCATAGCGCCCATAGCGATTCCGATATCCGCCCTGCCGAGGACGGGGGCGTCGTTTATTCCGTCACCCACGAAGGCCGTCACACCGCGAGAGGAAGCACTCATCAGCTCCTCAAGCCGCTCCACCTTATCCGAGGGCAGAAGCTGTGCCATATAGCGACTTATGCCAAGCTCTGCGGCGACCTTTTCGGCTACGGCCTCCGAGTCACCGGTGAGCATTACGGTTTCCTTAACTCCGCAGGCGCCGAGCTCGGAGATAGCCTCTTTGGAGCTGCTTTTGATTTTATCGGCAATGAGTATATAACCGGCGTAGACGCCGTCCAGGGCAACGTGTGCCACCGTTCCCGGAGTCGCGGGGATCCTGTGCTCTACTCCCAGCTCCGACATCAGTCGCTCGTTTCCAACGGCCACCTGCCGTCCGTCAACTGTAGCAACGACACCACCGCCGCTATGCTCCTTTAAGTCGGCGAGCCTTTCACGCTCGGGGGTTCTGCCGTAGGCGCCGACGATGCTTTTTGCGATAGGATGAGAGGAGGCCTGCTCGGCGTGGGCGGCAAAATACAGCAGCTCCCGCTCGCTGATACCCACGGCAGAGAGCTCCGCAACCGCAAAGACACCCTCGGTGAGTGT
>CAZABU010000085.1:2043-8807 GCA_964483225.1 uncultured Ruminococcus sp. | reverse complement strand
AGGGCGAGGATCTCTACCTCATCGGTACCTCCGAGCACTCTATGATCGGTAAGTTCATCGATCAGATAATCCCCGAGGCACAGCTGCCTCAGACCCTCACCTCCTACTCTCCCTGCTTCCGTAAGGAGAAGGGCGCTCACGGCATCGAGGAGCGCGGAGTTTACCGTATCCACCAGTTTGAAAAGCAGGAGATGATCGTCGTTTGTAAGCCTGAGGAGTCGCCCATGTGGTTTGACAAGCTCTGGAAGAACACCGTTGACCTCTTCCGCTCCCTTGATATTCCCGTAAGAACGCTGGAGTGCTGCTCCGGTGACCTTGCCGACCTGAAGGTGAAGTCGGTTGACGTTGAGGCATGGTCCCCCCGTCAGCAGAAGTACTTTGAGGTTGGCTCCTGCTCGAACCTCGGTGACGCACAGGCTCGCCGCCTGAAGATCAGAGTCAAGGGCGAGGGCGGAAACTATCTTGCTCACACCCTCAACAACACCGTTGTTGCTCCCCCCAGAATGCTTATCGCATTCCTTGAAAACAACCTTAACGACGACGGCTCCGTCAATATTCCCGTGGCGCTCCGTCCCTACATGGGCGGCACCGAGAAGCTCATTCCCAAGAGATGAGAGAGCGAGCCGTACTCGTAATATCCGGCCCCTCCGCCGGCGGAAAGACTACCCTGGCCGCCGAGCTTTTGCAGGAGGGGAGCCCCTTTGAGTCGGTGCGCTCGATGACCACCAGAGCCGTGCGCGGAGATAAGTTCGACTCGGAGTATATCTACCTTGGGCGGGAGGAATTTCTCGCCCGGGCAGAGCAGGGCGAGCTCCTTGAATACGCCGAGTATTCCGGCGACCTTTACGGCACGCCCCGTTCGGAGCTGGAGCGCATACTCGCCAAGGGGAAGGTGCCCCTGCTGGTGCTTAATCTCGACGGCGTTCGCGCCTTTGCCGCTAATGCGGAATACAGCTCCTGTCGGGTCTACGTTTTCTGTGACCCCAACGTGGCAGAGCAGCGGCTCTATGACAGATACATCGGTACAGCGCCCACTCCCGCAGGGCTTGCGAGCTTCGTAAGACGCAAGGAGCAGAATCTCTGCGACTACCTGACCCTGCCCACCCTTGCTCCTCTGTTCTTCGACGCCATACAGAACGATGGGACTGTCGAGGCGGGTGCCGAGGCTCTGCGCCGCAGCTTTGAGGGCTATATCCGCGGCGAGGATAGCCGCACAGGCGAGGTGGAAAGCAGCTTTGCCGCCCTTGAGGATTTTGCCCGCAGAAAGTCGGGAAATGGGGAATAATGTAAACCGTAGGTTACAAAATATATAAAAATACACCGCAGGCTCCGTCCTTTTTGACGCATAGCTTGCGGTGTGTTTTTCGTTTGTTATTATTTTTTCACTGCCGACTTTCGTCTGAGCCTTGTGAGCAGGCGCTTTAGCATCGGGGTGTTATATCTGAGGACAACCGTGGGCAGAACGTTCAGATACAGATTGACAAGTGCCACGGGCAGAGCCACCGTAAAGGCGCAGGGGCCACTCACCGTCAGCATCGCCAGAAAGCCGACGGGATATGAGAGCCTGTGCGTGACAACGCCTCGGTTACACTCGACGAGGTATTTTTCGATGTAGGCAGGGTCCTCGGGGCGGTCAAGCCGCTCCTTGCTGAAGCCGCCAATACCGCCAAGCTCCCAGATTCTGTCCTTCCAGCGCCGTACTCCGAGCCGCAGATAGAGTTTTATCTCACGCTCCGAAACCGCGAAGCGAGGATCCTCCGCCCCATAGAGGCGGTCGGGCGTCAGCCGCACCGTCAGCGCAACGATGCCGTCGAATACAAATTGCAGAGCCGTACACCAAACCGTTGTGACCGCCACGTAAAGAGACGAGGCCGTTTCAAGGGCAATATTCACCGTCGTGATGACGGCCATAGCAATGCCTATCGTCGAAAAATACAGCTTCATTTGGCCCTCCTATATCATAAGTGGACCCGCCACACGCGCTTGACGCCTATGGCGGGGTGAATTTTATTTTTTTGCCTCGGTGAGGAGGTCTTCCTCCCTCGGCCTGTCGCTGCTTTTGTCCTTCAGCTGAATGAAGATACCCAGCACGATGACGGCAAGGCCGAGCACCGAGAACAGGGAGATCTCCTCCTTCAAGAACACCGCCGTCCAAATAAGCGAGAGGAAGGGGGTGATGTAGGCGAGGTTGGATATCTTTGCCGTCTTACCGGATTCCAGCGCCAGCATCCACGCGGTGTTGGCGATCGCCATGGTGAAGATGCCGTTCCAGGCAAAGCCCAGCGTCTGAAGCAGATCTATCCTCGGCAGCCCCACGGTGCATAGATTGATGATACCGGTGAGGACGAAGGAGGTAAGGTAGAAGAACATCATAGATATCCGCTTGTCATAATGCTTTCTCTGATTGAGGGCGGTGTAGACACCGTAGGACACGGCGCCGAGTATGCAGAACAGCGCACCGAGCAGGGTATCGCCGTTAAGCTCCGACAGATCCGCGCCGGTGACTATCATAACGCCGACGAAGGACATGGCGATGGCGACGGCCTTTCTTACCGTCATTTTCTCCCGCAGGATTATGCAGGCGAATACCACGCTCATGATCGGCCACAGATAGTTGATGATAAAGGCCTGGGACGCCGGCATTCTTGCCGTACCGGAATAATAGAAAACGTAGTAGAGAAAGGTACCGGGCAGGCCGATAAGCACCGTGGTAACGTAGTCACGCGGGGTGTATTCCTTCAGCTTTTTTATATTTCCCGTGGCAATATTCATCACGAGCAGGAAAATAAAGGCGAAGAAGGAGCTGATGAACAGCACCTGCATGCCGGTGTGTGAGCCGAGCAGCAGCTTTACCACTGTGGCCACCGTGGACCAGCAGAGAATCGCCGTGGCGGCGTATAAGTATGATTTTTTCATCCTTTTCGCTTACAGCGTTGCGGCCATGACCGCCTTTATGGTGTGCATTCTGTTTTCCGCCTCGAGGAATACAAGCGAGCGCTCGCTCTCAAATACCTCGTCGGTGACCTCCATTTCGGTGACGCCGAATTTCTCGTACATCTCGCGGCCGATCTTGGTCTTGAGATCGTGGAAGGCGGGCAGACAGTGCATGAATACGCAGGAATCGTCGGCGGAGGACATAAGCTCCGCGGTCACGCGGTAGGGGGATAGCTCCTTAATGCGCTCCTCCCAGACCTCGGCGGGCTCGCCCATAGATACCCAGACGTCGGTGTAAATGACGTGGGCGCCCTCGACGGCCTTTTGGGGGTCGGATTCAAGGGTAACGGTGGAGCCGGACTCTGCGGCGATCCTCTTACATTCCTCAACAAGCGCCGCATCGGGGAAGTACTTTTCGGGAGCGCAGGCCACAAAGTCCACGCCCATCTTTGCACAGCCGACCATCAGCGAGTTGCCCATATTGTAGCGGGCGTCGCCCATATAAACCAGCTTCAGCCCCGAGAGCTTGCCGAAGCGCTCCTTCACGGTGAGGAAGTCGGCGAGGATCTGGGTGGGGTGGAACTCGTTGGTAAGTCCGTTCCAGACGGGAACGGAGGAGTATTTTGCCAGCTCCTCTACAAGCTCCTGGCCGAAGCCGCGGTACTCGATACCGTCGTAGATGGAGGAAAGAACCCTGGCCGTGTCGGCGATGCTCTCCTTCTTGCCTATCTGAGAGCCCGTGGGGCCAAGATAGGTGGAGTGCATGCCCAGGTCAAAGGCCGCAACCTCGAAGGAGCAGCGGGTACGGGTGGAATCCTTCTCGAATATCAGCGCAACGCTCTTGCCCTCACAGGTCTTGTGGGGAATACCGGCCTTTTTCTTTGCCTTCAGCTCGGCGGCCAGGTCGAGAAGTCCGTTTATTTCATCTGCCGAAAAATCCAGCAGCTTTAAGAAGTCTTTGCCTTTTAAGAAGCCCATTTTGTAAATCTTCCTTTACATTTTCTTGGCTGCAGCCTCAAGAATAACGTCCATCGCACGCTCGAGATCTGCCATAGGTATATTCAGTGCGGGGAGGAGGCGGAGCTTGGATTTTGCCTTGATTGGGAGGACTCCTGCCGCCATACAGTCGGCGATCACGGCACCGGCGTCGCGCTCGGTTTCTATTCCGAGCATAAGACCCATACCGGATACGCTCTTTATGCCGTCAGCGCCCGAGAGCCTTGAGAGAATGTATTCCGAGCGCTCCCTGACGCCCGCGAGGGTCTGTCCGTCGAGCCGGGATATTATGCTGACCGCGCCTGCCGCCGCCACGGGGTTGCCGCCGAAGGTGGAGCCGTGAGAGCCGGGGGTAAGCACGCCTACGGCGGGCTCGAATATCATACAGGCGCCGATAGGAAGTCCGCCGCCAAGACCCTTTGCCGTGGTGACGACGTCAGCCTTGACACCGAACTGCTCATAGGCGTAAAGAGTGCCGCATCTGCCGTTTCCGGTCTGCACCTCGTCGAAGATGAGCAGCATTCCGAGCTCGTCGCAAAGGGCGCGGACACCCTGCACGAACTCTGCCGTCAGAGGCATAACGCCGCCCTCGCCCTGCACCGGCTCCATCATAACGGCACAGCAGCTGTTTGCTCTCGCTAAAGCCGCCACCGAGTCGATATTATTGGCCTCGGCGTAGAGGAAGCCCTCGGGGAAGGGGCCGAAATCGGTGTGGAACACCTCCTGGCCGGTAGCGGCGAGGGTAGTCACCGTCCGTCCGTGGAAGCTGTTTTTGAGGGTGATTATCGAATATTCTCCATCGCCCTTCTTCATTTTGCCCCATTTTCTTGCGACCTTGATGGCGCACTCGTTAGCCTCGGCGCCGGAATTGCCGAAGAATACCTCCTTGGCACCCGTCCTCTCGCAGAGAAGCTGCGCAAGTCGGGCACAGGGGGCGGAATAATAGAGGTTTGAGGTATGCTGGAATTTGCCGAGCTGGTCGGTGACCGCCGCTATCCACTCTCCGTCGCAAAGGCCGAAGGTGTTGGTGGCGATTCCCGTAGCCATATCGATATATTCCTTGCCCGCTTCGTCAAATACGCGCGAGCCCTTGCCCGACACTATCTCAAGGTCGAATCTTGCATAGGTGGGGGCAACGTATTTTTTATCGAGCTCCCTTGTGGAGAGCCCGTTTTTTTCATTTACGCTCATTTTTTCTTACCGTTATTTTGTAACCATCGTACCGGCGCCCTCGTCGGTCAGAAGCTCCATAAGCACCGAGTGGGGAATACGTCCGTCGAGAATGGTAACGTTCTTTACGCCCTCGTCCAGGGCCTTGATGCAGCAGTCCACCTTCGGTATCATACCGCCGGAGATAACGCCGTTTGCATAGAGCTCCTTTGCCTCGTCCACCGTCAGCTCGGTGATAAGCGAGGAGGGGTCGTCCTTGTCGCGCAGGATTCCGGCAATATCCGTCATCATCAGCAGTCTTTGCGCACCGAGGGCACCTGCGATGTGAGCCGCGGCGGTGTCGCCGTTGATGTTATAGACGTTTCCGTGACGGTCGCCCGCAACGGTGGAAATGACGGGAATGTAGTTCTTCTCCAGCAGGTCGGTGATGGGCTGGGTGCGGATCTTCGTGATCTTTCCGACGTAGCCAAGGCGCTCGTCCTTGATCTGCGCCTCGATGAGGCCGCCGTCGATGCCCGAGATGCCTACCGCGTGGCCGCCCTTCATCTGCAGGAGGGTGACCAGGGACTTGTTGACCTTGCCCGCCAGAACCATCTGCACGATGTCGACGGTCTCCTTGTCGGTGACCCTGAGTCCGTCAACGAACTCGGGCTTCTTGCCGAATTTGTCCATGACCTCGTTTATTTCGGGGCCGCCGCCGTGAACCAGCACCACCTTGATGCCGATGAGCCAAAGCAGGGCGATGTCCTCCATCACCTGCTCCTTCAGATGCTCGTTGATCATAGCGTTGCCGCCGTATTTAACGACGATGATCTCGCCGCTGAATTTCTTTATGTAGGGGAGAGCCTGGGTCAGCACCTCGGCTCTCTGGGCGTTAGTGAATTTAAGTGAATTGTCCATTTTTATATGTCCTAAATCTCGCGTTGTTATTTACTTTCCGTCAGGTTCTGTAATCGCCGTTTATCTTTACGTAATCGTAGGTGAGGTCACAGCCCCATGCGGTTGCCGAGGCGCCGCCGTCGTCAAGACGGACGTCGATGGTTATTTCGTCCTCGGTGAGAATTTCCTTGGCAAATTCCTCGGAGAAATCGATGCCCGCGCCGCCGAAGCATACGGGGATCTCGCCCGCCGCGGAGATGAAGGAAACCGCAACCTTGGTAACGTCAACGGGCGCACCGCTGTAGCCTATGGCGCAGAGTATTCTGCCCCAGTTCGCATCAGCGCCGAACATCGCCGCCTTAACGAGAGAGGAGCAGACGATGCTCTTGGCAATCGTCTTTGCCGCCGCCTCGTCGGCAGCGCCGCTGACACGGCACTCTAAGAGCTTTGTGGCACCCTCGCCGTCGCCCGCGATCTTTCTGCAAAGGTCAACGGTAACCGTATTAAGCGCCTCCATAAAGGCGGTGAAGTCCGCGCCCTCGGCGGTGATCTCCTCGTTTCCGGCAAGGCCGTTCGCCATAACCGAAACCATATCGTTCGTGGAGGTGTCGCCGTCAACGCTCACCATATTGAAGGTGTTGCCGACGTCTGTGGAAAGCGCCTTGCTCAGCATCTCGGCGCTTATGGCACAGTCGGTGGTGATAAATACCAGCATCGTCGCCATATTCGGGTGTATCATACCCGAGCCCTTGGCAATACCGCCGATACGGCAGGTCTTGCCGCCC
>CAZABU010000085.1:0-2033 GCA_964483225.1 uncultured Ruminococcus sp. | reverse complement strand
TTTTCCTTGGTGTCGGTGGTCATGATTCCCTCTGCCGCCGCCGCGGAGCCTTCAGCCGAGAGGGAGGCCACAAGGTCGGGAATACCGCTCTTGAAGGGCTCGATGCTCATTTTCTGGCCGATGACGCCGGTGGAGGCCACGATGATATCCGAGGCGGGGATCTTCAGCTCTGCGGCAAGAAGCTCGCAGGTCTGCTCCGCGATCTCGATGCCGTCTGAGTTACAGGTGTTGGCGTTTCCGCTGTTGCAGATCATCGCCTGAGCGCGGCCGTCGGAAATGTGGGACTTGGTAACGGTAAGGGGCGCACCCTTTACCTTGTTGGTGGTGTAGACCGCCGCGGCGCTTGCCGGAACGGTGGAATATATGAGGGCAAGGTCCTTTTTTGTTTTGTTCTTGCGGATGCCTGCGTGAATACCGCTTGCAAGAAAGCCCTCTGCGGCACAGACGCCGCCGTCAATAATCTTTATCATAATTTATTCAGATCTCCAAATTTTTTGCCTTATCGCAGCCAAGCTTGATGTTCAGACACTCCACGGCGGCGCCGGAGGCACCCTTGCCGAGATTGTCATATCTTGCCACGAGAATGAAGCGCTCCTCGTTGCCGAAGACGCTGACCTGCATAGAGTCCTTGCCGGAGTAGGCGGCGGCGGAAAGGAAGCCGGCCTCGTTCGCACCCTCCGCGTAGGAGAGCAGGGGAGTGGCGTATGCGTTTTTGTAAGCCGCCTTCACGTCCTCAATGCCGAAGCCGGGGTTCAGCTGAGAGGCGAAGAGGGGGACGGTGACCTCCATACCGGAGTAAAAGTCCGAAACGATGGGGGAGAACAGCGGCGCATTGTCAAGTCCGCATATCCTCGCCATCTCGGGCAGGTGCTTGTGCTTTTGAGTAAGGGCGTACTGCCTTGGTGCTGCGAGAAGCTTGCCGGGCTCGCCCTCGTATTCGGCAATCATAGACTTGCCGCCGCCGCTGTATCCGGTGAGGGAATGAACGGTGAGAAGGGCGTCAGAGGGCAGGATGCCTATCTTTACAAGGGGGTAGACGAGAGCGATAAAGCCGCTGGCGTGACAGCCGGGGACGGCGATGCGCTTCGAGCTCTTAATTTTTTCTTCAAATTCGGGGGAAAGCTCCGGGAAGCCGTAGGCCCAGTCGGGATTTGTTCTGTGGGCGGTAGATGCGTCGATGACGACCACGTCCTCGTTTTCGATGAGCGATACCGCCTCGATGGCCGCCGCGTCGGGCAGACAGAGGAAGACGATATCCGCGGAGTTCAGCATTTTCCGCCTTGCCTCGGTGTCCTTGCGCAGCTCCTCGGGCAGGGAGATTATCTCAACGTCGTCGCGCCCGGAGAGCCTTTCCTCGATACGCAGACCGGTGGTGCCGGCCTTGCCGTCTATAAATATCTTTTTTTTCATTACTTTAATGCCTCCTCAACGAAGCATATCTGCTCCTTTACCGACTCGTAGCCGGTGCTGCCGCGTGAAATCCTCGTCCTGATGCAGGTTTCAAGTGAAATGGCGTCGTATAGATCCTCGCCGAAGACCTCGGAGTACTCCTTGTACTCGGAGAGGGGCACCTCGTCGAGGGTGATGCCCGCCTTGACGCATTTTCCGACGACGGTTCCCACTATCTTGTAGGCCGTGCGGAAGGGTACGCCACGCTTGGTCAGGTAATCCGCAAGGTCGGTGGCGTTGATGAAGCCCTTCTTCGATGCGGCCAGCATATTTTCGGGGATGGCCCTCATGGTTTCTATCATGGGAATGAAGACCTCAAGGCACTTCTGCACCGTTTCCACCGAGTCGAAGATGGCCTCCTTATCCTCCTGCATATCCTTGTTGTAGGCAAGGGGAATACCCTTGAGCACAGTGAGGGTAGCCATAAGATCGCCGTAAACTCTGCCCGTCTTTCCGCGGACGAGCTCGGCCATATCGGGGTTCTTCTTCTGAGGCATAATTGAGGAGCCCGTCGTGTACGCGTCGTCAAGCTCAACGAACTTGAACTCCCAGCTGGACCAGAGGATGATCTCCTCGGAGAGCCT
>CAZABU010000084.1:0-8843 GCA_964483225.1 uncultured Ruminococcus sp. | reverse complement strand
GCAACAGCGTTACCTCTATCGGCAGTTATGCGTTCTATGGTTGTGACGGCCTTACTAGCATTACCATCCCCGACAGCGTTACATCTATCGGCAGTTATGCGTTCTGTGGTTGTGACGGCCTTACGAGCATTACCATCCCCGACAGCGTTACATCTATCGGTGATTGGGCGTTCTCCAGTTGCTATAGCCTTACGAGCATTACCATTGGCAACAGCGTTACCTCTATCGGCAGGTATGCGTTCAACGGTTGCAGAAGCCTTACAAGCGTGACCATCCCCGACAGCGTTGAAAGAATAGGCTATCAGGCGTTCTATGGCTGCGAGAAGCTCGCTACCGTTGTTCTCGGAAGTGGGGTTGAGCGCATCGCTTACGGCGCATTTGACGGCTGCGATTCTATCGAGAGCGTATTCTACGCCGACGCTCCCAGGAGCTGGATAGATATTTATATCAGCGCCGGCAACGATTCCCTCACCGACGCGACCCGCTACTATTACTATGAAGCAAAGCCCTCCTTCACGGGCAACTTCTGGCACTACGTAGACGGAGCTATCACCGTTTGGGACGAGGAATAAAAAACGCCCTTGAATCAGATTCAAGGGCAAAAGAAAAAGAGTCACTCTGCGGAGCGACTCTTTTTTAATTAGTTCTCAGCCATCCAGGCCTCAGCGGACTTTGCCGACATTCTCTTGATGTCTTCCTTCTGATGCTTGGACTCAGCGCCGCCGTTTACGTAGAGGAAGTAGCTTCCGCTATCGGTAACGTAGAGGGTCTCCTCGTAGCCTGCGGGATCGCCGAACTCGCCGGAGGTCACCTTCTTAACGACGGTGGAAGCGGCGGTGTCGTATTCCTTCTTGCAAATGATCTTCTTCATTTTTCTATCCTTTCTATGAGCTTGTATTTTATCTTTTATCAGATAATCGAAATTGGTTTTGCAGCCGAGGCATCACTCTGCTGCCACTTTTTTCGCGGGATTTACGCCCGCATTTTTGTCCTCGGTGATATAAACGTTATCGAGGTAAAGCCCCCGGACGGAATCCGTGGTCATACAGGTGGCGGCGGTCATCTTTATATCCTTAAAATGCAGATTTTCCATAATACCGCCGGGCAGATTTTCAAGAGTCAGGCCGGTCTGCACGCTGTCACAGGTGATATTTTCGCAATAGACGTTGCGGATCTTGGGCATATATTTGCCCGGCTCCTTGGGTTCGTCGGTAGCCTCACAGCTGTAACGGAAGGAGAGGTTGATGCCTCTTATGCCCTCTTTCAGATGGAGATTTCTGTAATCTATATTCTCCACGACGCCGCCTCTGCCGTCCTTTGCCTTTATGCGCAGGCAATTGGCGTTGCAGGCAAACTCGCAATCCACAGCGAGGATATTTCTGACGTCGGCAGACATCTCACTGCCTATAACTATACCGCCGCTCATTGAAGGGCCGAGCGAGCGACAGCGCCTTATCACAACGTTTTCGCAGGGGATACCGACCTCCCAGGCGTCCTCGTTTCTGCCCGCCTTCAGGCAATACATATCGTCGCCGGTGGTAACGACGGTACAGTCCTCGACCAGAGCGCGATTGCAGGACTCGATATTTACGCCGTCGGTGTTGGGAGAAACGGTGGGATTTTCAATAGTTACGCCTCTGACAATAACGTCCTCGCACCAGACCGGATGCACCGTCCAGCAGGGGGAGTTATTGAGGGTAATTCCCTCGATTAGAACGTTTTTACTCTCCAGAATCTGCAAAAACATCGGGCGCAGACCGTACTCAGGCGTTCCGAAAACGCGCTCGCAGAGCGGAAGACCGCCGTTATAAAGGATGTCGCGGGCTGTAAGGTTCTTGGCCCATTTCCACCACTCGGGGCCGTTTCCGTCGAGGATTCCGCTGCCGGTGACGGCGACGTTTTCAAGTCCACGTCCGTAGATCAAGGGAGAATAATTGTAGCATCTTATGCCCTCGTAGACGGTGAAGGTCACAGGGAGATAGTCCTCAGGGTCCGACGAGAAGGTAACGTGCGCGCCCTCAGCAAAATGAAGGTCTATATTACTTTTCAGATGGATAGCACCCGTGAGCCAGCTTCCCGCAGGCACGGTAACACGTCCACCGCCGCATTTGGAAACGTGGTCAATAGCTCTCTTTATAGAATCGGTACATAGCACCTCTTCCTCGGCTCCAAAATCTCTGATATTTACGTCGAGAGTAGGAAAACGAGGGCCTTTGGGCAGGGGGAAAGGCTTGAAAAACATTATTTTTCTCCTTTATGTCGGTTTACTGTGTAATTATATCACACCGCGCATCGAAATGCAACAGATTTTCCGTTAAAAAATTTACCAATTTCTGCTTTGCTCCGTTCGCTCGCACGTTTCGACGCTATCGGCAGAACAAAAATGATATGATATCATAGAATGAAATAAAACGAGCAAACGGAGAATCAATATGCACATACATAGCGTAAAGAAGGACGAGAGCCTTTCAGACATCGCGAGAGCCTACGGGGTCTCGGCAGATACTATCATTATCAACAACGAGATCAAAGAGCCCCCGGCTATAGGCGAGGAGCTGCTGATACTTACACCGACGAGGACTCACACTCTTAGAGCCGGAGATACACCGGAGCGGATAATGCTAAGGTTCGGGATTTCGCGGCGTGCCCTGCAGTCCAACAATCCGCAACTTTCCACCGTAGAGCCGGGCGCAGGTGACACACTTATAATCAAATACTCGGAGCCGAGGTACGGAATGGGAGCATCAAACGGAAGCTTCTACAAGGGCTGCAGTATTGAGGCGCTGAAGCGTGCACTGCCCTATCTGACCTACGTTACAGTCGCTTCCGTCGCACTTGACAGAGAGCATCCTAAGATGCTGTTCGACGACGGCGAGCCGCTTCGACTATCGTTGGAAGCAGATAAAATACCGCTTCTTCGGGCTTACGATAGGTTCGATAACAGAGATTATACCGATGAGAAAACAAGAGAGCGGCTGGCAGACGAGATGATACGGCTGGCCACCGACAAAAAATACAAGGGCATAGTTTTATCCCGACTGCCTGAGCGCGAGGGCGTCGGGGACTTCATTTTGACCTTGCGAAAGAAGATGATAGGCTGCGATCTTATACTTCTTACAGAGGTTGACGAGAATTCGCCGGATTATATGAGCGAGCTGGCTGACGGAAGTATCTATTATTACAACAAATGCGGTGAGAGCAAGCCGGAAAGCTACGAAAGCGGAGAGCGTCGGGCATACGAGGCCTTTGCACACGGCTGCGAAAGCGCAAAAACGATGCTGGAGCTACCGACCTTTGCTTATTCTGACGGCGGGTACGTCCCTCTCGTCGACGTACTCTCGCTGGCAAGACGCAGGCGGTATGAGATAAGGACCGACAAATCGACGCTATTATCAGATTTAGATGCCGGAAAGCGGAAATACGTATTTCCTTCCCTCTCAAATATAAAAGCCACACTCGACGCAGTTGCGGAGTATGGCTTTATGGGGGTAAGCGTGGATATAATGCGTACGCCGATCGCTTATCTGACAATGTATAATGCGCTGTTCAAGCCGGCGATATATACGAGCGTCAGGGCTCGGGAGGGATGTAGTCGCGAATCTTGAGAGCAACGCCGGCTTTATCTGCTATGGCGCGACACTCATCGAGCTCGCTGTCGGTAAGAGTCTGTCTTACGACCGAGAACATAACCTCGGGAACGTAATTCTTCACCCGTGACGCAAAAGCAATAAGCGATGTGTGAGCACCGTCAAATTTCGGGTGACATATCTCTCTGTACCTATTCTCCGACGGAGTATTGAGGCTTATGGAAACTACGTCAAAGGCTCGCTCATACATCGGGGCGCTATCGCCACCGAGAATAAGGTCTGAGTGCCCATTCGTATTTATCCTTATCTTCATCTGCGGATATTTTGACTTTACCTCAAGTGCCACCGTGCGTGTATCCGAGAGTCGGTAGGTGGGCTCTCCGTAGCCGCAGAATACCAGCTCCGTATATTTTGTGAGATCACGAGAGAAAACAGACTCCAGCACCTCGTCTACAGTAGGCTCGCGCTCAAGCCACAGGCTGTCCGAGCCGTATGCACCGTCACCGTTATTACGGATGCAAAAGGTGCAGGAGTTTGAGCAACGGTTAGTCATATTCACGTAAAGACCCGAGTCCACCTCGTAAGTTATACACATTGATTTGACCATATCAGATCTCAAGCTCCAATCCGTCGAAGGAAACGATAATGCCGGAGCCCTTGAATATCTCCTCGATCTTGTCGTGGGTCTCGGCCTGATTATGGGTGATGTGATTGGCAACAAAAACGGTGTTTTCGTCTGCGATACCAAGCTTTTTCAGCGCGTTTGCAAGCCGCTTATCCTGCTCAAATGACATATGCCCGCTGCTGTCGGGGTTGTCACCGTATCCCATCGTTGCATCAAGCATCACACAATCCGCCCTGAAGCCTCTGCCCTTTATGAAATCAAGTACTGCCATCTCCGGGTAACCGGTATCATGGAAGTATATAAGAGTTTTTTCGCCCTGCTGTACTATGTAATTGAGAGCGATAAGCTTATTCATCGCATGCTTTGCGGGCAGAGCTGTAACCGTGTAGTTCCCCACCTTCCGGGTTTCATACGCGCATATTTCATTAACGTGAATGCTTGCCTTTATACTTGGATTGCAATTGTAAGCAGATTCCACGGTTTCCCAAACTCTTGCAACGTCAGAGGAGCCGTAGATATTAAGCTCCGGGAACTTCAATTTATGAGCATAGACACTGCCGCGACAGTAGATCGGCTGTGGAACGAAATGATCCGAATGCGTATGCGTTATGAGAATATCGCTAACATCTCCGATATTAAGACCGAATCTTCTTGCGTGCTCTGCGGTATCCGCGGGGAAATCTATAAGAAGATCATCGTTTATCAGCGTCTGAGTGAGAGTTCTGATGCTTTTTCCACCGGCCTTGCGAGCCTCAATACAATGGTCACAGCCGCAGAAGGTAGCCGGAAAAGCCTCACCACCGCCGGAACCCAGTATTTTGATTTTCATAATACGTCCTCCGTTTATATCTTAAAGATTTTTTTCGCGTTATTTGCGGTAATTTCCGCACATTCCTCGGGAGTGATTCCCCATATGCCTGCGAGAATCGCGTTGGTAAACTCAAGATTTCCCGAATGATTCAGCGTACCGCGCTTCGGATGTGGTGCTAGATATGGACAGTCGGTTTCTATAAGCACGTTTTCTTTTGGAACTGCGGCTGCGACCTCCTTGGGGCGTCTGGCGTTAGTGAAGGTCAGCGTACCGGAAAAGGATACCATCCAGCCGAGCGCCACCAGCTCACGCGCCATCTCTGCCGAACCGGAAAAGCTGTGGAGTATGCCCTTCACTCCGGGATGTCTGCGAATGACCTGCATAACATCCTCGTGGGCTTCCCTGTCGTGAATACATACGGGAATATCAAGATCTGCCGCAAGCTGCATCTGCGACTCGAAATAGCGATGCTGCTTTTCCTTATCCGTGTCGGGATAATGGTAATCAAGACCGATCTCGCCAAGGCACACGCACTTACTCTTTTCATCGAGTATCATTCCACGCAGCTCTGCGAGCTCGCCTTCCATATCAAAAAGAAAACGCGTGTCTGAAGGATGGATACCCAAAGCCGTGTACATATTTGTATATTTCCGCGCCTGTGCTATAGCCTGCCTGGAGGTATCGGGAGAGGTACCGACGTTAACGATATAAGAGACCTTATCCGAAAGGAGGGTGTCGATAAGCCTATCGACACCCTCCGCACATTCTTCGGAAAATCTCTCGTCATAATAGTGAGCGTGAGAATCGAAATACTTCATCAGTGTATTCTGTCTCCGTTCTTGGCTGAAGGATCAAGGAATACCACCTTGACATCCTCCTCGCCGGAAGCAAGTATCATACCGTAGCTGTCAACACCGCAAAGCTTTGCAGGCTTCAGGTTAGTAACAAGGCAAACCTTCTTACCGACAAGCTCGTCAGGGGTATAGAACTTCGCAATACCGGAAACGACCTGGCGCTTTTCATATCCAAGATCCACCTGGAGCTTGAGCAGCTTCTTCGCCTTCGGAACAGGCTCACATTCGAGTATTTCCGCTACGCGAAGCTCAACTGCGGCGAAGGCATCAATACCTATCTCCGCCTCGTGCTCCGGCTCTTCTATGGGCTTGCTTGCGGCAAGAGCGGCCTCGGCCTCCGCTCTCGCCTTCTCCATATCGGCAAGGAACTTCTTTTCATCAATTCTTGCAAAGAGAGTGAAGGCATCGCCAAGGGGCTTTCCTGCTTCAAGAGCACCGAACTCGCCGATGGTAGCGCGGTCGGTCTTATCGGTACCAAGCTGAGCAAATATATTCTTAGCTGTTTCGGGAATATAAGGCGTGAGAAGCACAGCACCGACTCTGATGACCTCAAGGAGATTATAAATTACGGTAGCCAGCCTCGGCTTGTCCTCCTCATTCTTCGCCAACGCCCAGGGCATAGTCTCGTCGATATATTTATTCGCTCGTCTGAGCATAGCGAATATCTCCTCGAGTGAGTCTGCCACATGATAGTCGTTCATAAGCCTTGTAGATTCGGTAATTCCCTTCACCACGGCAGCCTTAAGCTCCTCGTCAACTGGCTCTGCCTTTTCGGGAGCAGGAACGATACCGCCAAAATACTTCTTCGTCATCGCATGTGTACGGCTTACAAGGTTGCCGAGATTGTTTGCAAGGTCGTTATTGTATCTTGTGATAACACTCTCGTAGGTTATGGAGCCGTCGTTGCCATAGGGCATCTCGGAAAGCGCGTAGTAACGCACCGCATCTACACCGAAGGTCTCTGCAAGCTCGTCTGCGAATACCACGTTGCCCTTGGATTTAGACATCTTGTCATTACCGAAATTAAACCAGGGGTGACCGAACACCTTTTTGGGAAGAGGAAGCTCGAGCGCCATAAGGAAGATGGGCCAATATATGGTGTGGAAGCGGAGTATATCCTTACCGATAATATGAACGTCGGCAGGCCAATACTTCTTGAATTTCTCACTCTGCTCCTCGTAACTCATGTCGGGATCGTAGCCAAGAGCGGTGATATAGTTGGTAAGAGCGTCAAGCCAGACGTATACCACGTGTCTGTCGTCAAAGTCTACAGGGATACCCCACTTGAAGGAGGTACGGGAAACACAAAGATCCTGGAGGCCGGCGTTAAGGAAATTATTGACCATCTCCTTTTTGCGGCTCTCGGGCTCTATGAACTCGGGGTGATCCTCGATATGCTTGATCAGACGGTCAGCATACTTAGACATCTTGAAGAAATAGGCCTCCTCCTTCGCCTGCGTAACCTCTCTGCCACAGTCGGGGCACTTTCCGTCCGCCGCCTGAGTCGCGGTAAAGAAGGACTCGCAGGGAGTACAGTACCAACCCTCGTAGAAGCCCTTATATATGTCGCCCTTGTCATAGAATTTCTTGAATATCTTTCTGACCGCACTGACATGATAATCGTCGGTGGTGCGGATAAAGTGATCGTAGCTCGTACCCATAAGATCCCAGATCCTGCGGATCTCGCCGGCGACACCGTCAACGTATGCCTGGGGAGTGATTCCCGCCTCTGCGGCAAGGTTCTCTATCTTCTGTCCGTGCTCATCCGTGCCGGTGCAGAAGAAAACGTCACGACCCATACTGCGCTGAAATCTCGCGTATGCATCGGACATAATGATCTCGTAGGTGTTTCCGAAATGAGGCTTTCTGGACGCGTAGGCAATCGCGGTGGTTAAATAAAACTTTTCCATTGGAGTTTCCTTTTCAAATACCCACGGGCTAATGGAACCCGCTTGATTTCAATGTAATATTTTAACACACGATTGAAAAAAATACAAGAGCTTTTGGGATTTTTTCGGGAAAATGCGAAAATTTGAGGAGTTTTACGAAAAAGTGTTGACATTCGGCTCGGTTTATGATAGAATTACGTGCAGTGGAACACGTCCCGCTGACACGCTTTGCACAGAGAGCCGTCGATTGGTGAAAGCACGGAGAGAGCGCCTTCGGGGTACCGCCCACGTCGCGTATTTGCGACCAATTTCATACGTTAAAGAGTTAAACGCTCGGGTGGAACCGTGCGGACCTGCGTCCTCACCCCGATGGCAGATATGCTGTCTTGGGTTTGAGGGCTTTTTTATTTTTGCAATACACCCAAAAGGAGATAAATTTTATGGCAAAAATCAGATTTGTCGGCGGAGAGGTATTTGAATCCGCCGAGGCGGTTTCGGTCTACGAGGCCGCAAAGGCTACCTTTGGTAGCGTATCGCGCGAGGTTCTCGCGGCTAAAATCAACGGAGAACCCAAGGAGCTGTCCACTCTCGTTGACGGAGAGGCCGAGGTTCAGCTGCTTACCTTCGCAGACGAGGAGGGCAAGCGTATTTTCAGACACACTGCGGCTCACGTCATGGCGCAGGCGGTAAAAAGACTCTACCCCAATACCAAGCAGACCATCGGTCCCGCGACCGATACCGGTTATTTCCAGGATTTTGACGCGGAGATATCCTTCACTCCCGAAATACTCAAGAATATTGAGGCCGAGATGAAGAAGATCGTTAAGGAAAATCTTCTTATCGTACGCTCCGTGCTTACCAAGGAAGAGGCGCTCAAGCTGATGCGCGAGCTCGACGAGCCTTATAAGGTTGAGCGTATCGAGGAGCTTCCCGAGGACGCGGAGATCTCGGTTTACAGGCAGGGCGAGTACGTTGACCTCTGCGCAGGACCTCACCTTCACTCTACCGGCGCTATCAAGGCGTTCAAGCTCACTCAGTGCACCGGCGCATACTACAAGGGCGACCAGAACAACAAGA
>CAZABU010000083.1:0-8988 GCA_964483225.1 uncultured Ruminococcus sp. | reverse complement strand
CGGCGCGACCTTGGTAAGCCCCGCTGTGGAAAAGCGTCCTGCCGAGGCGGCTGTGACAGTACTCGAGGAAGAAGAGGAGCCCGAAAAGCCGAAAAAGCCGGATTATTCCAATTACTGCTTCCCTCCTCTTGACCTGCTCGGTCTTGATGCCGAATCGGTGGATGATAACGTCCAGGCAGAAATCCAGGAGAACGCCGAAAAGCTTGTCGACACACTGGCATCCTTCAACGTTACCGCATCCATCAAGGGCGTTGACCGCGGCCCCAGAATCACAAGATATGAGGTCGTTCCCGCAAAGGGCGTTAAGGTCAGCAGTATAATGAATCTCCAGGACGATATAGCAATGAACCTGGAGGCCTCCTCTATCCGTATGGAGGCCCCCATTCCCGGAAAGAGCGCCGTGGGCGTGGAGATACCTAACAAAAAGTCCTCCACCGTCAGACTGCGCGAGCTTATCGACACCGACGATTTCCGCAATCTTAAGTCCAAGACCTCGGTTTGTATGGGTAAGGACGTTGCGGGACAGCCCGTATTTGCCGATATCGGGAAGATGCCTCACGCTCTTATCGCGGGAGCTACCGGTATGGGTAAGTCGGTGTGCATCAACTCACTTATCATCAGTATGCTCTACAAGGCGCGTCCCGACGAGGTCAAGTTCATCATGATCGACCCGAAGCAGGTAGAGTTCACGATGTATAACGGTATTCCTCACCTTCTCGTTCCCATCGTCACCGACGTTCATCAGGCGGCGGGTACGCTTATGTGGGCGGTAGAGGAGATGGAGCGCAGATACACCCTGCTTCAGAAGGCTTGTGCACGTAATATCGACGGCTACAACGACAAGGTGGCGAAGAACCCCGAGATGGGCGAGCCGATGCACAGAATCGTTATCGTTATCGACGAGTTTGCCGAGCTTATCATGCAGGTAAAGAACCCCGTCGAGAGCCTCGTTATACGCATTGCCCAGAAGGCGCGAGCTGCTGGTATCCATCTTATTATCGGTACTCAGAAGCCCGTTAAGGAGGTCATCACCGGTCTTATCAAATCGAATATCCCCTCCAAGTTCTCCTGTAAGGTGGCATCAAACCGCGACTCCATACTTATCTTCGACCAGGCCGGCGCCGAGAAGCTGCTGGACCGTGGCGATATGCTTATTGCCTTCGCAAACTCCCTCCAGCCGATGCGTGTACAGTGCGCCTTCGTTGCTGACGAGGAGGTCGAGGCGGTCATGGATTATCTGAAGGAAAACAACGCCGGCGTCGATTATGACGAGAGCGTTATGGAGGATATCAAGCGTGCGGCCGACAAATGTCAGAACAAGGGCGGCAGCTCCGACGACGATGACGGTGGCGAGCGAGAGAGCGGCGAGGGATACCTCAACGACAGACAGTTCCTGGACGCTGTGGACGTGGCTATTTCCGCGAGAAAGATATCCACGTCGCTTATCCAAAGAAGAATATCCATCGGCTACGGTAAGGCCGCGAAATTTATCGACATTATGGAGGACATGGGTATCGTCGGTCCTCCCAACGGTCAGCGTCCGAGAGAGGTTCTTCTCTCCGAGGATGAATGGCGCGAGAAGCTTTCAAGAACCATGATCGACTGACCGTAAATTGCCACGAATGAATTTGGCAGGGACTCTGCGGAGCCCCTGCCCGACCGAGTTAAAGGTGAATTTATGATTATTGTATTACTTGCGGACGGCTTTGAGGAGATCGAGGCCTTAACGCCGCTTGATATGCTCCGAAGATGCGGACTCAACGTTAAGACCGTGGGTGTGACCAGCAAGATCGCAGTTGGCTCTCACGGAATTTCCGTCGTGTGTGACCTTATGCCGGACGAGGTACCGCTGGACGAGATCACTATGGCTATTTTCCCCGGCGGTATGCCCGGCTCACTTAATCTTGACGCATCGCCCTTCACCGACAGGGTAATCGATGCCGTAAAGCGTAACGGCGGCAGGCTTGCGGCTATTTGCGCGGCACCTCTGGTGTTCGGCAGACGGGGCCTTCTTGAAGGAAGGCTTGCCACCTGCTATCCCGGATTTGAAAAGGAGCTTCGCGGCGCGAAGACCGTCGACGCCGGCGTGGTAACCGACGGCGATATCACTACCGCCCGCGGAATGGGCGTCGCTCTGGAATTTTCTCTTGAGCTTATAGCACAGACCCTCGGTGAGGAGAAGGCAGCAGAGCTCTCCGACGGGGTTATGCGCGCTTATTCTTACGATAGATACTCGGTTATCCGAGAGGAAAACGTATCCAAGGCCTGCGACCAGAGCCTTATCGACGCCGCTACCGATGACGAGGAGGCAAGGCGTGAGCTGCGTGAGGTGGCCGACGGAATAGTTGATACGCTCACGATGTTCGGCATCGGCGCTACCATCAAAGGCGTAATCCGCGGTCCGCGCATCAGCACCTTCGAGATCGTTCCCGCAAAGGGCGTGAAGGTGGCCCGTATTCTCAATCTTGCCGACGACATCGCCCTCAATCTGGCAGTTAACGGCCTCAGAATGGTGGCTCCCATTCCCGGAAAGAGCGCGATAGGCGTAGAGATACCTAACAGGATACCCACTACCGTATGGCTCTCCGAGCTTACCGAGAGCGAGGACTTCAAGGCCGCAAAATCGAATACCCTTGCCTGCATCGGACGCAACGTTGCCGGTGATCCCGTATTCATCGACGTGGCAAAAATGCCTCACGCGATAATTGCCGGTGCCGCCGGTATGGGTAAATCCATCTGTATCGATTCCATAATCGTCAGCCTTCTGCTCAAGGCTTCGCCGGAGGAGCTTGGGCTTATACTCGTTGACACGAAGCGAACGGAGCTGACGCCCTTCGCTACTATTCCCCATCTGTTGACTCCCATCATCGACGATGCAAAAATTGCGGTTGGCGCGCTCAAATGGGCGACGGCGGAAATGGAGCGCAGATATGCCGCTTTAGAAAAAGCGGGCGTGAGGAATCTTGCGGCTTACAACGAGGCCGTGGCGAATGACCCTTCTGTCGGCGCACCTATGAAGCGTATCGTTATTATAATCGACGAGCTGGCAGATATTATGCGTACACACGATGCTGACGCCGAGCGTTACATCGTATATCTCGCGCAGAAGGCGAGAGCGGCAGGAATACATCTGATTATCAGCACGCAATCACCGACAACCGGTGTGTTGACCGGGGCTATACGTGCAAATATTCCCACGAGAATTTGCTTGAGGCTTACGAGCAATATAAACTCAAGACTCGTTCTTGACACCGGCGGAGCCGAGAAGCTGCTTTCTAAGGGAGATATGCTGGTAATGCTTCCCTCCTCTATGACACCCATACGCGTTCAGGGGTCCTATATCAAGGAATCTGAAATATCCGACCTTGTGGGTGGGGGCTGCACACCTGTCGGCGACAGAGTTATTACCGCCGAAATCAATCGCGAGGCAGAGTCTTTAGCCAAGAAAAAGGTAAAGCCCGTGGAGGATAGCTACGAGGGCAGCGAGCCGGAAGGGTATCTGAATAACCGGCAGTTCCTTGATGCAGTCGACGTGGCCATCGCGGCGGGTAAGGTATCCACCTCCCTACTGCAAAGGAGGCTGAGCATAGGCTACGGAAAGGCTGCGAAATATATTGACGTCATGGAAATGCTGGGCATCATCACCCCTGCAGACGGACAGCGCCCGAGGCTTGTCCTGCGCTCTGCGGAGGAATGGAAGGCCCTTACCTCCCGACTTAACAAAAGCGAGGATGAACCCGTAGCCGATACAGCGGTCACCGAGAAAAAGGATGACGACGTGCGCGCCAGGGATAACGAGCTTATCGAGGAGGTCACCAAGCTTGCAAACAAGACGGTCGACTTCTTTGCCGACAAGAGAATAGATGTAAGCATCAGCAGAATCGAAAGGGGTCATGCGGTAAGCGTTTTCGAGCTTGAATCAGATGCAGAGGCCAAGGAGCTTATCAGCCTTGACGATGGCCTTGCAAAGGTACTTGAAGTCGAAAAGGTGAGATTTTCGATCACGGCCGCAGGAAAACTGATACTTGAGGTTCCCAATAGAGAAAAAGAGGCGCTTTCGCTCTCCGAAATGCTTAACAGCTTCGAGTTTGTCAACGCGCCTAAAAGCACCACCTTCTGCGTAGGTATGAGCACGGAAAGAACGCCAATCTTTGCAGATATTGCCCGTAGCGGAAACCTATTTGTCGGCGGCGGTGTGGGCTCCGGCGTTAGCACAGTTCTGGCTAATATCGCCCTGTCCATTGCCACCAAGGCATCGGCCGACAAGGTAAAGCTTATGCTTCTCGATCCGCGCGGCTATGAGCTCACGCATCTTGGGGAGCTCCCGCACCTCTATATGCCTATCGCTACCACCGCCGATGAGATCCGAGCGGCACTTGAGAAGGCCGTCGAGCTTATGGACGAGCGTTTCGAGCGTTTGCAAGAGGCGGATGTGAGGAGCATTGAGGATTACAACGAGCATATGGCACACATGAATCTCGGCGAGACGATGCCGAGGCTGATAATAATTGCCGACGAATATACGAATCTGGTAGAAGCTAACCGAGGTGAGATCGAGGCTCTGCTTACGGCGCTCTGTGCAAAAGGACGGGCTGCCGGTATTCACGTCGTTATCTCAAGCTCCAGAGTCAGCGCGGCAAAAATGCCGTCCGCTCTGCTGGCAAGCGTTGCCTCCCGTATCTGCCTCGCAACCCCGTACGATTCGGAATCGAAGCCGGTCATCGGAATCGGCGACGGTACAAGACTCGTCCGATACGGCGATGCGCTATACTGCGCGATGGGCGCAAGCGTTCCTGTCAGAGTATACGTGCCTTACGTTTCGCGCGATGAAGCCGAGCGTATGGCAGGCGCTCTGAAAAACGACGATTGACCCGTTTTTTGACAATAAAACTTTACAATATCACCTATTCGGGAGATAAAAATGGCAAACAGACAAGTAAGAAGAAATATAGTTTACAGATGTGACGAATGTGGCTCAGCGGTCTTTGGACTGGTCGGAAAATTTGCCAAGGTCGGAGATATGCTGAGGCTGAAATGCTCCTGTGACAAGCCCTCCGCACTTGACATCGGCATTATGAAGGAGGACAAGATCAAGCTCTCCGTCCCCTGCCTTTTCTGCAAGCAGAATCATTCCTATACCGTAAGCGAGCAGATATTCTTAGGGCGCGAAAAATTTGCCTTAGGTTGTCCCTACACCGGACTTGACATCGTCTTTATCGGCGAGGAGGACAAGCTGGAGGGCGAGCTTATACGCACCGAGGAGGAAATACGCCGTCTTATGGCCAGCCTTGAGGCAGAGGAGCTTTCCGACATTCAGCCCAAGGATATGACCGAGGACGAGATACTTCCCGACCCTGCCGTTTACGACACCCTGCGCTTCGTAGTCAAGGACCTCGAGGAGGAGGGGCGCGTTAGCTGTCCCTGCGGCAAGGCAAGGTGCGAGCTTCGCTTCTGCGACGGCGGTCTGCAGGTCTACTGCGATAGCTGCGGAGCCTCGCACACCTTCCTCGTTACCACCCCCTCTCTCTCAGAGGAGTTTCTCTCCCTCGATTCCATTGAGCTTAAATAAAGCCTATATCAGGCCGTAGTACTTCAGTATTCCCCTATATATTCCCGTTGAGAAGAGATAGGGTGAATTTACCAGCAGGTCGGCATCATATGGGTTGCTTATAAAGCCCATCTCCACC
Source organism: uncultured Ruminococcus sp. (assembly GCA_964483225.1). Classification (GTDB taxonomy): domain Bacteria; phylum Bacillota; class Clostridia; order Oscillospirales; family CAG-272; genus UBA1740. Next base: position 3,301 of record CAZABU010000083.1, on the reverse strand, counting down.
AGTACCGCCGGCATTTCGGTTTCTTTAAGAACGTATAGTCCCGGGCGGTACACTATTCCGCGGTTGCGAAGGCCGGTGGTAAGGGTCAGCTGCTCAAGTATTTGCGTGCCGAGATTCACCGCTACCGTTGCCGACGGGCCGTATACCAACGCTTCGTTCCCCGATGCGTTACTGTTTGCGGCGGAATTTACGTGTAGGGATAGGAAGATATCCGCGTCCCATTCGTTTGCCTCCTCTACCCTGACGTAAAGGCTGGAGGCGTTGCTCGTACCCTTGACGGTATCCGGGGTGGGTCTTGAAAGTCGGGGCTCAAACTCCGGATTTGACTGAAGGAGATTATAGAGCCTTACTCCTATATCATAGGTTATGTCCTGCTCAAAATAGCCGTTGCCCTCGGCACCGGTATTGAAGTCTCTGGGGTTATGCCCTTGGTCTATATAGATTTTTATTGCCACTGTGGGTCACTCCTTTGCGGTAGTTTTATTTCAGTATATGCTTTTTTCAGGAGTTTTGTTATGAGTGAAATGCGCAGACTGCTCAGCTTCGTGCGGCGGGCGGTAGACGATTACGGTATGATAGAGGACGGCGACAGGATCGCTGTCGGGATCTCCGGGGGTAAGGATTCGCTGACCCTGCTGGAGGTGCTGGCAGAAATGCGTATCTTTTATCCAAAAAAGTACGAGCTGGTGGCTATCACCGTGGATATGGGCTTTGAGGGCTCGGACTGGTCGGAGGTGGCGGAATTCTGCCGCAGATTAAACGTAGAATACCGCGTAGAAAAAACCGATATTGCCAAAATAATTTTCGACATCAGAAAGGAGCCTAACCCCTGTTCCCTTTGCGCAAAGCTGCGCCGTGGCTGTCTTCATTCCGCGGCACAGGAGGCGGGCTGTAACAAGGTGGCGCTGGGGCATCACTTCGACGATGCGGTGGAAACCTTTATGATGAATCTGTTCTTCGAGGGGCGACTCGGCTGCTTTTCTCCGAAATCCTACCTTTCCAACCGAAAGCTCGGTCTGATACGTCCCCTGCTCTACGCTACGGAAAAGGACGTGCAGTATTTTGTAAACCGGCGAAGGCTTCCCGTGGTGACCAGTCTTTGCCCCGAGGACCACGCCACAGAGCGCGAAAATATGAAAAAGCTCCTTGCGGAGCTTGAGCGCGGCAACAAGGGCCTCCGTCATAGGATATTCCGTGCCATGTGCAAGGGTGAAATTGACGGATTTAAGTTAACATAAATTACGGCTTGTACCGAGAGGAGATATTATAAATGAAAGAACAGTTTACCGCTATGCTGGAGAGCTTTGAATATTCCGAAAAGGAAATCGCTGAGCTTTCCTGCAGCTATGAGAAGATTATTGCAAGCGACGTGGCGAGGAGCGAGCTTGAGGAGCTTGTTTCGGCGTACAGAGATCGCGGCGAGCTTGACGTCCCAACGCTCAAGGAGAAGGCCGTGAAAATAGGCGAGGCCATAGGTATTCACGAATACGCCGCAAGGCTTATCTGCTTCCTTGCGCTTGTTCCCTACTCCCGTCCCTACTTCGATGCTGAGGAGCTTTCCTACACTGAGTGGTATGACTCAATGATGGACCTCAAATGGAAGCTGCGCGAGTGTGTGGCGGTCTACGGAATATACGGTACCTTTGTCGATTGGTTCCGCGATTTTTACTTTGCAAGGAGGGTCACCTTTGGCAGACTTCAGTTCAATCTGACTAAGGTTCCAAGCGACTTTTGTAATGGCAATATCTGCGTGAAAAAAGGAGATCTTGCGCTGACTGTACATATTCCCGCCGACACGAGAACTCCATTTACGGCAGAAAACCGCCTTGCATCCTACAAGCGCGCGGAGAAATATTTCTCGAAATTTTTCGACGGAAAGCCGGTGCTTTTCAGCTGTGCCACCTGGCTTTTTAACCCGGCCCACGAGCAGATTCTGCCCGAGAGCTCGAATATTCGCAGCTTTATGAACGAATTCGTTATTGACGATGCGACTCTGAAGGACGGAATCGACAACGTGTGGCGCATTTTCAACGTTCGCCCCTACGACGGCAACCCGGATCTGCTCCCCGAGGACACCTCTATGATGCGTGCATACAAAAAGCACCTACAGAAGGGCGGAACAATATACAGCAGATGGGGATATATGTATCTATAAAAGCAAAGCAGCCGCTGAACGAGTCAGCGGCTGCTTTACGTTGTAAAAAATTACTCTGCTTCAATAACGATGGTGGCTTCCTTTGCGGAATTGAAATCAAAATAGGTATCGTTGGATTTGTAGCCCTCGGGAGCTATCATAAGCTTTGCCTTGTAATCGTCCTCTGCTACCTCGATGGTTGCCTTACCGGCAGCATCGGTGAAGGGGCCGGGGACGCAGTTACCGTCTATAATGCAGACCTGAACTCTGGCGCCCTCCACGGGATTTCCGGCGGTGTCCTTAACATAGATGGTGTAGGTAACCTTTGCGACAGGTGCGATGCTGTTCTGCAATACCACGGTTACATTGTTATTGCTGTCAAAAGAAAACTCGGAGCTGTTTTTTTCAAATTCTTCAGGAACCTCAAAAACAGTAACCTTGTAGTCGGCCTTTTCCTTCTTTACGGTGATCTTACCGTTGGCATCGGTAGAAAGATACTTGTCGCCCATCTTTACCATAACGCCGGCAACGGGCTGGTCATACTGGTCCTTAACGGTAATGGTGTAGGTGACCTCGGTCTCCTCGGGGGTCTCCTCGCCGCCGTCGCAGGAGGCGAGCACGAGCATCGACGAAGCGAGCAACGTGAGCGTCAAAATAAGCATCAAAAGTTTTTTCATTATAATCTCCTTAATATCGCTCTGTGAGCAGTTTATTACCCATATATTATATCACCTCTTTGCAGATTTTTCAAGTATTTTCTCAGAGAAAAGCGAGAGTGGAGATGTTTTTTATGTTTTTTTCGCAACTTTCACAAAAATTTCGAAAAAAATTTTATTTTTTCCAAACGAGGATTTGGGAGATATTGCGAGGATTTGGGAGAAAAAAGGAGCACTCGATTTCTAAATTGATTTTTTGTAAAAAAATTCTCAAAAAGGCATTGACAAGTAAAAATTGTTGTGTTATAATATACGGGCTTGGAAAAAAGGCTCGTACACAAGTACGAAAACAAAAACACGGAGGAATAAAAAATGTCCACTTTCATGGCAAACGCTAACAACATCGAGCGCAGATGGTTCGTTATCGATGCAGCAGGCAAGCCCCTTGGCAGAACTGCAGTTAAGGCCGCTGAGATTCTTCGCGGAAAGCACAGACCCGAATTCACCCCAC
>CAZABU010000082.1:0-9020 GCA_964483225.1 uncultured Ruminococcus sp. | reverse complement strand
TCTGTAAAGCTCGGAAGCGGCGGTCTTGTCGCCTGCATCTACTGCGGCATTGAACTTCTTGATTACAGTCTTGAGCTGGCTCTTAACCATCTGGTTCTGAAGTGCCTTAGTCTGGTTTACAAGAATACGCTTCTTTGCGGACTTAATGTTAGCCATTTTTGATCTCCTTTAATTTTCTGTAATCAATGCTCCGACTCGAATACAGCTGAGAGGGTCTGTAAATGAAACATTGCACCCTGATTACTTTTTATACCGATATATTGTAGCACACTTTTCCAAGAAAATCAAGTGTTTTTAGAAATTTTTCCAAAACTTTTTTCTTGGGCAAAAAATTAGGCGAAAACAACACTTTGAATAACTTACTTGAATAACTTTAATAACTTTTTTGCTTATTATATCTGCTTGTTCTATTGACTTTTTTTGTTTAATATGATAGAATGTCATATGATGCGGGCGTGGCGGAACTGGCAGACGCGCCAGACTTAGGATCTGGTGGATTTCCGTGCAGGTTCAAGTCCTGTCGCCCGCACCATACAGGAATAATACGACCCCCTGAGCAATCGAGGTTCGTATTTTTCTTTCACAAAAAAGGGAGCCTCGTGCTCCTTTTTTTGTGCCAACATGATAACTCCCCCACCGAAGGCTTTATACCATTCGGTGGGGTTCTTTTTACATTCTCATTCTTTGTAAGGGCTCGGAAGCGGCTTTTCACCGTAGATCTGCGCCCAGAAATCAGTGGTATCAAAATAAGGAGCTTCAACATCAAAAATGTTGTAGAGCGTTTTTCTGGCTATCAGCATCATAAGCGTAGCGTCAATATCGCCCTCAAATAGCTCGTGAGAGCCTACGACGCCACCGAAGGAATGCATGGATTTACCCTTACGAGCGGAGAATGCACCGTCAGGACAAAGAAATTCACCAAAGCTCTCGACCACGGCGTCAATATTCTCAACAATTCCCTTCTGCACCATAGCTTTCGCCTCTGGGCTATAAGACTTCATCTGATTAAGAACGGAAATCGGGTTTCTTACATAGAACGGGTTTACAGTTTTCGAAACCTTATAGCACTCGAATATTGCGTTTATGATTTTCTCATAATTGGGAAGCTGCATACCGTAGGTTGCATACACAAGACCAACCTTGAATGCACCGGAAGCCGCGTTAAAGTCCATATTAGGGCTCCAAAGTCCGCTGGGCTGCTGTCTCTTTCCAAGCCAATCAAAGAGAGCCGACTTGTACTGCTCGCGCTTTTCAGGCTCAAGCATATTTACATACTGCAGCGAGGACTGCGTCTGGTCACCCGCACTCCAGGAAGCGCCGTCCCAGTTCATTCCGGTGACCCACGCCATATATGTGTCTACGGACTCCATATATTCTGGCATAACCACGGTGCTGGACTTTGCCGCACCGGTATCGCGAGGATGAGGATACCGTGTCTGAGCGCCAAAATGACCAAGAGCTCTTAATGCCGCACCTTGATTTCTGGCGGTTTCTCTTGCATTCGCAGGTCCCTGTTTATCAATGAAAATACCGGTCGCAGGATCCTGTCGGTCATTCATAAAGTTAATTATGCCATCGCGGAATTTATCCGGCATAGTATCAAAGGCACGTGTATACGTTTTAAGGAAATTAACGCCCCAGCAGGTCATCTCGATTGCAGGCTCCATTTCGGGATCCTGCTTGCCGCTCATCGTCATATAGAAGCCGCCGGTCTTTGGGTCAAACATATTGGCAAGCCAAGCTACCACTCTGTCGTAATAAACCTCGACCTTTTCAAGTGCCTCGGCAACCTCTTTTGGTAAAGCGTTTGCTCTGTTATCCATTTTGGTATCTCCTTTTTTCTTTACTGTCAAATTTGATGGAAGCCCTTGCCGTAGACCTCCGTAGCCTCACAAACTATCACGAATGCGTTTTCATCTATTTGCTTCACGGCATTTTTCAGCGGTACGATCTGCCTGTTCTTAACACAGGTCAAAAGCACCCCTTTGGGCGTTCTCGAATACATCCCCTCGCCATTGATAAGCGTGATGCCTCTCGGGCTGTGAGCAAGTAAAAATTCCGACACGACCTCAGCCTTGGTAGTTATTATGTAACACATCTTCGCCTTGTCAAGTCCGAGTATTATTATGTCACTTACCTTAGCGCTGACAAAGATAAGTATCAAAGCGTGAAGAACGTTTTCGGGATTTGATCTGACGAATGCTCCGAGCACTACTACAAAGCCATCAAAGAGAGCAACGTGGGTTGCAATGCTGCCGAAAGGCAGAGCGTGATGAGTGATCCTACCCAAAAGCTCCGTACCGCCGCTTGAGGTTTCGTATTTTACAAAAAGACCTATTCCGATTCCCTGCAGAATACCGCCGTAAAGTGATGCAAGCAAGGGGTTGTCCGTGATTTCCGAGAGCGCCGTTATATCGGCAACGTAACCGAGAAGCTCGGTGCAAAGGCCGAGAGTCGCAGTCGTGACGAAGCATCTTAGTATAAACTTCCATCCCATAAGTCTAAAGCCAAGAATAAGGATAGGAAGATTGATTGCCACGATAAAGATACCTGCGGGCCAGCCGGTTTCGAGTTCGATCAGTGATGCGGCACCGCTGACGCCACCGCCAACGATCTCGTTCGGGATAAGAAACACCGCAAGACTTAGCGAGTAGGAAATACAGCCGACGATCATAAATGCGTAGCGTATGATTTCGTTAATCAATACCGATTTGTTCACTGTTAAAAGGTTGCCCGAAGTACTATTCACGTTTTTAGCTTCTTTCATAGTTCCCCACCGAATGCGAATTAGTTTACTGAAACAATTATATATTACAGGCACGATTTTTGCAATAGATTTTCGAAAATATTGCAAATTTTCTTTTGAATATCGGTACATCATTTTCTCAAAATTTAACATTTTTTAATAAAACATTGACAAAAGGGAGGAAAACGTGTATAATATTTGAGTGTGCATATAATTTTAAGGCATCGCCTTTTATTGTCACAAAAAATCTGCGGAGCAAGCTCCGCAAAAGAATGAGAGTAACTTTTATGAATAACTATGTAATATGTGTGGATTCCTCCTGTGACCTATCCGTTAACGCCGCAGCCGAGCGTAATTACCATATGAGCTCGCTTACTTTCCGCTTTAACGATTCGGAGACCGAATATTCCAACGAGGGGATGCCCATCTCCGAATTCTATGCCAAGATGCGCGCAGGTGGCATCGCAAAGACCGCTGCGATCAACGCACAATCCTTTGTCAACGAATTTGAGCAGCATCTGAAGGCCGGCTATGACATACTTTACATCGGATTCTCTTCTGGACTCAGCACCACCTACAACTCTGCTTGCATCGCGGCTACCGAGCTTCGCGAGAAGTATCCCGACAATAAGATCATTACCGTTGATACGCTTGCCGCTTCTGCCGGTATCGCTCTGCTCGCCGATATCGTTCTTGAGGCAAAAAACAACGGCGCAACCATTGAAGAAGCTGCAGCTCTTGCCGAGGAGAAAAAGCTTCACATCTGCCACTATTTCACCGTTGACGACCTTGAATATCTCAAGCGCGGCGGAAGAGTCAATCCTGCGGTTGCCTTCGTCGGGAACATCCTCGGTATCAAGCCTATACTGTACGTTGACAACGACGGCCATCTTACCAAAATCGATAAGGCCCGCGGAAGACACGCTTCTCTCCTTGCATTGGCCGACAAGTACGGTCAGACCGTGGAGAATGTCGGCGATAAAATATATATTTCTCAAGGCGATTGTCTCGAGGATGCACAGAAGCTCGCGGCTATCATCAAGGAAAAGTATGGCGCTCCCTGTGAGCTCATCACAGATGTCGGACCCGTCATAGGTGCTCACGCAGGCCCCGGTGTCCTTGCACTGTTCTTCGTAGGTAAGAACAGATAATTACGAATGGAGTAACGATATGGCTAAGAAAAACGATAATTCAAGCGCAAACAGCTCTAATAACAGCACACCTAAAGCAGATACGAAAAAGAGTGGCGAGAAGAAAAGCGGCGGCTTCAACATAAAGCAGCTCGGCGGTGCTTTGTTCGCCAAGATGATGCGCGGTGGCGCATCCGAGCTTCGCGCTAATGCGGAAGAGGTAAACAAGCTTAACGTATTCCCCGTTCCCGACGGAGATACCGGTGACAATATGAGAATGACCATCGAAAGCGGTATTGCCGCTCTCGAGAATAGCAACTCCGACGATATCGCAGAGGTTATGCGAGTCATATCCAAGGGTATGCTTCTTGGCGCAAGAGGCAATTCCGGTGTAATTCTCTCGCAGTTCTTTGCCGGAGTGGCAAAGGGCTTCAACAACGTTAAAAAGGCAGATGCAGTAACTATAGGCAAGGCTCTTGAATCCGGTGTCACACAGGCATACACCTCCGTTATGACTCCTACCGAGGGTACTATACTTACGGTTGCACGCGAGGCGGTTGAATATGCCGTCAGCCGTATCACCCCCAAGAGCACTATCCGCTCCCTTTTTGCCGATCTTGTAAAGGAGATGCACGCATCTCTCGAGCGTACGCCTGACAGACTTGCACAGCTCAAGGAAGCAGGTGTCGTAGACAGCGGCGGAGCCGGACTGTTCTACATTATGGACGGTATCAACAGAGTACTCAACGGCGAGGAGATCGACGAATCCTCCGCCCCCACCGATACTGCCTCCAAGCTCTCCCCTGCCATGACCAGCTCCTTTGGTCCCGACAGCGAGATGACCTACGGATACTGTACTGAGCTTCTCGTTCAGCTCATGAACAGAAAGTGTGATCCCGAGACCTTTGATATAGAGCCTCTTAAGATATATCTCTCTGCCATCGGCGATTCCGTAGTATGCTTCAAGACCGAGAGTATCGTGAAGCTTCACGTCCATACCCTCACGCCCGAAAAGGTGCTTGAATATTGCCGTGAATTCGGTGAGTTCCTGACCATCAAGATCGAGAATATGTCGGTTCAGCATACCTCCTCCAGTGAAGCCGAGCCCCGTAAAAAGGAAGAGGCAGCTGCTCCAAAGAAAAAGTACGCAGTGGTAGCTGTCAGCAACGGCCCCGGAATTGAGGAGCTCTTCGTTGAGCTCGGCACGGATCAGATCGTTCACGGTGGTCAGACCAATAACCCCTCCACCAACGATTTCATTGAGGCATTCGAAAAGATATCTGCCGAGCACATATTCGTATTCCCCAACAACGGCAACATAGTTATGGCCGCTAATCAGGCCGCCGAGATCTACGAAAATGCGAAGGTACACGTTATACCCGCCAAAAATATCGGCGCAGGCTACGTTGCGCTTTCCTCTATGAATTTCGACTCCTCGGAGCCCGACGAGCTGATCGCCGAGGCAGAGGAAGCTATTTCGAGAATCACAGCCGCTTACATCTCCCCTGCCGTTCGCGACGCGGATATGAACGGCGTACACGTTACCGAAGGCGACACCATTGGTATCGTCGGCAAGGAGATAGTTGTTTCAAAAGCATCGAGAATGGCGGCTACCCGTGAGCTTATTTCCTATCTGCTGAACGGCAAGGAGCGCTATATGCTCACCGTCTTCGTAGGTGTTGACCCTACTCCCGAGGAGCGCGCAATGCTCGAAAACCATATTACCGAGACCTATCCCGATATTGAATTCTACTTTATTGACGGCGGTCAGGAGATTTATCCTTATATGTTTGTTGCGGAATAATCCGCATAAGCGACAAAAAACGGTGGGACACGTCCCACCGTTTTCTTAATTATTTACCGGTCTTATATTTGTCCGATTCAATGTAGTAGGTTGCCTCGCTGTCCGCGGTTGAGAGCGCAAAGGCAAGAGGAAACATCTCAAAGGCCAAGGACACATTTCTTTGATCCTCTGTAGAGGAATAGCCCATATGATATCTGATGGCGAACGCCTCCTCACGAGTAAGCTTCATATAACCGGAAATTATATACACGCTTTTCTCGCCGTGACCGTATGGGAGCTTATCGTCATAATCAAAGGTATCGACCCTCTGCCAAACGCCCTTCTCGTCCTTCACGTTTCGGAAGCCCTTTTTATATACGTTAACCTTACAAAGGTCGTGTAAAAGCGACACGATTGCAATACTCTCGTCGGAATACTCAAAGCCGAAGATCTCCTTGATTCGAGGGCTCTCAAGATAGGAAACCAAGCATTCATAAACATTTATCGAATGATCGCAGAGCCCCCCCTCGTAAGAGGAATGAAACCTCGCCGACGCCGGAGCAACAAAGAAATCCGATGCCGGCGAGAGGAGATATTCCAGAAGCTTATCAGCGCCCTCGCGGGTTATGTGCTTGTTATATATTTCTATGAATTTTTCCTTACTGGTCATTTTATTTCTCCTTCATATAACCGTGTTTCTTCAAATATGCAACGCTCTCGTCAAGCCCGGCAACAGTCTTGACCTCTACCAAGCAGCAACGCTCGCCCGGCAACGCGGATAATTTCTTTGAGATATCGACCTCAGCAGTACCGAGAGGCAGATGCGCACTCTTTCCCTTTGCATCATGAAGATGCATATGCAAAAGCTTTTCCGGATATTCTTCGAATACGTGAGAATCCGCGAAGCAGAGGCAAAGCTCGTGCCCTGTATCCAAAGTCAGACAAAAGGCATCACTCGCCATAAATTCTGGTAAAAGCTTCAGCTGACTTGTAGAAAAAGCGTTACTATCCACGTTCTCAATGGAGATTTTGAGTGGTTCATCACCGATTTCCTGCTCGCACATTTTTATAAACTGCCTGACTTTTTCCGCATATTCTTCAAAATATACATCGCTGAGCAATATTACTTCACCTGGTAAGGTAACGTAAACGCCCTTTAAGAGATGCATATTTATCACGGACGCACCGATAGCCTTTGCAAATCTGATGGTATCTCGCATAACGTCAAAATAGCACTGCGAAACCTTCGGGTTAAAATCGAAGGGATTCAACATCTCGTCCGCATGGATCGTATACTCTATGTTATACTTCTCTGCCAGGCTGCGCAGCTCTGCGGCATCAAGGGCGGAAGGCAAATATTGTGGAAAGCTGAGATTTATCTCTATAAAATCGAGTCCGCGGCTTTTGCATATTTCAATGCATTCATATATGTCGCGACATTCGACGAGGGTTGGCATTCCGTATTTCATAATTCAATCCTTTATGTTAAGCTCATATGATAATTTACCGGCGTTTTCCGCAACATAGGATACGGCCTCCGTTATAGCTCCGTGGGGTGTGCAAAAATCATATACACCGGCGGTGGTCAGAGGCTCGGCTTTACCGAATCCTGCGGTACGACAGGTTGTACCGTCGCAGAAAAGCCCAACGAGCATTTCTGCTCGCGCGCCGGAAAGGTCGGTTTCAAATTCAGCGCTTATAAGATTCCCGGAAAAACGATAATTTATAGAGAAGCTATATTCTGAACGCTCCGGATATTTCCCTCCGCAGATAGCAAGGTTGCCCTCCGCACGAACTGTCACTACGCCTTCACTTTCGTTTACGCAAATCTTCTTATAGTACTGTAACGGGCGGTACTTCACGTCACCAAGAGTGTACTCCGGCATTAGGAACGGATAGCCCGCCTCGGGTGCCGGCTCTATCCTTCCGCATATCATGGGAACCGGAAGATACGCAGACCATCTGTACCGATCTCCGAGTCCGACCAACGGAAGCATCGCGAGTGTATCTCCACGGCGAAGTATCACAGTCTTGGCTTTCGCCTCTGCGCTATCAAGAAAATTGATAGACGTAGCTTTCCATTCTGCAGGAGATGGGATCATCGATTCGTCGATAGCTATATCGGCAATTCCTGCCCGCTCAAAATTATGTAGCGAGGTAAGCAGATGATTTGCCATATCAAGATTGACCTCCAGAACTCTGGCATCCTTGCGATATCTGTTCGTGCTTCTGCCGTTCCACCAAATATTAAAGGAGCGCATATCCGAATCATACCAGAAATTCATAATCTTTTCTGCTATTTTACCGCAATAAGCAAGCGCTACCCCTTTGTCATCATCATCGATCAAGCCGCGTACAAAGGCAGAGGAAATTATCTCCATCGCTGCGCCGTCACCGTGACACGAAAGGCTTCTTCCGTAGTTGACGCCATCCCCCTTCGCATTTGCCATTGCTACGCACACCTTTGAGGCGTGTGCAAGATTGGACTCAACAACGGCAGGTACGTCTTGACCTATAAGCTCGCAGGTATCGGTAAATTCCGAGCTGACAAGCATAGAATACCTATCAAATCTGGAATACGGTGGATTCTCGTCCATATATCCGAGCTCTGAGCCGTTTTCCATAATAGATAAGAGTTTTTCACGGATCTTCAGAGAAAAGGGCTCACTGTCCCAACCGACAAACTCACGAATACCCGCACACGCCATTGCAACCTGTAGATAGTTACTCGGGTATCCTTTGAGGGTCATACTCTCCTTATCAAGAAAATCATCATACTTTGTCTTCTCGCGAAGGATATCTATGTACTCTGCCGGTATATTATCAAGCAGACCGGCGCTGTACAGCTTTCTGACCGCACGAAGCACCGCCAGCTTTCCCCACGTCTTCATAGGGGCAGATATAGCATAGCGCATAAATTTCATAAGCGCCGAAAATATCTTGTCTGCATCGGGATTAGCGTTTTTCACATAATATACGTACAGATCTACGGTTTGATTTACAAGAGTGCCGTGTACGAATTTTTCAGGATCGTCAAGCTCACGTATACCGCGAAAAACAGTGTCCTCGCCATCCTTGTCAACTAGAGCAACGTGGTAAGCTATATGGTCGTAGATAGGTTTTTCAATAATGCTACGTAATGTTTTCATAACGCCTCCAAAAAAGTTTATAATTATTTTAACATAATAAATAAAAAATTACAATAGGCAGAACGGATTTTTTATTAAAAGCGGCTCACGGCAGGCTTGGAAAATAAATGCCGAAAATATTTTGTACTTTTTCTCAAAAAGCCCTTGACAAACGGCAAAAAATCTATTATAATTAATTGGCACTCGCGGGAGTGGCGGAATCGGCAGACGCG
>CAZABU010000081.1:0-9156 GCA_964483225.1 uncultured Ruminococcus sp. | reverse complement strand
GCGGCACGTTTCTCCACTCGTCGTAATGAGCCGCCACCAGCGACGCCGCCTCCTCCGAGGTAGCAGGGTCGAGGGCGGAGAGCAGAAACTCGTTCTTGTTCACCAGCGCACCGTCGCGCACGGAGAGCATCGCAAGAGCGCCCACGCCCTCTCCGACGTACATAGCGAACACGTCGCGGTTGACCCTCGAGTCGGCAACCACCTTTTGCTTTTCGGAGAGCTTGTCCAGGGCCGTGATGGAATCCCGCAGGCTTGCCGCGCGCTCGAACTCAAGATTCTCCGCGGCCTCCTCCATCTCGCGGCGAAGCTGCTCCTTCGCCTCCCTTGAATTGCCGGAAAGCACGCGCTCCGCACCGCGCACAAGCTCCCGGTATTCCTCGGCGGTCACCTTCCCCGTACAGGGGGCAACGCATCTGCCCATATCCCGATAAATGCAGGGGCGCTCCCTGCCGATATCCTTCGGGAAGCTGCGCTTACAGCTCGCCAGCGAGAATATCTTCATCACCGCCTCAAGGGCCGTATATGCCTGGGCCGTGCCGCTGTAGGGGCCGTAGTAGCTCGCCCTGTCGCTTCTGCGCTCACGGGTGACAAGGAGCTTCGGGTATTCCTCGGCGGTCACCTTTATATAAGGATAGGATTTTGCATCCTTTAGCTTTATGTTATATCTCGGAGTGTGCTTTTTTATGAGTACGTTCTCCAGGGTCAGCGCCTCAATCTCGGTCTTGCAGACGATATAGTCAAAGTCCGACACCCGCGCCACCATTCTTGCGGTTTTCACCGAATTCGGCGTGCCGGAAAAATAGCTTGTCACGCGGTTTTTGAGCTTCTTGGACTTTCCCACGTATATAATTTTTCCGTCGGCGTCCTTCATAATGTAAACGCCGGGCACCTGCGGCAGAGAATTGGCCTTGTCGCGCAGTCTTTCAAGAACGGTCATACAGCACTCCTTTCATAATAATAAAATCAAAAGGACGGACACCCGCCGGCAAAAGCCACGCAAGCGCTCCGTCCAAAAGTCGGGACGGGGGAAAAGCCCCGGCCGCACCCATATAATGCAGGAAAAACGGAAAAATTATACGTTCTTCTCGCCGAATTCGCCGTCAATAAGAGCGGCAAGAGCCGCAACAGCCTCGCCCTCGTCGGCACCGTCAGCTATGATAGTGATGGCCGTACCCTTTGCGATACCGAGAGAAAGCACGCCAAGAAGGCTCTTTGCGTTTACTCGGCAATCCTCCTTCTCAACCCAGATGGAGCTCTTGAAGCTGTTAGCCTTCTGGACGAAGAAGGTGGCGGGTCTTGCATGCAGACCAACGCTGTTCTGTACCGTTATGTTATGAGAAATCATTTTCTTTTCTCCTTCGAATTAGTCATTATAACAAGTATAACAAATAAAATAAGAAAAATCAATACCTTTTTCAAAAAAACGCAGGCAAAAAAATCTCGTTTTCCCTACCCGGGAGGCAAAATCCTCCTCACGAGCCGCGCCTTGCGCCGTATTCAAAGAGGTTGACGTCGAGGTCGGAGGCGTCCCTGTTACGGTTATCCTCGTAATAATTGACTCTGTCGTCGTGCTCCCTTGCGGCGATACGGAGCAGCGCCCCGCCAATGCCGAAGATGACCCAGAAAAGATAGTAGGCACTGCCTGCACCGAGGACGTAGGCCGTCGCGCCGTAGAATATCATCGCAAATATCGCAACCGACATATGGGGGCAGAGCTTTGCCACCTCGGAGCTCTTGACGAAGGGGGAATACACCGCCGTATGACGGAGCCGCACCAGGATAACCAGCACGAAGGCCGCGGCGCATATCACGCCCGCCTCCAGGGCTATCTCCAGCAGCAGATTGTGGGCGCTGCTCTCGGAGAGCAGGCCGTTCTGCACCATTTCCTCGACGAAGCTGCTCTGCCCTATTCCGATACCTATAAAGGCATTATCGGAAAACACCGAGATAAGAGAGCGCCAGAGCTCGGAGAGCGAATCCACCGAGGAGAGCGAGGGAATGACCGAAAACAGGGTATCCTCCCAGGAGTCGGGGAGAAGCAATACCGAGTAAGGCAAAAGGGCGAGAAGGGGCAATATCAGCATTGAGAAATACCCGGTCTTTATCACCTGAGCCACAAGGAGCCCCACTATCAGCGCCGCTATGGCAAACATCTCGCCCGTGAGCACCAGCGCCACCAGCTGAACCAGCATAGCAAGACCGCAAAGCACCCTGAGCACACCCCTGCCCTGGGTGGCGATCGCTGCCGCGGAGCATATGGCCGCTATCAGGAATACGGCGCAGGCCACGGTGTCGGTGAAGGTAGCCTTCATTCCCACGCCGATGATCGAGGTCTGCTCACCGGCAGACAGAATACGGATAAAGTCCACTATCGAAATAACGGAAACGGGCAGCGAGGACAGCACCAGCGTGCCAAGCACCGAGTCGGCGATGCGTCGGTTGGAAACCAGGCAGGAGGCCACGGTGTAGCCAAAGGCGAGCACCACCATCATCGCGGCATCACCGAGAGAGTCGGCCCCCTCAGCAAAGACACCGCTTATAACTATTGTCAAAACGATTATCGCCAGAACGACGTCGTACTGGCTGAAGAATATCACGCGCTTTCCGTAGGCTATCTTTATAAGCATCGACAAAAAGGTCAGCGCGACGAGCGCAAAGAACACCCACCTGAAGGCGGGGGAAAGCTCGGAATAAGGGAGCATCACCAGCGAGAGCAGGAAGGAAAACTCCGGGGAGTTGAAGGCAAGATAAACGATCACCAGCCCCACCGCAAAGGCCACGATGATCCACGCGGGCACGAAATAGCCGACGATACCGAGGGCTATTCCAAGGGCGGCGGCAAAAAACGTATATACGGTGCGCACTCCCTCCAGCTTCGGCACTCGCTTCATACAAAGCAGGTCGAAAAACAGGTACTCCGTTACGGGGTTATCCTGGAATACGTAGGACAGCGGCTTATCCGTCAGCAAAAAGGGAATGGACAGCAGGGTCACCGCCGCGCCTATTATAAGAGCGACCCCGTGGCTGTCGCCGAGCAGATCGGTGTAGCCGCGCAGAAAGCTGACTATCACCGTCACCAGGCCGAAGGCCAGGGCCATCGCACCGTAGGCCTTCGAGGAGGCGTAGGCCACCACGCGACGTATGCGTGAAATTATCTCCTCGCCCTTGCCGGCGCGGTGCTTTCTCGCGGATACCGAGCCGCTGTAAGCCCGGGCAAGGAATCTGCGCTCCGAGCCGCGGCCGCTGTAGCCGTCTATGTAATTAAAAAAATTCAGTTTCGCCATACGGTTCTCCTATTCTCCGGCGGAGCTCTTTTTCCGCCTGCGCTTCACCTTCGGAAGAAGGGGCTCCATCACCTCGGGGTGAGCCTCAAGCATCTCGGGTCGCCTCTGTCTTGTAAGCTCCACAGCCTGCTCGAGCCGCCAGAGATCTATCCTCTTATGGTCACCGGACAAAAGCACCTCCGGCACCTCTCTGTCCATAAAAACGCGGGGCTTTGTATACTGGGGATATTCGAGAATACCCGAGGCCACGGACTCGCCCTCGTAGCACTCGCTGGAGGCAAGGACCCCCTCCACCAGCCTTGACACCGCATCGATAACTATGCAGGCGGGGATCTCGCCGCCGGTAACCACGTAGTCGCCGATTGAGATCTCCTCGTCCACTATCTCGTCCAGCACGCGCTGGTCCACGCCCTCGTAATGGCCGCAGAGGAAGATAAGATTATCGTACTGCGAGAGCTCCTTTGCCACCTCGTGAGAAAAGAGCCTGCCCTTCGGGGACATATAAATAACGCGCTTCTTTGCTCCCTCGGGGAGTCCGTCAACCACCGAGCGATAGCAGTCGTAAATCGGCTGACAGGTCATAACCATTCCCACGCCGCCGCCGTAAGGGGTGTCGTCGGTCTTTCTGTGCTTATCGGTGGAAAAGTCGCGGATATTGTGGCACTCCACCCGGATAAGCCCGCCGTTTTGCGCCCTGCCGATAATACTCTCGGCGAGCACTCCCCTCACCATGTCGGGGAACAGGGTCATTACGTCAAATCTCATAGTCCTCGTCAAAAAAGCCGGGAATGGGAAGCACGCGCATACCGCCCTCGCCGTCTATCTCCTTTATAAATTCGGGCACGTCGGGGAGCAGCACGTCGCCGCGCTCCGTCTTTACCGTATATATTCTCCGCCCCGCAACGTCGGATATGTCCGAGAGGGTTCCGAGCCGCTCTCCGCTCTCGGCGTGAACGACGGGCAGACCTATCATATCGGCTAAAAGGAGCTCGCCCTCAGCCACGGGGATATCCTCGCGGGCAAGATAGAGAGTGGCGCCGCGCAGGGCAATCGCCGCCTCGCGGGAATCAACGCCCTCGATACCCATAAGCACGAGCTGCCCCGCCACCGACGCCGAAATAACGGCGCGCTCGGAGTATGAGCCGTCACGGCCCCGGAGAAAGACGCGCTTCATTGACGCCAGCACCCGCGCCGAGTCGCAGTAATGCTCCACCTTCAGTATACCGCGGACACCGTGGGCGGTGCATATTCTTCCGCCTTCAAGATAAGTATTTTTCATTAGCCAAAGCCTCCGCCGACCGCTTCGCGGCCGTATTTACATAGTTTTACATTTTATTTTAACACAAAATAACCGATAAATCAAGTGCCCGCAAAAATAAATGCTGAGTGACGCCCACCCGAAAGCCTTCCCCTTGATGGGAAGGTGGCGAGAGGTTGCTTGCAACCTCAAGACGGATGAGGTGTAAAGAAAACGATTATCAATCGTTTTCCCCCCGAAGGTGACCGAGCCGCAGCGAGAAGGTGGCGCGCGAAAATTTATTTGAGCG
This sequence comes from uncultured Ruminococcus sp., assembly GCA_964483225.1. Taxonomy (GTDB): domain Bacteria; phylum Bacillota; class Clostridia; order Oscillospirales; family CAG-272; genus UBA1740. Next base: position 4,325 of record CAZABU010000081.1, on the reverse strand, counting down.
TGACGGTAGGAGTGGCGCTTGTATGCTCTGGCAAAACCTTGTGCTTCATCCGCTCACTCCTTCCACCACTCCGCGGTCCCCCTCCCTCGCGGAGGGAGGCTATCAAAAATCATAGCGGCTCGCTTTATTGTTCCGCAGGGCAACCTTTCGCGTTCTTGACAAACGCTATGGGTTGTGATATAATTATCTATTATTTACGCAAAAATATTTTGCGCCCGAGGTTTTATAATGAAAAAAGAGAAAAAGAGTAAGCTCCCGCCCGCAGAGGACGGCTTTGCCACAAAGGATGCGGACTACGCCGCAGGGGCGGCAGAGGAGCCCGAGCAAAAGGAAGATAGCTCTGCCGAAAAGAGTAAAAAGGACACGAAAAGGACGAAAATAGCCACGGTGGCGGCGGCGATGCTGGCGCTATGCGTTCTTATACCCGTTATCGCCTTCTTCTCCGGCCGCACCGGCACAAGCTCGGGCGGTCAGATAACAGATGCAACTCCAAACGCCCCCGACCACAACGAAAGCGACCTCGGCCCTGCGGAGCCCAACCACGGCGGCACCGATAACACCGAAAGTAATGGGGATGAAGAAGATCCGAGCATCGACATCGAGCTTCCGATCCTGCCGCTTCCCGACGAAGAAGCGGAATACGGCTGCATTTACAGACTTAACGCAGACTGCGAAAGCTATAGCTTTGCGCGACTTGAAGACGTGAGTGACCCCTCCGTCGTTATCCCGGACACGTTCAACGGTCTTCCGGTTACGGCGATCAGCGACTCCGCCTTTGAGGGCTGCACCGACGTCATGAGCGTGACTATCCCGGATAGCGTTAAATCCATCGGCAATTATGCGTTCCGTAACTGCAACAGACTTACGAGCGTAACCATCCCCGACAGCGTTACATCTATCGGCAATTGGGCGTTCAACGGCTGTACCAGCCTTACGAGCATAACCATCCCCGACAGCGTTACCTCTATCGGTGATCGGGCGTTCTACGGTTGCTCCGGCCTTACCGACGTATATATCACGGATATATCCGCTTGGTGTAATATTAATTTTGGTAATTCCTCCTCAAATCCGCTTTACTGTGCAGATAATCTCTATCTTAACGGCGAGCTTATTACAGAGCTTGTTATTCCCGAGGGCGTTACCAGTATACCCAATTATGCTTTCTATGGATGGAAGGGACTTACGAGCGTGACCATTCCCGATAGCATCACGAGCATCGGTTACTCCGCCTTCTTTGGATGCTCCGGCATTACCGATATAACCGTGCCGGACAGCGTCATAAGCATTGAGCTTGGCGCATTTGGCGGCTGCACCGCTCTTGAGAGCATAACTCTGCCCTTCGTTGGCGACGCCGCCCGGGCGGCAAGCGACTCCTATCACACTACCTTCGGCTACGTATTCGGTGGGACCAGCTACCCCGGCGGTATTGCGACCGTACAGTATTCATCCGCTGGTACTATATATTCGATCTATTATATTCCGCAAACGCTTAAATCGGTCACCGTAACCGGCGGAGAGATACTTTACGACGCATTTGGCGACTGCACCGCTCTTGAGAGCATAACTCTCCCCGACAGCGTTACATCTATCGGCGAGTGGGCGTTCCGTGACTGCGACAGCCTTACAAGCATTACCATTCCAGACAACGTTACAGCTATCGGTGAGCGGGCGTTCTGGGGTTGCGACAGCCTTACAAGCATTACCATTCCAGACAACGTTACAGCTATCGGTGAGTGGGCGTTCCGTGACTGCGACAGCCTCAAGAGCGTAACCATCCCCGACGGTGTGGTCAGCATTGGCGAATATGCCTTCTACAACTGCTTTTCCCTTACAAGCGTAACCATCCCCGACAGCGTTACGTCCCTTGGCAGCTTTGCCTTCTATAACTGCTACGCGCTTGCCGAGGCGAGGATCGGAGACGGCCTTAAAAGCATCGGCGAAGGCTGCTTCTACAACTGCCGCGGTCTGGTAAGCGTGACGGTCGGAGCCGGCGTTGCAGACATAAGCTCCTCCGCGTTCTATGACTGCCTAAAGCTGGTGGAGGTAATAAACCGCTCCGCTCTGACTATTATCCCCGACAATGGAAGCAACCAAAGCTACGCGGGACTCCACCCGGTCGAGGTGCATACGGGAGAGAGCAAGATCGTTAACGTAGAGGACTATCTGTTCTATACCTACGGCGGCGTAAATTACCTTCTCGGCTACGTGGGAACGGGCACCGAGCTTACCCTGCCCGATGGCTATAACGGCGAGGACTATGAGATATACGAATTCGCATTTTACAGACGCACCGATCTGACGAGCGTCGCTATCCCCGACAGCGTCACGGCTATTGGTGAACATGCGTTCTACGGCTGCACCGGCCTTACGGATATAACGATCCCCAACGGCGTAGAAAGAATTGACAAATATGCCTTCTCCTACTGCAGCGGCATCACCGAGGTCGTGATTCCGGACAGCGTTACGGCCGTTGGCCATTTTGCTTTCTACAACTGTACCGGCCTTGTCAAAGCCGTTATCCCCGACAGCGTCGCGAGCCTTGGCGCGCAGATGTTCAGCGGCGCCGATAGCCTCACCGTCTACTGCGAGGCCGCAGAGCAGCCGACGGGCTGGGCCTCCAACTGGAACGACGAGAGCCGCCCAGTGGTCTGGGGCTACGTCCTTGTGGAAAGCGTCGGCCTCTCCTACACTCTCTCGGAGGACGGCACCTATTATATCGTCAGCGGAATCGGCACCTGCGCCGACAGTGATATCGTTATACCCAGTTATTATAATGACCTGCCCGTGGGCGCTATCGCCGATATGGCCTTCTGGGGAAACGAAAGCATTACGAGCATACACATAAGCGGAAACGTCACCGCCGTGGGCGAGGGCGCCTTTGCCGCCTGCACGAGCCTTTCCGAGGTGGTGATCGGCCGCGGAGTTATCTCTATCGGCGAGGTGGCCTTCTCCGCCTGCCCGGCCCTTGAAAATATCACGGTCAGCACAAACAACACCGCCTTCAAATCCGTGGACGGCAATCTCTACACAAAGGACGGCTACACCCTCGTTCAGTACGCCGTCGGCAAGACCGACACCGAGTTCATCGTCCCCGAGGGAGTATGTAATATCGGCAGCTACGCTTTCTATGGCTGCGCCGCTCTTGTGAGCGTAAATCTTCCCGCAACCCTCGTCGGCATTGACGAGTGCGGCTTCCGCGCCTGCACCTCTCTTTCCGAGATATGGATGACCGGAACGGCGGTGAACCGCGTAGGCAAATGGGCCTTTGAGGATTGCACGAGCCTCACCCGCGTTGAGCTCAGCTCGGGCACCGACGTCATCGGCGAGGGCGCCTTTGAGGGCTGCTCCGCCCTTAAGCATATCGTTATCCCCGAGAGCGTTTCCGTCATTGAGTCCGAGGCCTTCCTTGATTGCCCGAATCTCACTGTCTACTGCGAGGCCGCAGAGCAGCCCGCAGGCTGGAACGAGGGCTGGAACCCCGACGGCCTTACGGTTATCTTCGACTGCTACTCCGGCAGCGAGGGGCTCTCCTACCTGATCTCCGACGACGGAACCTACTATAACGTGGTAGGAATCGGCACCTGCACGGACGCCCATATCGTTATTCCCCCTATCCGTAACCGTCTGCCTGTGAGGGGAATCGCCGAGAGCGCCTTCCGCTACTCTACCATAACCACGCTGGTTATCACCGACGGCGTCAAATATATCGGTGAGCAGGCCTTCCGCGGCAGCTACGGCCTCGCAAGCGTGACCCTCGGCAAGAGCGTTGAGAGCATCGGAGCCTCCGCCTTCGACCAGTGCGACAAGCTGATCGAGGTCATCAACCGCTCCTCGCTGACCATATCCGCCGCCACCACCATCGAATACGGCTCCCTCGGCTATTATGCAAAGGAGATACACAGCGGCGAGAGCAAGCTGGTAAGCACCGATGACGGCTACTTCTTCCTCACCAAGGACGGCACAAGCTACCTCGTCGGCTACGTGGGCACGGAAACCGACCTCATTCTCCCCGAGAGCTATAACGGCGAGAGCTACGAGGTCTACAAGTACGCCTTCTATAACCTCTACGACCTGCGCTCCGCAGTTATCCCCGCCACCGTGACCACCGTCGGCGACTACGCCTTCGGCGCCTGCTACGAGGCAACCGTCTACTGTGAGGCCGCAGAGCAGCCCGCAGGCTGGAGCACGGAGTGGAATTACGCCGCGTGTCCCGTCGTTTGGGGCTACACCGCCGAGGAGTAACACCGAGCCGCAGCGAAAGCCTTCTCCAGTGGGAGAAGGGGGACCGTTTACGGTGGATGAGGTGTCTAGAAAAATATTATTAT
>CAZABU010000080.1:0-9172 GCA_964483225.1 uncultured Ruminococcus sp. | reverse complement strand
GGATAATAAATGTATGTGCAAGGAGTTCCGTGAGCAGATAGCAGATCCCGATTACGAGGGCTACTGCCATTGTTTGTTATACTATAAGGAAAAGTAGTTTCCGTATTCTGAGAGTCGGTCGTGTGGCCGGCTCTTTTTTTGTCGCAACAGCGAGGTCCTTTTCGATAAGGCTCGTACTCTCGGGCAGTCTGTCGCACCCTGCGAAATGTCAATGCGCCTTCATGTTGAAATGTCCTGCTTTCCGTGGTATAATCTGGAAAAACAAAGGTTGAAAAGCAGGGAGAAGCTATGAAAAAGGCAGTAAAAATTCTAATATGTCTGATGCTCGCCGTTTGCGCGTTTTCAATACGCTCAATAGCTGCAGAGGACACGGCCGAGGGCTATATTCTTACTGAAAGGGAAGGAAAATACGCACTGTCGGTTTACAAAAGCGGCGTTCCAACGGAGCTCGCGTACGGAAGCCTGACTGAGGCCTTGGAGAAGCTTGGCGAGGGCTACTTATTGATCGACGGCATAACCGTCGCGGAATCCTTCGACTTTCCATCAGGAGAATACACGGTCGCAGGTAGCCTTCTTCTGAAGCAGGGGGCAGTTTTTTCTGTTCCCGCCGGGACAAGTCTTTCGCTTTCTGACTTCACACTTACCGCAGACGAGGGGAGCTCGGGTTATTTGCGTGTAAAGGGCGGACGGGTTTCCATGCGCGATTCCTTTGTGTTCGGCTCGACCGCAAGTGCTGTGCGGCTTGACTACTCCTCTACGTCCGAGCTGACCCTGATATCAACCGGGATAAGCTCTGCATCTGCAGATGCCACCGTTGTAGCAACACAGGGAAACCTGTATATCAGCGGCGGTTACGTTAAAAACAGCGCAGGTGCGGCATTGGAGCTTGATTCAGGCGCTTATATATATGGATCTCCCGAAATTGTCGGTATAGGCTACGATATAATAGCCGAAAAGCCGTTGTATCTTTCCAAGGACGGCGTCGGATACAGCGGAGGTCAGCTTCGCGTCAAGTATATGGCGGAGTTTGCGGAGGGAACTATAAACGAGCTGTTTTATTCCGCAAATGCAGAATCCGTATCCCGTATACTACTTTTTGATAAAAACGGCAGGGAATATGCACTGACCTATTTTGATACCTCCGTCCATACGGCAGAGAAAAGCTTTGCGGCTGTTTATTTACCTTATACGGTTAAGATTAAGGACGGAAGTACCACTCTTTCAACGGTATACAAGCTCGCGGGTGAACTTCTCGCAGAGCCGACAGCAGTTGAAAAGACGGGGTATTCTTTCCTTGGCTGGTATAGAGATGCCGCCGGAAATAACCGTTATGATTTTTCTGCCCAAATCACCTCAAGCACGGAAATATACGCCGTTTATTCCTTACTTCCGCCCACCTTTTCCATATCCTCGATCTCCTTTTCTTATGACGGTACGGAGCATAAGTTGAGCTTTGACAAGCTCTCACACGCTTTAGATTCAAACGGTGGATTTTATAGTTATAAGTGGTATAAGGACGGCGAGCTGATATCCACCGCCGCCTCTATCGGAATAAAATACGTTTCGGATAGCGGAAGCTACTCCTGCTATGTTACCTATAATTATTCCTCGGATACCGCAAATATCTCGGCCGAGGGGATAATAGTCACCGTGAGCAAGCGTATCGTTTCGCCCGAGGTACCGTCCCCATTGTATTATAACGGCCGAGAACAGACACCTACGTTATCCCCCTCGTCACTCTATACTACCACGGTTGCCTCGGGTATAGATGCAGGGCATTATAAAATTAAATATACGCTCACGGACAGCGCCAATTGTTGCTTTGAGAATACCGATCTTCCGACCCTCGACGCGGAGTACGAAATTTTACGTGCCGCGAACTCCTGGAGTGAGAATTTTTTAATAAGCGATATATATATCGGAGCAGAAATTGAATATTCCGCAATTCCAAAGTTCGGTAGCGTGGAGATCCTATACTCGCTGACCGAGGACGGCGAGTATTCCTCTGCACCGCCCACGACGGTCGGCACCTATTATGCAAGAGCCTCCGTTGCGGGCACCTCTAACTACACCTCGCTTCTCTCGGCTCCGGTTCGCTTTTCCGTGCTTGTGGAGCGCGTGATAGATCTGGAGGTGGAGAGTCAGCCTAATACTCTGAGATACGTTGCCTTGACCGGCTTTGCGCCCCTCGGAGTCAGTCTTATCGCTACCTATGACAGCGGAAGGACCGAGCTCGTCACCTCGGACAGAGTATCTTACAGCTATCAGAATGGCACGACCTTCAGATACGGAGATACGGCTGTCAACCTTTCCTTTGGCGGCGTGAGCGTGGCTTTACCCGTTGAGGTTGTGCGAGCGGATTACGATATTACCGGCATCGCCTTCGTTAATGCGACATTGCCTTATAACGGTAGCTATCAGACACTCTCTTATACGGGTACGCTGCCTGTGGGTCTTGACGGGATCCCTCTTACAGCTGTGATCGTCGGTGGCGGTACAAGTGTCGGCACTTACTCTGTTACGGTCAATTTTTATAGTGAAAGCACGGATTATAACGTTCCGCAATCCCTTAGCGCGACCATTACCGTGGAAAGGGCAAAGGTGAATCTGGATTGGGGCGGCACCGAGTTCATTTATGACGGCACGGCGAAGCTTCCTGTCGCTACCTACGTCGACGTATTCGGCGTTACACGTTACCCGGGGATAAGCGGAGAGGCTGCAAGCGCAGGCACTTATACGGCCACAGCGCGAGAGGACGCGAACTATCTTTTTGAAAATCCCACCTCGTCATTTATCGTAAAGCGCGCCGACTATGATTTTTCCGGAGTGTTCTGGAACGGTAGCGGCTTCGTTTATGACGGAACGGAAAAGACGGTCACCGTCGCAGGTCTGCCGGAGGGCGTCAGTGCTCTCGGATATACCGATTCAAAGGCCACGGATGCCGGCAGCTACGTTGCCACGGCGGCATTGGCGTATGATAGTAAGAATTACAATCCGCCTCCGACTCTGTCATATGAATGGCGAATAGAACCAGCCGAGTATTCGCACGACGGGTTCTCCTTTGTCGGCGGTAGCTTTATCTTTGACGGAAAGGCTCATTATCCCACGCTTTCCGGCGAGATGCCGATAGGCAAGGACGGAATAGCTCTGGAATATGAAATATCTCGCGGTGTGGTTCACGTTTCCGACAGCGGAGCTGTAAGCGTTACCTATAGCACGAAAAGCAAGAATTATAAGCCCCCGGTTCCCGAGGTGTATACGGTCGAGATAATTCCGATGGAGATATCGGTTACCTGGAGCGGTGTAGAGTACACTTACGACGGAATCAGCTACGCCCCCGTGGCAAGCGCGTCCCTTTGCTCGATAACAGTAAGCGGTGCCGCGGTAAATGCGGGTAGCTATACCGCCGTTGCCACAGCGGATAACACCGATTATAAGGTCACAAATAACGAAGCTGTGTTTGTAATTAAAAAAGCAGAAAATGCCTGGATCGCGCCTCTCAGCTGTGTTGACATATATGAGGGAACCGCTCCGTCACCGACTGCCTTGGCTGTATGTGGGGAGGCCGTTTACGCTTATTATTCCGATGAAGAGCTGAAGAATTCCGTCGCTCCGATCTCCCCCGGCACCTACTACGTTGTCGCTACCGTTCCGGAGAGCGAAAACTATCTGGCACTCAGCTCATCTGTCGCCGTATTAAATGTTATCGCCGTAGTTCCGGTATCGCTGTCCGTTAGTCTTGTAGGGACGGTAACCGCCTACAACAGCTTGGACGAGAATGCCGTGTATGCAACTGTTGCTTATAATGACGGCTCGGTGAAAAGCATACCCTTGAATGAGCTGACCGTGAAGTATCAGAATGCCGACAGTCCGAGAGTTGGTGATACAGAGCTTGCATTTACCTGGGCAGACCTTTCCGCGAGGATATCGGTTACTGTGTCGCGGGCCGATTACGATATGTCGGCGCTCCGCTGGGAGGGAGTTGATACCGTATATGACGGAAATGCAAAGAATGCTACTCTGACCGGGCTCCCGCAGGGCGTAACGGTTGTGGAATATATAGGTAACGGTGCAATTAATGCCGGCGTATACACGGTTAGCGCCGTGCTGAAGTATGACGAGATCAATTACAATGCGCCTGAGACTCCTACCGTGCAAATGACGGTTGCAAAGCAATCTGTGAGTATCCCGGAGGCTGTGAATATTGTATATGACGGTGAGTATCACGAGCCTGTTTCAACCTCACAGCTTTATGCTTTTGAATCTGAAAGGGCTAAAAATGCCGGAGAATATACGCTCATCGCCCGTCTTACCGATTCTTTGAATTACGCCTTTGTCGGAGATACAGACGCAGTTGAGATCGGCTATTCTATCCTACCGCGGACGGTCACCGTGACCGTTGACGGAATAACGGTATATATAGACGGCGAAATTCCCGAGGCGGTGTATACCGTAACCGAGGGGAGCATTGTGGAGGGGGATATTCTTTCCGTAAGTCAAAGCGAGATAGACGGACGGATAGTCCTGACACAGGATGATCCCAATTATGAGCTGATCTCCCTCGGCGGTGATATCGAGCGTATAGACCGTCTTTCTCCCGATAAAGAGAGACAAATACTGCTAATAGTGTCGCTGGTAATACTGATCGTTATAATTCTGATTACGGCAATCGTTATGCGTAGAAGAATATTCACCTTCTTCGCGATACTGAAATGCAGAGCGGTCAATCGTCGCAAGGTCACAGCCGAGGCGACGGCTACAGGATTGCCGCCTGCAGCGCCTACTGCGGAGGCAGTAACAGAAAGTCCGCTGCCAACCGTTCGTAAGAGTCCGGAGAGAAGAAAACGCCCCCCGATACCCACTGCTGTAGTAGCTTCGGAGCCTACTGTTACCGCCGAAGCGGTGGACAGCTCCGTTTCTGATACAGAGGATGAATCGGAGGTCATTTCCGAGCCGAGTACGGATACGATCGAGCAGACGATTTTAACGGAAACCCTTGAAAACGCTCAGGCATACACTACGGATACTGTGACCGTCGCTGAGGCGAGCTCTGAAGAAACGGATTTTATTGAGGAGCACACTGAGGAGCCCGAGTCCGTCAGGGGATCGGATGCCGAGTCTGTGGTATCGATAGACGTTGAGCACGCCGACGAGTTGATTACGGATTCTCTGGCAAGGGATCTGGTAAAGAGGGGAAGGGAGTTCGTTTTCACAGAGGGAAGCGAGAAGGGGATAGTGAACGTGGACACTTTAAGTGACAATTTCTTACCGGGCGACCGTGTGGACGTGAACATCCTGAAGAAAAAAAGTCTTGTCCCCTATGATACCGCTTATCTGAAGGTGCTGGCCAGAGGCGAGATAAATAAGGCCCTTTCCGTATATGCAAACGAATTCAGCCTTTCTGCCGTAAAAATGCTGGTTTTGACAGGCGGCCAGGCTGTAAAGGTAACCACGGTGAAAGAAAAACAAAAGGGGACCGATAAGCCTTAAATTGCGTAAATGGTATTGAAAATGATACCGTTATGTGATATAATGTGTATATTGGTTAGAGAAAAAAGACTGCGGGCTGCTGCTTTGCGGCAGTCCCGTATTTTTTAGAAGGGGGCGCGAAAAATGTTGGGAATTCTGTATAAGGACAAAAATGCAGTAGTTGTATTTAAGCCTGTAGGCATACCGTCGCAGTCGGACCCCGGCGGTGCCCCCGATGCAATGACCCTTCTCTCGCAAAGGCTTGCCGAAGCGGGCGAGCCCACGGAGCTTTATCTTATCCACCGTCTTGACAGAGTGGCAGAGGGGCTCCTGGTTTTTGCCAGAAATAAAAAAAGCGCCGCGGAGCTCTCAAGGATGGCGGCAGAGGAAGCACTCGGCAAGGAATATCTCGCTGTGGTGTCGGGCAGGGCCGATGGCGGAGAGATGGTAGATTATCTTTATAAGGACGCAAGGCAGAGTAAGGCTTTCGTCGTAAGCTCCGCCCGTAACGGTGTCAAGAGGGCAGAGCTATCCTATGAGTGTCTTGCCTGCTCCGATGATAGGAGCCTTGTGCGTGTTACGTTAAAAACAGGCAGGTTTCATCAGATAAGAGTGCAGTTTGCCTCGCGCGGAATGCCGCTGGTCGGGGACGGCAAGTACGGTAGCAGGGATAAGGGCTGCAGATTTCCCGCGCTTATTTCCCACAAGCTTTCCTTTGTACTGCTTGGTAAAAGGATTGAGGTGCAGAGACTGCCGGACGTAGCAGCATATCCGTACAGCCTTTTTGCAGATAAAATAAAGTCATTGGCGGAGGAGAAGAAATGACCGAAAAGCTTTATTACAAGGACGCATATATAAGCAGCTTCAAGGCTGAGGTGCTTTCAATCTCCGAGCAGAATGGCGGCTATACGGTAGTTCTCGACAGGACCGCCTTTTTCCCCGAGGAGGGTGGACAAAGCTCTGATACAGGGTACATCGGTGACTGCCGTGTCAGTCACGTTTACGAGGAAAATGGCACGGTCTTTCACGTGACTGATTCTTCGCCCGTTGTCGGTGAGACCGACTGCCGCATAGATTTTGAAGAGCGATTTGATAAAATGCAGTGTCACACCGCCGAGCATATACTCTGCGGAATAATCCACCGCCTGTGGGGATATAACAACGTGGGCTTCCACCTCGGAGCTGACGAGGTAACCTTTGATATTGACGCCGTGCTTACCCGTGAGGAGCTTGATCGCGTAGAGCTTTTGGCAAATAGGGCGGTTTTTGAGAATCTGCCGGTAACTGCGTCTTTTCCAAGCGTCGATGAGCTGAAAAATATAGAGTATCGCTCAAAGCTCGATATAACCGAGGGAGTGCGCCTTGTAAAAATCGGCGACGTTGATACCTGCGCCTGCTGTGCTCCTCACGTAGGACATACGGGAGAGGTAGGTCTTATTAAGATCCTCGAATTTATGAAGCATCGCGGCGGCACAAGAATATGGATGGTAGCAGGTGGCAGAGCCCTTGCCGATTATCGCGTGAAGTATTCAAACGTCAAGAAAATATCCGCCCTTCTTTGCGAGCCGCAGCCTACCGTGGCCGCAGGTCTTGAAAAATATATATCGGAGGTAGAGGTGCTGCGCCGCGAGCTGAAAAATGCGCGTTCTGCACGGGCTTTGGCTGAGGCGCGCGCCCTTGCTCCGACGGACGGAAACGCCGTCGTTTTGCTCCCCGATTTTTCTATGGATGACCTGCGCGCCTATTCTAACGAGGCGTTGCCGAAGATATCCGGTATCCTCGTTGTGTTAAGCGGCACCGACGGCGATTATAAATACATAATCTCGTCATGTAGCGTTGACCTCAGAGAGGTTATAAAGGATGCAAACGCCGCCCTCTGCGGTAGAGGCGGAGGAAGGGGTGGAATGGTGCAAGGCAGCTTTGCCACTACCCTTGAGCAAATAAAAAAATATTTCGCATAAGAAAAGCTGCCGCAAAATGCGGCAGCTGTGCGCTTATTCGGAGAAATTCAGAACGATCTGCGCCTTCGTGGGCTGAAGCTTTGTCAGCTTAACACCCGCCGCGCAGAGCATTCTTCTTGATGCGACGGTAGACGGTGTATCGTGATATTTGTCAGACAGATATATCACCTCGCGTATACCGGACTGTATAATTGCCTTTGCGCACTCGTTGCAGGGAAAGAGTGCTACGTAAACTCTTGATCCGGCAAGCTTTTTGCCGCTGGCATTAAGTATAGCATTGAGCTCGGCGTGTACAACGAAGGGATATTTCGTTTCGCCCTTCGCTTCGTCGCGGTTCCAGGGGAAGTCGTCGTCCGAGCAACCCTGCGGGAAGCCGTTGTAGCCGGTGGAGAGTATTCTGTTGTCGCTGTCAACGATGCAGGCGCCGACCTGTGTGCTCGGATCCTTCGATCTGCCGGCGGCAAGAAGAGCAACACCCATAAAGTATTCGTCCCAGGATATGTAATCTGTTCTCTTGTCCATAAATAACTCCTAAAAAAATCTTTTCTCTATTATAGCAAATATGCAAAGCTTTGTCAATAAAACAGTAAAATAAACGTAAAAAAAGAAGGAGGTAGCACTAAAATGTATGAAAACTGTCGGCTTTGTGCCCATCTTTGCGGCATAGACCGTAAAAAAGGCGTTGGCAGATGCGGTGTTACCGATAAGCTATACGTAGCGCGTGCCGCTCTTCATTTCTGGGAGGAGCCGCCGATCTCCGGCACTAACGGCTCGGGTACCGTATTCTTTTCCGGCTGTTCTCTTCGCTGTATTTACTGTCAGAACAGGGAAATATCGAGGTGCGAGTCGGGTATCGAAATATCCACCGAAAGGCTTGCGCAAATAATGCTTGAGCTGCAAGGCAAGGGCGCGCACAATATAAATCTCGTAACTCCCACTCACTACGTACCGACTATTGCCGCGGCAATAAAAAATGCGAAAGAACTCGGGCTGACCTTGCCGATAGTATATAACACCTCATCCTTTGATACGGTAGAATGCCTTAAGCTTATGGACGGTCTTGCAGACATTTATATGCCCGATCTCAAATATTACCGAGGGACTACCGCAAAGAAGCTATCAAACGCCGAAAGCTATCCCGATGTTGCCCGTGCCGCTATCGGAGAGATGTATCGCCAGGTAGGTAATGCGGAATTTGATGGCAACGGAATAATGACACGGGGTATAATAGCTCGCATACTGCTTTTGCCGGGCCATCTTGCCGAGGCGAAGCTTTCGCTGAAATATCTTTACGGTACTTACGGCAACGGCATCTATATAAGTCTTATGAGCCAGTATACACCGATGTCGGGAGTACCGAAGCCCCTGGACAGGTGCGTGAGTGCCGCCGAGTACCGTGAGCTTGTAGATTACGCAGATAAGCTGGGGGTGAAAAACTGCTTCGTGCAAGAGGGCTCTGCCGCTGATGAAAGCTTTATACCGCCCTTCGATAATACAGGTGTTTTAGATAGCGGATAAATAAAAGATAAACGGACTCGAATTTTGCGAAATGAGTCCGTTTTGACATCTTTAGTTTACATTTTTAGAGATTAAGCGCGCATTTTTATCTCTGAGACGGTAATCTCTTGAACGTTTCTTTTTGATGTAAGTCTTGTATCTTGCAAGAGAATGATCGCCTGCCACGATACTGCCGCAGGTAATGTGCACCCACAGCTCCGTGGAGTTTTCCGTCTTCAGACTTT
>CAZABU010000079.1:0-9180 GCA_964483225.1 uncultured Ruminococcus sp. | reverse complement strand
CGAAAGTCGGCTCCATTATTATACTAAATCCTTCCCCCTTTGTCAAGTACTTTTTCAAATTTTTTTCGCAATTTTAGAATTATTGTGCAAAATTAACAGAATACTTAAACGTAGGAGGGCTGATTATGGCGTCAATGGTAATAAGAACGGTAATTATATATATTCTGCTTAACTTTTCCTTGCGAGTTATGGGAAAGAGGCAGATAGGCGAGCTCGACGTAGGAGAGCTGGTCGGAACGCTGCTCGTTTCGGAGATAGCCGCCATTCCTATAGACGACACGGACATACCCCTGCTTAACGCTATTATTCCTACTCTGCTACTTATTTCTTTAGAAATAATACTGTCCACCCTGAAGAATAAATCCGAAAAGCTGAAAAGAAGATTCGAGGGAGAGCCGGTCTTTATCGTTTACAAGGGCAAGCTACAGCAAAAGGCGCTGTCAGAAAACCGTATATCCGTAAATGAGCTGCTCTCGGAGCTGAGAATCCAGGGGGCGCCGGATATTTCCGAGGTCAAGTATGCGGTACTTGAGCAAAACGGCAATCTATCGGTAATTACCGACACTGACACCGAGCTTGCACACTCGGTAATTATCGACGGGGAGGTCATCCAAAAGACGCTGACAGGCGCGGGATATGACGAGAAATGGCTATCAAAGCGCCTAAATGAGCAAAAGGCAAAAAAGGAGGACATTCTGCTGATGACGGTAAACGACACGGGTGATATTAATATAATTAAAAAGGATGGAAGCTTTTAGATGAAAATCAAGATCTTCGCAGTTTCAGTGCTTATCGCCGTCGTTGGCTTTACCGTCTTCGACACTCTACTCCTGCAAAAGCAGCTGACCGCGCTTGGAGAAAAGGCGCTGGCCCTTGACGTCAGCGAAAATAATTCCAATGCGCTGACGGACGCCGAGGCTCTGCGCGGGGACTTTGCGAAAAAGGAGGGCTTTATCAGCCTTACGGTCAATCACGAGGACCTGACGAATATCGAGGCGGCCTTCACCGATCTTATCGGAGAGCTTTCGGTAGGCAATCACGAGGATGCAGAGGTAGCGAAAAACCGCCTCGCAGACGCCCTCGGGCACTTGAGACGGTTATCAGGGTTTAATATTGATTCGATTATCTGAACTCGCGCATTTCTCCGTCGTAGGCACGCTCACGGCGTATAGAATAATGCTCTGCAGTCAGGTCGGGGTTTGAAAGAATACCGCATTTATCGCGAAGGGCTTTAATTACGTACTCAGGGTTCAGGAAGCTTGAGGGATCGGCAGAAAGCAAGCACTCCAGGCGGATATACTCACCGTCAAAGGCGGCCCCGGCAGATCTTATCAAGGGGCGGATGTCAACGGTAGCTTCACCGCTTTTGGTATGCTTCAGTACTTCGAGACGATCGCCGGTAAGGGCGGCGGCACATTTTTCCGCAAGGGTCGCATCGGCGCCGTCGGTCTTTATCATAACCGCGTAGGAAAGCCACTTCATATCCGTGAACTTCGTTTCCGGGTAATAGGCCTCGAACACCTGCATTTCTGCCGTCATATTAGCGTTAAGACGTGCTACGGCCTCCTCGGGCGGTATACGCTCGGTCAAACGGAGATCCATGTATTCGCAAAGGCTCTCGGTACCTATGGAAAGCGGGGCGGCAAAGGCCATCTTCGGCTTTGGGTTAAAGCCCTCTGTGTACCAGAGGGGCAGCTTTGCTCTGACGATTATCTTATTCATCGTACGAACGAGATCGAGGTGAGAAATATACTGTAAGGCACCTATTTTTTTGAACCTCACGCGTAGCGTGATCTTCTCATTTACTTGCACCATCTGTTCTTACCTCCCAGCTTATTCGCGCCACATCCGCTGCACTGCTCGGCACAGGAGGGCGTAGTCTTACCCTCGTAGGCCTTATCGCGCTCGCGGCGAAGGAAGGCCTTGGTCACGCCGACGTCGATAATGTCCCACGGAAGAACCTCATCAAGTCCGAAGCCGCGCGTAGTATAATAATTCGGGTCTACGCCGGTGCGTTCAAACACGCTGATCCAACGGTCATAGTCGAAATACTCGTCCCAGGCGTCGAAGATGGCGCCCTCCTCTACCGCGAGAGCTATGGCGGGAGCAAGCCTGCGGTCACCTCTTGCAAGAACTGCCTCAATGAAGGATACCTTTGCATCGTGGTAGGTATATCTTATGCGGCGGTCGGTGATACAGGAGCGAAGGTGCTCCTGCTTTTCCATAAGCATCTCGTAGGAATCCTGCTTTTCCCACTGGACGGGGGTACAGGGCTTGGGAACGAAGCAGGAAACGCTGATCGTGACACCGATACCCTTGGGGCGCTCAGGCTTCGGGAGCTTAAAATACGCGCCTACGACGCGCTTCGACAGCTCGGCGATGCCCTCTATATCCTCCATAGTTTCGGTGGGAAGTCCGTTCATAAAGTAGAGCTTTACATTACTCTTACCGCCGCGGAAGGCGATGCCGACGGAGCGCATCAGATCCTCCTCGGTGACGTTTTTGTTTATAACGTCGCGCAGGCGCTGAGTTCCCGCCTCGGGAGCAAAGGTTATACCTCCGGTCCTGACAGACGACACCTTCTGCATAAGCTCCTCGGAGAAGCTGTCTATTCTAAGCGAGGGGAGCGAGAGGCTGACGTGGGCGTCATCGGTCCACTCAAGCAGACTGTCGGTGAGCTTCGGCAGCTCGGAATAATCGCTGATTGAAAGAGAGATGAGGGATATCTCCTCGTAGCCGGTGTTATCGTAGAGGCATTTCGCCTGCTTACAAAGAGTTTCAACGCTCTTTTCGCGTATGGGTCGGTAGACCATTCCGGCCTGACAGAAGCGGCAGCCTCTTATACAGCCGCGGTAGACCTCGAGGACGATTCTGTCGTGAACGGTTTCGATATACGGCATTATCAGCTTTTCGGGATAGGGGGCCTCGTCCATATCGGCAACGATACGCTTTCTGATCTTGCTCGGCACGTCGGCAAATTTGGGGCGGTACTCCTTGATGGTGCCGTTGTCATTGTATTCAACGTCGTAAAGCGAGGGAATATAAACGCCCTCGATATGAGAGGCTTCTCTGAGGAAGGCGGTACGGGTGTAGCAGCCCTCTTTTTTCATTTTAATATAAAGGCGGCAAATTTCGGCAAGGACCTCCTCACCCTCACCAATATTGATAAGGTCGAAAAATTCCGCCACGGGCTCGGCATTATAAACGCAGGGACCGCCACCTATGATTATGGGCGTACTCTCGTCCCTGTCGGCGGCGTAGAGGGGGAAGCCTGCCATTCTGATCATCGCGAGAGCGGTGGTGTAACAAAGCTCGTACTGCAAAGAAAAGGCCACCATATCAAAGGCCGCGAGGGGGTCGCCGCTTTCAACGGCAGTAAGGGGTATGGAATACTGCTCCATGCGCTCCTTCATATCAGTCCAGGGTGCATAGGCACGCTCGCACCAAACGCCGTCCTCCTTATTCAGCGTATCGTAGAGGATACGCACGCCGAGATTGGACATTCCTATCTCATAGGTGTCGGGAAAGCAGAAGGCGAAGCGGCAGTCCACCGAGGACTTATCCTTAATTATGCTGTTATATTCTCCGCCCATATATCTACCCGGCTTCTGCACGGACTTGAGCACAGAGGAAATATTTCTGTTTTGCATATCTTATCCTTTCACAAATTCGTGTCTGCACCGAGAGATGCAGACACGGCGGTTTTTACAATTCCGTTTTTCCTGACGGGAAGCTGCCACCTGCGTATATACGAAGAAATACGCACCAGCCGATCTGCCAGAGTCCGTACACCATAGCGGGAACGGTCCACATACCCAAAAGAGAGATCACGGCGCCGAGAGCCGCCCCCACGACAGCGGCGTATATCTCAAGAGTGGAGATACGGCGGCTGAATTTCTTGAATCTCTTTGCAAGGAGGATTACGTTGATGGCGTTTATCTTGTCACCGTAGGTAACGACGCCCGCACTGATGCTTCGATAGAGCTTGTCATCGTCGAAGCCCGGATCGTGGCACTTAACGGCGCGCATACAGTCGGATCCGGCCGTCAGAGCGGAAAGGAGCTCGTTTGAAACGTTGGGATCCCTTGTATATATGAGCGGAACTATGCCCTGCTCCTTCAGAGTGGGAAGGAGCTGAGTGAACTCCTCGGAGAAGGAATAACGGATATAGAACTTGGCGTACACCTCTCCGTCCTTGGCGGCATACATCAGCTTAGTGGTATCTATGCCTCCGGAAGCGGCACCTGCGGCATCGGTCAGAGCGATACCGTGACGGCGCATATATTCCTCGGTGCCGGCGCAGATCTTTCTGCCTCTTACATCGCCGGATATACCGTCATCCTCAATCACGGGATTCTTTGCGGGGGTGTGCTGAACTCTTGCATCGAGAGCACCGGTGAAAATGTAATTAAGCGGTCCTCCGGCTACGGAGAACAGAGAGCACATATCCTGCATCGTGACGTCCACGTCCTTCTGGTCACCGTAGAGGATAAAGCGCTTCAGGTTGACGTCGTCGGGGCCGAATATCTCGGTATCGTCAAAGGCGATAACGTCTATGTCGGAAAAATCGTAATAGGCCTGCTCACCGATGACGGTGCTGTCCTCTGCTATCGCCGCCTTCTGGGCAAGCATATACGGAAGCTTATGAGCAACGACGGAGAGGGTGGGATAGGAAAGAAGCAGTACCAGAGTAAATGCGGAGAAGGCAGAGATCACGTTGACGGCGCCTCCCGAAGGAAGGAAGAAGGAAACCGCGCCTACGACAAGCGCAGCAACGAGTGATACGGCAAAAATAAGAGCGGTATGACGGGGACTTTCCGGAGCCTTTCCCGTGCGCTTAAAGAAATCCGACACGAAGGAGGTGCGGAATATACGGGCGGTGCGGGATTTATATTCATCCACAAGGCCGTCGAGCGCCATATTCTCTGCGGGCAGACTGCGGGTAAGCTTTTTATCAAGGATGCGCTTCTCGTCGTTTTTGGTAACCATCTTGAAGGAGGCAAAATCGGCGAGAGTTTTGGCGTAAGCAGCACCGATGGTGAAAAGCACCGAGATCGCATAAACAAATCCAAACAGAGGGTAATCCATCGGCGCGACGGCAATCACCGCAACGGTGTACGCAGCGTCGGCCACAAATCCCAGAGGAACGAAGAGCTCCGGCGTGATCCTGCCGCGAAGCAGGCGCTTTACCGCCTTCGAGATCTCAGGCACAGAAAGCACCGTAATACCTGCGACGAGTATCAGGTCAAACAGAGCGCAGGACCAGGGAATCAGCTCAAGGGCGGGTACAAGAGGGCCGATAACGTCAAAGGCGACAAGGCACTCCAGCGCCAGAAGAAGTGCGCCGAAAATAAAGGCTGTAACGATGCGTATACGCATAGACATAAGGGTGTCGAGGAATCTGTCCTTAAATGCGTCGCGTTGCTTTTTATTGGTGAACTCGGGAGATTTCTTTTTGTCAGGCTCTGTAGTAACGTCGGTCACGCCCTCGGGATCAACGCTTGTGCGGCGGGTGGGCGCGCTCTCCGAAAAATCGACCACATTGATCCTCGCATCCGTGGGGTCGGGAATCCTGTAGTCCTCCGCCCTTCGAGGCTTGGGCTCTGCTACTGCAGGCGCGGCAACCTCCTCGGTGACGGTCTGAGCCTCGGGCTCGGAAGCCGGCGCAGGCTCTTCATTCCTGCTGAACAGACGGGTGATCTCGGCGCGCTCGTCCTCTACGGTACGCTCGCGGGGAGCAGGAGGCTCCTGCTCTTCTCCGAATTTATAAATGTTGAGAGTTTCGGACACGTCCTCCTCCGCGGCGGTCTGGCGCGACGTCACGACAACCGCGCTGTCGCTTTCAACGTCGAGCTCGGCGGTGGGGTCAACTGCTTCGGTAGCGGAAGCGGCGGGCTCCGTACTCGGGTCTACCCTTTCCACCCTCGTTACCTCTGCAGTATCGGTGCCTTTTCTCGGGCGAGGATCGTCCTTCATTCTGTAATTCTCGCTGACCTCGGTAAAGCGGGGCACGTAGGTAGGATGAATATGATTCGTTATATCAGCAGTAACGGGAGTATCGTACTTTTCGTCAACAGAAAATACATCCGGCACGACCAGCTCGGGTACTGCGACATCAGCCACAGCCTCGGTACTGTCGGCGGAAAGCTCCGCAGGCTGCGCAGCATCCCGGCTGCCGTCAGAAAACTCAAACACAAGGCCGCCGTCCGCGCTGCTCTCGGAAAATTCGAACTCACGCGCTCCGCCCGACACGCGCTCGGTAACGGCACCGGGGTCCGCGGAAATACGCTCAATTATTTTATCAATGGGGGGATTTTTGTTTTCCAAAGAAAGCTCACCTTCCTTTCAGGCTTCTCTGTCTTGCTACCTCCGCAAGAATGACTGCGGCGGCGCAGGATACGTTCATAGAATTCACGTTACCGTAAAGCGGGATAGAGACGGTAAAATCGCATTTTTCCTTTACAAGTCTGGAAATTCCCGAGCCCTCGCTGCCGAGAACGATAGCCGCGGCGCAGGTCATATCGGTATTATAATGAGGCTCTCCGCCCATATCGGCGGCAAAGAGCCAAAGACCCTTGTCCTTGAGATCGTCAACGGTGGTTGCAAGATTTGTGACCTTGGCAACGCGCATATGCTCGATTGCACCGGCGGAGGCCTTTCCGACGGTGCCCGTGAGTCCTACCGCACGGCGCTTTGGAATAATGATTCCGTGAGCACCGCAGCACTCCGCAGAACGAATGATGGCACCGAGATTGTGAGGATCCTCTACTCCGTCGAGAACAACAACGAAAGGCTTTTCACCGCGCGCCTCGGCATAGGCAAGTATCTCGTCCACCGAGGAATAATTACGCTCGGAGGCAATGGCCACTATGCCTTGGTGGCGCTCGCCGCAGGAGAGCTCGTCAAGCTTACGCTTATCCGACTCGATGATAGGGATCTTACGCTCCGAGGCCATACCTATGAGCAGATTGATTGAGCCCTCACGCTCACCGGACTGCACGTATATCTTCTCTATATCTCTGCCACCGGAGAGCAGCTCCTTTACGGCGTTTCTGCCGCAGACGAGAGATTCGTCCGCCACTCGCGGAGCACGCTGCCGATCGCCTCTGCGATAGGGCTTGCCGCCCTTATTATTTCTGTTATATTTATTTTCCATATTACCTCGCCTCGCGCGTATGCAAATATTTATTTAGTATAGTATAACATATTTTCCGGGATTTGTACAGTATTCGACAAAAAATTTTGAAAAAATATTTTCTTTTTCGACTTCAGCGGACGAGCGCACAAGGATTCAAAACAGACGTATGCAAACAATTGTTAGCAAATTGCGGCCTTTAGTCCGGATATGTACACGTTTTTCATCACCTTCAGCGTTCGCGAGGCACTTGTTTTTTACTTAAAATATTTTCGGTTTTACTATTGACAAAAGCTGCCCGCAAGGCTATAATGAACTTACGATAACCTTTGCCGAAGGGATGGGTGTGAAATGTTTAAGCAAAAAGCCATGGAGAGAGGATTTACCGAAGGTCCTTTGTTCTTCAAGATAATCGCTTATGCGGTGCCGATCATGCTGACGTCTATACTTCAGACGTTTTATAATATGGCAGACCATATCGTCGTCGGACAGTTTTCCGGCGATCCGCTGGCTCTTGCGGCAGTGGGCTCTACGGGCTCACTCACCAGCCTCATCGTCAATCTGCTTATCGGTATTTCGGCGGGTACGGGTGTCGTAGTTGCTCAAAGCTACGGCGCAAAGCATTACGATATGGTTTCCCGTACTATGCATACGTCCATTGCCTTTTCGCTCATTGGCGGTATCGTTTTTATGCTCGTCGGTCTTCTCATTTCCGAGCCCGCCCTGATACTTATGAAAACAAAGCCCGAGCTTCTTGAGCGCGCTACTCTTTACATAAGGATAATTTTCTGCGGAATCCCCGCAAGCTCGGTCTACAATTTCAGCGCATCCACCCTCCGCTCGGTTGGCGACTCCAAAACTCCGCTGATAATACTTACGTCGGCAGGACTGCTTAATGTGGTGTTCAATCTCTTCTTCGTTATCGTATGCGGTATGAGCGTGGCTGGTGTTGCTATCGCTACCATAATTTCCCAGTACGCCTCTGCGATCGCCGTTCTGGTTGTGCTTATAAAACGTAAGGATCAGTGCTACGCCTTCAGCTTCTCGAAGGCCAGGATTGAGCCGCAGATACTCAAGCGAGTTCTCAGATTCGGCGTTCCCGCGGGAATCCAGGGCTCGATGTTCAGTATCTCTAACGTGCTGCTCTCCAGCGCCTCCAACACCTTCTCCACCGTGGATATATCAGCGAAAACTATACTCGGAAACCTGGATGGAATATGCTACAACGCGACGAACAGTTACACCCATGCGACGATGACCGTTATCGCCCAGAACTACGGCGCCAAAAAGCACGACAGGATCAACCGTTCCTTCCTCTACTGCCTGCTTCAGGTTACGGTGATCGGCGTCGCGGTAGGCCAGCTTCTGCTTTTACTTGCAAACCCTGTTATGAATTTGTTTATTGATCCTGCCGACCCGAACAAGGAGCTCATACTGCAAAGTGGAATCAATCTTGCGGCGGTCATGCTTAATACGTATTTTCTGTGCGGCATTATGGAGATGCTTTCGGGTGCTCTGAGAGGACTCGGATATTCGCTGACACCTATGATGATATCGCTCTGCGGCATATGCGGCATAAGGATCATATGGATATACACCTTCTTTGAGATGGAGCAGTTCCATACTCTTTGCGGACTCTTCTACGCATACCCCGTATCCTGGTCACTCTCCATCCTTGCTCTTTCCGTCGCCTGCGTTATCGCATGGCGCAAGCTTTTCAAGGAAAGACGGAAAAGTATGGAAATCACACCGAAGGTCGTGGAATCCGTAACTCTGGAACAATAAATTTGACAAAGAGGAAAAACAAAAGGACCCGATACGGGTCCTTTTGTTTTGGTGAAGGTAGACTTAAACCTATGTAGAAGGTAAGCCTAAGAGTAAAAACAAATTACTCTGCTCTCTGTGCTGCGAAGCACTCGCTGCAGTAAACGGCCTTGCCTTCGGTGGGCTTGAAGGGCACCTGGCATTCCTTGCCGCACTCTACGCAGACTGCATCGAACATCTCTCTTGCACCCTTCTGCGCATTCTTCTTCGCGGCACGGCAC
>CAZABU010000078.1:0-9223 GCA_964483225.1 uncultured Ruminococcus sp. | reverse complement strand
CACAACTTCGTTCCCGTCGTGGACGACAGAGGGTGCTTCGTGGGGATCATTCTCCGCAGAGACGTATTGAATTTTTTATTAAAGTATTATAATGATAACGATAGGGGGACATCATGATGGCAGATGAGATGAAGGTTAATCCCGAGCTCGAGGCAGGCGCCGCGGGTGAAGGCTCTTCTACTGCCGCGACGACGGATATTGAGGATAAGCTGAGAGCAGCCTCCGATAATGTCAGCCGTGCAAATGCAGATGCCAGGGCTCGCAGAACCGAGCAGGAGAGAAGCCAGAAGCGCTCCGAGTCCGATGCGAAGGCTCGCCTTGCGCAGACGGAGAAAAAGCATATGGAAGACGAGAGAGCCGCCGCAATTGCCAACGAGCAGAGGCTTGCAGCTCTTGAATACGCAGAAAATTACAGACAGAAGCTTCTGAAGAATCAGAGAAAGGCTGTCGCCGCCCAGCTCAAGAAGGAGCGCGAGGAGCGCGCGGCTGCTGAGGCTCGTGCAAGAGAGGCGAAGGCGCAGGAGATCGCCGCCGCTCTCGAGCGTGAGCGCGCAGAGGCAAAGGCCAGACATGAAAGAGCAAACGAGCTGCTGGCAAAGGTTACCGCCAAGGTGAAGAAGGACAGGGATCCCGCACCTGTGGCAAGTGAGGCCGCAGAGGCTCCCGTGGCACCCGCTCCCGTAGCGGAGGCTGTTACCCCCGTGGCACCCGCTCCCGCCCCCGAGGCTCCCGCCGCCGAATCCTCCGTGGTCGAGATCCCCGGTACGGCTGATGCGCCTGCCACAGAGCCCGCCGTTTCCGTAGAGGCTGCCGACGTGAACGTAGTGGCAGATACCGATGCGGCAGAGGTCGATCCCTCAGAGGCAGATAGACAGCAGGCTGCCGCCGATGCGGTAGAGCGCTTTATGGTAAATGAGATGCTCTCCGATGACGGCAACGTTAATATTCCCGTGCAGGATCCCGCCATGCAGGTGGTTCTCACGGCTATGGACGACAGAAATATTGCGCCCCCTCCCATGTCGGCCAACGAGTTTTATGCAAGACAGATAGCGGATGCCAACGCAAGGCATCAGTACATAGTAAACAGCATGATGATGTCGGCAGCGACGGCCACACCCCCTGCCTCTCCCGCAGAGGAGCCGAAGCGCGACGAGGAGCTTGAGGCGCTTCGTGAGCGTTACCGCGCTATGGAGGAGAGCTACAATCAGCAGCTCAGCATGATGGATAACGCCCGCCAGACCGCAGAGGCAATAGTTACCGCCGCCGCAGAGCGCGCGATGGCTATGGAGCGTCAGACCGAGATCCCCGAGTCTGTGGAAGAGCCCGCTGAGGAGATAGAGGAGCCGGTGGTTCTCGAGGAGGTCGCAGAGGAGCCCGAGGCACCCGTCGAGGAGCCTGAGAAGCCCGTGCACGCCCCCATCGTTATGAACGACCCCGAGGTCCTTAACCTCAAGGCGACCGGTGCGACTCTCGTCACCAAAAAGCAGCTTGAAAAATACCTCGCCCGCAGTAAGAAGGCCGCCAAGAGGCTTAACACGGCGATCGACTCTCACCTCGATGCAGAGGGAATGCCCATAAAGAGCAAAAGGATGCTCGAGGCAAAGAAGGGCATCAAGTCCTCGAAGGGCGAGCGCAAGCGCGAGATGAAGAAGGCTTATAAGCAGCTGAAGAAGACTCCTGCCTCCGCTTTCGTTGAATGTCCCGGCGTTAACACCAGCGTTGCAGTGATCCAGATTTGCGGCTGCCTGCTTGAGCTCAGATGTGATAACCTTGCTCAGGTGGCAAGGCTCTCCAAGCCCAAGAAAAAGAGCAAGAAGGGCGACAAGCTGGTCAACAGATACGCAGATCTTCTCTTCGCGGATCTCGGAAGATATAACGATTATACCGACTTCTTTGAGGAGGAGACCGGCGAGTTCCTTTACAAGATGAATCTTTCTCTCGCCAACGTGATCGCGGAGAAGCGCGGAATCGCAGTAGTTCCCGCAATAGGCTGGGACAGCAGAATGGTTGAGATCTTCAACAAGGCCTGCGAGTCCAAGCCCGAGTCCTATACCTACGTGCTTCCCAGCATGTATCAGCTTCGCAGCGGCGAGGAGATAGCCGCTTCTACCATTATCAAGCGCGTTGAGGGTACTACCGATAACGTAGTTAGCCGTAAGGTACCTCGCAAGGCTTCTCTTACCGCAGAGATGCTTCTCGCAGGCGTCGGTACCGTGAAGGATAAGACCGGCTTCAAGATCTTTAAGAAGCGTCTGAAGAATGCGAATAAGCAGTTTAAGAAGATGCGTAAGTTCCTTGATAAGCAGGACAAGAAGATGGCGAAGCTCGCGAAGAAGGCTCTCAAGAAAAAGAGACCCTTCAGTCTTGACGCTCACAACAGATCCCAGGCTGTTTCCAGATATCTTCTCGACAGAGAGGGGCTTCTTCTCGACTACATGAAGCTCGTGCACGCGAGAGAGTACGGTAAGAACGAGTACATATCCGCTTACAAGCGTTCTCTCGTTACCGATATCTGCACCTACAATAAGAGCCTCGACTATTATTCCGAGATAATCGGTATTCCTCTTACCAAGATCGGCACTGCTACCGTTGACGAGGTCCTCAGACACGGTACCATTCCCGTAATTCCCACCATTGCTGACCTCTACGAGCTCTTCGAGACGGTTGGCGACAAGACCAGAATCGTCGGCGAGCGCAAGTCACGCAAGCAGTCCAGAGTGACCCTCGTGTTCGGCGATGAGGATACCACCGATGAGGATTTCGATCCCTTTGACGGCCCGATGCCTCCCCAGGTGGACAATAACCGCGTAACGGCGATATCCGCTTCATCTCGCCTGCCGCGAAGAAAGAAAAGAAAAAAGGAGCTTGTTACAGTGATATCCTCTTCATCAAAGCTTCCGCGCCGTAAGAGTGCGGCCGCCAACTCCGTCAGAACTATGCCTATAGTGACGCTCGTCAGCGCGCGCCAGGTTCCCACCGCGCCTGCTGCACCTGCGCCTGCGGCAACTCCCGTCGCTCCTGCGTCGGTTGCTCCCGTAGCAGCACCCGTAGCTACAGCTGTACCTATGGCCGCTCCCACCGTGGCATCGGCTACGCCTGTGGCCGCTCCCGCCGTGGCATCGGCTACGCCTATGGCCGCTCCCGCCGTTGCAGATCCTTACACCGAGCTTGCGGCCGTTGCCGTATACGAGGCCGAGGATATGTCCGAGCTTTACGATGACGCCGAGGTCTCCGGTATGACCAAGCGCCAGGTAAAGAAGTATATGAAGGAGAGCGAAAAGAAGATCACCGCCGCTAAAAAGCAGCTTGCAAAGCTTGATGCTAAGGTGCGTGATACCGTAGGCCGCGACAAGGTTACCCTCGTCGTAGAGTCTTTGGTCGTTCAGAAATCCATTATTGACGAGATGAGCGACAATATGGTCGCTTGCCGTGACGCCGGTAATAAGAAGGTGGCAAAGCAGGTCAAGAAGGCGATGCTCGTCGAGATCAGACAGTATAACCGCTACGTGCAGGATTATCAACGTCTGACCGGCATCGCGCTTACTCAGGCCTCTGCCTCCATTCCCGACGATATTATGGCAAGAGGCGCATATCAGATACTCCCCGTTCTTACTTACAACAAGCCCGAGGCCAATGCCGGCGCAAAGGGCAGAGCAGTTGAGCGCAATACCGCCGGTGCCGGCGATGAGATCTACGTTGCAAACGTAAAGCAGCTGAAGAAATTCATTAAGACCAGCGAGAAGGAGACCATCAAGCTCCGCTCCGCTCTCAAGAAGAAGCAGGAGAAGAAGAGCGGCACCAAGGGTGAGAAGCGCGCTGTTATCATCGTTGACTGCATCACTCTTCAGAAGTCCATCGTTGATAAGTATATCGCAAATCTTACCGCCAGCTGCCAGGTATCCTCGAAGAAGTATATCAACAGCTCCCGCAGAGCTCTTGCAACCGAGATCAACGTATATAACAGATACGTAAACGAGTACGTGAAGCTCACCGGTCAGAATCTTTCCTACGCCTCCACCAGCATTCCCTCCGATATCATATCCGGAGATGCTTACGAGCCTCTCAGAGCCGTTACATACAAGATCGCAGATCCCAACGCAGAGCGAATTAAGGCCCTCGGCGAGATCGAGAGAGTGGGCGCGGTATATCAGGCAGAGAAGCAGAAGGCCGAGTGGGTCGACACCAGCATTCTCGATGCGAAGACCAAGGCTCAGGCCAACAAGGATATGGCCGTCCTCACCCAGCAGGCCGATTATGAGATCAGCTTGCTTGAGAGCGAGAGGGACGTAACCAAGTTCCGTTACGGAAAGGGTCACGACGTAGGCGTTAAGCGCCGCCGCAAGATCGCAAAGCAGATCGCCTCTATTAAGAAGAATCACAGAGCGGCTCTCAAGTGCGAGTCTATGGATAACAAGCGTTACTACGCCGTTGTCACCAACAACCCCGCAACCATGAAGACGCCCCGTCCCAATGCCGACAGGGTGAAGATCGATTCTCTCAGATCCCGTATGATCACTCTCCTCAACGAGCGTGACCTCATAAACAGCAAGCTTTCTGCTATCTATACCGGCAGTGAGTACAATCTCGACGGTACCAGCATCAATCAGACCTGGCGCAACGTCAAGACTGATGCCGCCGCAAAGGCACAGAAGAAGCAGAAGAAGATGGCAAAGGCAGTTAAGAAGCTTAACTGCGGTGAGGGTGAGCGCGGTAAGATCTACGGTCTTATGAACAAGCGCGTGGATGCTCTTTCCACTATTGCCCTTTGCAAGTATCGTTTGAAGAACGAGGATAACTCCCGTGAGGAGGCTCGTATGCTCAAGCAGGATATCAAGAAGAACAAGAGCGCGGAGAAGACTCTGGAGCGCGACATCCAATGGATGATCAAGAAGGTACGCAAGCGCAACCTTCACTCCTCCGCCGCCTTTGACTGGATCTTCGGCACCGGCCTTATCCTTGCTCTCGTTCTCGCGGCTGCAGTAGCATTCTTCTGGTTCTGCGGCCCGGACATCGTTGACGGCGTCAAGGGACTTCTCGGTTAATAAGGAGGAATAGAAAATGAGTAAAAGAAATGTATCGGTTTTATCCCAGACTAACACCATGAGAAGCCGCTATGAGGATGCTCGCGAGCTTGAGCTCAAGAAGCTTGCCGTAAAGCGTGAGATGGAGTACGTAATGGCAGAGTATGCCAAGGTCACCGGAATGTATGAGCTCAAAAAGCGCAAGAAGAAGGTAGGCAAGGCTCCTAACGACTGGAAAAAGAAGCAATTCTAATATAAAGGGGCTGCTTCATTCAGGCTACCCGAATAAAAAACAGAGGTATTGTTGACACGATGCCTCTGTATTTTTTGAATAAGGTAAGGTTGAAAACCTACGTTTTTCTTCCTTTTTTATTATAAATATAAAAAAAGAAAGAGTTTTTTTGCTGAAAGCTATTGATTTTTTCGAAAAATATGCTATAATAATGATAGTTTAATAGTGAATGATAGAGAGTGACCTGACGGGTCACTCTCTGTTGTTGTAACGGCAAGGACAAAATTCTTATAAGAGAGGCCTGAAAATGAAGAAACCGATAAGAGAAACCGTGCGTGAGGCGATAGAGCCTACTGTGACCGGGCTCGGCTACAGGATCTGGGATATTACCTACGGAAAGATCGGTGCTGACTACCACCTGGAGATCACCATAGATTCCGACGACGGTATCGACATTGACGATTGCGAGAAGGTACACAGAGCTATAGACCCCATACTTGACGAGGTGGACCCCATTGAGGGCTTTTATTACCTTGAGGTATCCTCTCCCGGAGTTGAGAGGGAGCTGCGCACAGAGGAGCATATAAGGCTCTCCCTTGGTGTGAAGGTGGAGGCGAAGCTCTTTGCCCAGAAGGAGGGCAAAAAGTCCATTGTCGGTATTCTTGCTGCCGCAGAGGACGGTAAGCTTACGCTGGAATGCGCCGACGGTGCGGTCACGGTGGAAAAGAGCGAGGTATCCAAGCTCACTACCGTTTATTTTGAGGATTAATAAATAAAAATACAATCAAAACGAAAGGAACGTATAGACATACGGGTACAAAGGAAAAATGAACGCGGATTTCTTCAACGCCCTTGACCTTCTCGAAAAGGAGAACGGTATTCCCAAGGAGTATATGATCACAAAAATTGAGGAGGCTCTTGCAAACGCCTGCAGAAAGGAGGTCGGCCCCACCACCGTTATCAGAGTGCAGCTCGACCCCGTCAAGAAGGATATGAGAGTTTTCCAGCAGAGGACGGTTGTTCCCGACGGAGAGGTTACCGACGATAAGTGCGAGATCGCTCTCTCCGCCGCAAAGGCGCTCTCCCGCCGTCACAAGCTTGGCGGAGTTGTGGAGACCGAGCTCAAGACCAAGGACTTCAGACGCCTTTCCGCACAGGCGGGTAAGCAGATGATCGTCCAGGCGATCCGTACCGCAGAGCGCGAAAGACAGACCAGAGAGTACGAGGATAAGAAGGAAGAGATCATTACCGCTATCGTCGATAAGGTGGATACCACGAACGGCAATCTCATTCTTGACACCGGTACAGGCTACGCTACTCTTCTCAAGGAGGAGCAGATCCCCGGTGAGTATTACGACGTAGGCGACAGAATCAAGGTATTCATCTCCGAGGTAAAGAGCGGAGAGACCCGCGGTCCTATCGTTACCCTCTCCCGTATTCACCCCAACTTCGTAAAGAGGCTCTTTGAGCTTGAGGTTCCCGAGATCCAAGACGGCACCATCCTTATCAAGGGTGTTGCCCGTGAGGCAGGCAGCAGAACCAAGCTCGCCGTTTATTCCAGAG
This sequence comes from uncultured Ruminococcus sp., assembly GCA_964483225.1. Lineage (GTDB taxonomy): Bacteria > Bacillota > Clostridia > Oscillospirales > CAG-272 > UBA1740. The sequence continues at coordinate 2,407 of CAZABU010000078.1, read as the reverse complement.
ATGAGAACGTTGATGCGGTGGGCTCCTGCATAGGTAAGAACGGAATGAGAATTTCCGCTATCTTAAACGAGCTCGCAGGCGAGAAGGTTGACGTTATCAAGTACAGCGAGGACATTTGCGAGTACGTTGCCGAGGCCCTTTCTCCCGCAAAGGTGCTGGACGTTTATCTTGAGGATGAGCGTACCTGCAGAGTTTCGGTTTCGCCCGATCAGCTTTCTCTTGCCATCGGTAAGGAAGGACAGAACGCAAAGCTCGTTGCCCGTCTTACCGGTTGTAAGATAGACATAAAGGCGTAAGACCGTTATGGCAGAAAATAAGCCCGCAAGAAAGGTTCCGACCAGAAGATGCACGGGATGCGGTGAGCATTTTCCGAAAAATACTCTGATAAGAGTTCTGCGTACCCCCACGGGGCAGATAGTTCTCGACCTTACCGGAAAGATGTCAGGCAGAGGCGCGTATATTTGTAAGAGTGCCGCCTGCTTCAAAAAGGCGAGAAAGTCCGGTCGCATAGAGCAGTCCCTTGAGTGCTCGGTGCCCGAGGAGATATACGTAAGAATGGAAGAGGAGCTGTCGGTTGGAAATTAAGGATAGATCTCGCCTCGTCGGAATGCTCGGCTTTGCGATGCGCGCCGGCAAGGTGATAATAGGAACGGAAGCGGTATGCTCGTCGTTATCGAAAAAGGGTGCGGCGAAGCCTCGCATCGTGTTGATATCCGAGTCGGCCTCGGAGGGCACGAGAGCGAAGGTTACTCACAAATGTGAGTTCTACGGTGTTACCGTTCTTGATATTGACATATCTTCGTCGGAGCTTGGAAGACTTCTTGGCAAGCTTTACGCGCCGGCGACGGTGGCGGTGAAGGATGACCGCTTTGCCGAGGAGATAAGAAAGGCCGCCCAGCCCGAGAGGGACGAGCAGCGAGATACATTACAGTAGAAAGGAAGTTTCCGTGACGGGAACCGGTGACTATTATGGCAGCAGCCCAGATTACAGTGAAGATAGCCCAGATTTCGAAGGATTTTAACATAAAGACCAAGGACGTCCTTGACGCCTATAAGGAGCTCGGTATAGAGAAGAAGAACGGTGGCTCGGTGGACGGTGAGGAGCTTGAAATATTCCTCAACCATATCACCGGCGCCAATCAGATAAAGGATCTTGACGCATACCGTAGCGGTAAGACCAAGATCACCGTTCAGAAGGAGGCTCCTGCGGCACCCGCAGAGGCAAAGAAGCCCGCAGAGGAGAAGAAGCCCGCTCTCGCTCCTGCGCAGACTGTAAAGCCGGCGGAGGAAAAGAAGCCTGCGCCCGAGACGGTAAAGCCTGTTGCGCAGCCCGCGGCTAAGAAGCCCGCAGAGCAGCAGAGACCTGCAGAGCAGCAGAGACGCCCCGACCGTCCCGCCCAGAGAAGGGACGACAGACCCCAGGGACAGAGAGATGACAGACGCTCTCCTTATCAGAAATACAGCGCACAGCCCCAGGAGAACCCCTTCGCTAAGAAGTACGATAATATGAACAAGGCGGCTCAGGGCTTCAGAGGCCAGCCTCAGCCCGGCGCAAGACCTGCGGCTAACGCTACGGCAAAGCCGGCAGTAAAGCCTGCCGAGAAGCTTGCCCAGAAGCCTGCGGCAGCCCCCGCAAAGCAGCCCGAGCGTACGAGTGAGGCTGCACGTCCTGTGCAGCAGGCATTGCTTCAGAAGCAGCAGAAGGAGGCTCAGAAGGCAAATCAGCAGAGCCAGCCTACTCCTGTGGCATCAAAGCCCAAGAAGGAAGAAAAGCGCGCGCAGAAGCAGCAGTTCAAGACTATTACTCCCACTGTGGATCGCTCCAACGTGCAGGGTGGCGTAAATATCGGCGGCGAGTACAACGTTACCACCCCCAAGACCCGTGTGGTCGATACCAGAACCTCTGACGTAAACCTTTCCAAGTACGACGAGCGCTACAACGATCAGTATTACGCTATCCTTAACGGTACCGATCAGAAGAGCTCGAAGCAGAAGCTCAAGAAGCAGGATAACAGAGGACAGAATCAGAAGAGCGCCCGCGACAAGGAGAGAGCCGCGCAGGAAAAGATCAAGCGTATGGAGGCCGAGCGCGCAAGAAACAAGCAACTCGAGATCACCGTGCCCGACGAGATCACCGTTGTTGAGCTTGCCTCCAGACTCAAAAAGACCGCCGCAGAGGTCATCAAGAAGCTTATGTTCATGGGCGAGATGAAGGGCCTTAACGACGTTGTAGATTTCGGTACCGCAGAGCTTATCGCCGATGAATTCGGCGCAAAGGTTACCCGCGAGGTAGTTGTTACCATTGAGGAGAAGCTCTTCACCGAGGCAGAGGATAATGCCGACGATCTTGTAGAGCGCGCACCCGTAGTTTGCGTTATGGGTCACGTTGACCACGGTAAGACCTCTA
>CAZABU010000077.1:0-9442 GCA_964483225.1 uncultured Ruminococcus sp. | reverse complement strand
TATCAGAGCCTTGTAGGAGTGTAAGTTAGCACTTTTACAGGGCTCTTTTTCTTTTTACATTCAACCTTTTAACGATTACCTAACACCCTGTGAAAGAGGATGAAAAAATTTAACGATTTGATCGTTATAAAGTTGAATTTTTCACAAATTTGTGGTATAATGGACTAAACGATGATGGGCCGACTATAAAAAGTCAATAGTAAAATTTAATAAAATGAAGAAGAGGGGAAAATAGTGAAATCGTTCAAGCAAGGCTTAACAGATATTGTCGGCAAAAATTCAGAAAACAAATGATTTATGACTTAAATACTTATCGTTATTCCGTAAATTATATTCAATCCAGATATGATAGTAAAATGGCGGATTTAAAAATTTGGCTTAATAAGTGCTATAAAGAATTAGAAGAAGATACAAAGGAATTTAATAAATTATACAGAAGAATGTGTGATGATATTTATGATTCAAGCTTATATCATTATAAAGTAGTATATGACTTTAAGGAATTTACCCGAAAAGTAATCTATGATTCAACCTTAGATTCAAATCATTTTAGAGTCAGAGTATTTGGACAAAGTCGATGGTATAGTTATGGTGATCATAAAGAAGAGGTCGTTTATAAGCCGGACCATCCGGGACCTGAGAACGCAATCGCTATTTAATTTTATAATGGAGCTATAGTTGAAAAAACATAGCTAACGTGTATAAAAGCATTTTTTGTTTATATACATCCTTGGAAGATAATAGAGGCAGCTATTACCGAGGTTATTCAAAAAAATAGAGTAATAAGTATTCTAACCTCTGTAAAAATGAAGCTGCCGCGGAAGAAGCAAAAGAAATCTTAAACAGAGTTACGCCGCAAGCTCGCAGAGAGCCCGGCGTAAAAATCGTTTACTTAAAGCATACGCTTGAATTGCGATGCTTCTCAGGGATATTAAAGGAGGAAAAAATGCTGAAATATTACAAGGATTTGAGAAACAACATTTTAGCGGCTTATGAAAAAAGCAGCGGCCTTTTCGTGATTTTTGACACTAAATCAAGCGGATGGCAGACAGCCCTATCTCCTTCTCTCAATTTTTGCGCGACTACGAGCCCCCGGAGGTAAGCGAGGAGGCTGCCGCAAGGGAAACGGGGGCAATTTGCCAAAGGTAGAGCTGGAGGATTATTTGCTTCTGATAGAGAGGTTAAGAGGATAAAATTTATGAGTAGCAATATATCCGGAAGGGTTTGCGCCGATCATGGAAAGGTGATCGAATATAAGATCAAAATAACCGAAAAAAAACATTACTCGGTTTCCTACGAGGATGGTTACGTGGTGATCACGGCTCCCGCCGATTTCAAGCGGAGTATGGTTGAGGGGCAGATCAGAAGCAGGTTTTTGGATCATTACTATATGCTTCATGATGAGGAGTACAGAAAATACAGGGGGAAATCCGTAGTCCACCTTTTAGGAAAGCTTTATATGGTCAAAATCAAGGCTGCGGAAAAGGATGAGGTAAAGATCAAGGACGGTGCGATCACCTTATATTGCAAAAGGAATACCCCCTCACAGCACAAGGCCATATATAACCGTTTTTTGAGAAAGACCGTTGAAGAGGAAATAGAAAGGCTGACGCCCGAAGCGGCGAGGGACTTCCCCGAGGTAAAAATTCCAAGGATAGTAGTGAAGCCCATATCGGGTATGTGGGGCTATAACAAAAGATACGGTGACGATAGGGATCACATCGCTATTCACCCCAAGATCGGCAGATACGATCCCGTTTATATCAAGGCGCTCCTGTATCACGAGCTGTGCCACTGCACGGTCAGGGGACACGGGGCGGATTTCTACGAGCTTCTGGATTCAAGGATGGAGGGCGCCTCCGAATTGGAAAAGGAATATAAGGCTATCAAGCATTCGCACGAGGCGTTTTGATTATGAGATATTTTAAGGGCAACAAGCTTATCAACTACGAGCTTGTGGTGAATAAGGATGCTCCGTTTACATACGAAATAAGAGACAGCGTCGTTTATCTGAACGTTAAGGAAGATCGGGATTGTGAGGAAATATGGAGATATTTGTTTACAAATTTCCAGATATTATACAGAAAATGCTATGATGCGGAATACCGCAGGTTTGACGGAAAAGAGATAGTTCACTACCTGGGCAGAAGGTATATAGCCAAGGCGAAAAAATCCGATAAAAACGAGGTCGTCATAGATAAGTATACTCTTACTGTCTGCACCACGAAAAACACGAGGGAGCAGCAGAGGGCCACCTACCGCAAGCACCTGAAGCGGGCGGTGGAGCAGGTTCTGTCAGAGATATATTACGAGCTTGAAAACGATTTTAAGGAAATTAAGCTGCCGGATTTTACCGTCAAGGGGCTGAACAAAAGCATTTGGGGCTATAACGATCTTTCTGCCAACAGGGTCTATCTTTCCCACGATCTCGGCAGGTATGACCGCGAGCATATCAGGGCCATCGTCTATCACGAGGTCTGCCATTGCTTTATAACCGAGCATAACGAGGATTTTTACAGGCTTCTTGACAGTAAGCTGGACGGCGGCAGCACCCTTGAAAAGGAAGTTGACGAAGCGCTTTACACCGATAAATTTTAACTAACGTCGGAAGGGGTGATTTTAAGATATGAAATACAGGATTATAGGCTGGACGAACTATGATGACAAGGATTATCCCACGGCCGAGCTCAGCTATGCTATAAAGCACGCCGTGGCAGATGATATTAAAAATAACGGCTACTGCCTTACGGGCTATCACCACCAGGAATACGAGCGCTGCGTTCCCGTCCTGAATACCGGGGAAAAGGCGGTGTTTTCTCAAAGGGGCTTCGGTGACGTTATGGCCACGGCGCTGGGAATGCGGGGCCCATACGATTATTCGCTCTACGCATACACTCCCGACCCTGATAATAAATGCTACGTTTTGCCCACCGCAAAGCCCCGAAGAGAGCTGATTCAGGGTAAGAAGGAGCTGGCCGAGGAATTTCGGATCGAGCTTGATTTTGAGACCTTTGCCAAGGCGGATATAACCGAGACCCTGGAGCTGCCCGACTCGGAGGAATACAGGCTGATAGAAAAGGGCGATACGGTCAAGCTCACCTCGGGCGAGCATGATGCGAAATATTGGGTTCTGGACGTTGATCGAAAGAAGGATGTCAGCTATAGCCTTGAGTATAAATTCAAGTTCCGCGACTGCTACTCCTATGAGGGCGAGAAGGATCAGATCCTGCGGGATTATACATCCGCCAAAGCCAAGATATTACTGAAACTCGATTATAAATTTTCATAAGAAGGAGATAATAATATGATTTCTTTAGCCTTTGTATTAATGATAGTTTTATTTATCATAGCGGGGGCTACGCAATTCTGGCTTTTGGCCTTTATCGGCGTCGGAATACTGCTGGCAAATCTGTTATGCTACGTGCTGGCAACCAATGATATTCTCTCTGCTATCGCGGTCATAGCGGTAGCGATCGCCGCGCCGGTTCTGTATCTGATATTTGAGCAGGATTGGATAGTCTACGTTTGCTACGTGGTTGTCGGCCTGTGGATAAACTCGGACAGAATAACCGCTAATGACGTTTATACGGAGTGGACCTTCGAGGGCAAATTATACACCAAGGTATATTACATCTGGGACGAGGAGGCAACCACGGCTTTGATTCGTCTCTTCAGCTTCCTCTTTGCCGCGCTCTGGGGAGGCCTGGCCTTCATCGCGGTCAATTTTAATTGGTTTTTGATAGTTCCCTCCCTGTATCTGGTGGTGCGCTCGGTTATAATTCTGGTAAAAGCCCGCGATTATTCCTTAAGCCATTCCTTTATGCTCCTTGACGACATGAAGGACTCGGTTCGCGTGGCAAAGTATAGCTTCAAAAAAATGCTTGACGGGGCGAGAAGCTCGGAGAGAAGGGTTTCCTGGTGGACTCTGGCGGTTCCCATCCTGCTTGCGGCCGCTTCGGTGTGCCTCGTATATTTCGAAAGCTCCCACGGCTATTCGAGCCTTATAAAATCTATTGATTTCGGCGACCTGATGGATAGGTCGGAGTGGTTTTACTTTACGGTGGGATTCTGGAATTGGTGGATGGGAGCCCTTGAGCAGCTGGCCGAGAATATTCCCTTCTTTGGCGCCGTGCTGGGACTGCTATTGCTCATTCCTTGCCTTGCCCTCAGCCTTTTCATTGTGCTCTTTGAGGCACTCCTGTCACTTCTGTGGCTTGCGGTAATACTTGCGGTCTCCCTTCTGAATATGGGACTTTGGATCTTCTTGATTTACGTGCTTTCTCCACTGATAGCACTCGGAGGGGTAACGTTAGCGGTCCTCTCCTTCAGTCTGAATCACTCCTACATAAACCGAGTATCCGCCATTATTTTCGCCCTGGTGTGCTGCATCGGCTGCTATTATTACTTTATGTATCTGCTCGGCATAACTCCTATAATACCGCTGAAATTGTAAACTATTATTTTCAAAATCAGAGATATATAAAAATCCGGAGGCATAAGAACGGCAATGGTTTGATACGAAAGTATTAGACCATTTTTTCTTTACATATCCCTGCTATCAATGTTTTCTTTTTCAAAAAACACGGTGACACCCTTAGCTTTTAGAGCTCTTATGGTTTGAAGTGCGTCAACTGTGTTACGAGCGAATCGTGAAATGGATTTTACCAATATCACTCTAAATCGCAAAAAAAGTCAAGAGGTTTTGTAAAAAATTCATATTGAAGAAAATATCGACAAAAATAAACCTGTGGTTAAACAATCAAACTTAATCTCTCAAGCAATTCCTCGGGAGAACTGCTTATTGACAAATCCCAAAGCATTGACAACCGTATGGATAAGTTGTATAATTAACGTAGAACAACAGTGTATTTTGCTTTCGCAAAGGGATGGCGAGTCGTCATCTTTTCACTAAAATTTAGCGTATTCGTTGCACAAACGCTACAAAAGCTTTCTCAAACTCGTGACCGATTTGAAGAAACTTTTGCTTAACGCGCTTGTTCCGCTCAGTCTGAATGCTCGATGTAGCGGCCGCAAGGCTACGCAGGCTCCACCTTGCTAATCTACATCTGCGCGTTTAGCCATGCAAATTAGTGTTGTTCTGAAAAATCGGGAAGGAGAGAGGTATGATAGTCTACAATGAGCTGTCTTCGATAGAGCAAGATCTGGGTTATCCTGCTAAAACGCTGTACGGATTGAGCAATAACCTTGAAAAGCACTATCATAACGTATTTATTCCGAAGAGTGACGGAAGCAAACGCAAGCTCTCCGTTCCCGATTTGATTTTGAAAAAGGTGCAAAGGTCGATAGCGGATAACATTTTGGCATATTATCCTGTTTCAAAATATGCAACGGCGTATAAGCCCGGCGGCAGCGTACAAAAAATCGCACGTCCTCACGTGAATAAGAAAAAGCTGCTCAAGCTTGATATTGAAGGATTCTTCGACAATATTATCTATTCAAGAGTAAAAGACATTGTGTTTTATGAAGGGAAATTTTCAGAGCCTATTCGGATACTGCTCACAATGCTTTGCTACTACAAAGAATCTCTCCCGCAAGGAGCTCCGACGTCTCCGGCGATAACCAACATCATTATGTATGACTTTGATGAGAAAATCGGAGCGTATTGCCGAGAAAAAGGCATTTCATATACACGGTATTGCGATGATATGACCTTTTCGGGGGATTTTGACGAAAAAGAAATAATTGCCCTCGTACGGGAAGAGCTTAAGCGACTTGGTTTGGTTTTGAAAAAACGGAAAACAGCGGTTATTTCGAGCAGAAAGCGACAAACGGTAACCGGCATAGTTGTAAACGAGAAAATTAACTTGACAAAGGAATACAAAAAGAAAATACGCCAGGAAATGTACTACATAGAGAAGTTCGGGCTTGAAAGCCACGTAAGAAAAACCGGTATAACGGACCGCGTTGCATATCTCACATCTCTCAAGGGGCGCATCGCGTTTGTGCTTCAAACCTGCCCTAATGATTCGGAGTTCGTGACGTACAAGGATTTTTTACGTCGGTGTAACGCCCCTTGGTCTTTTTCCGTCTATTAAAGCGAAGGAGGAATGATTATGAAAAAGCTGTTATCTTTTGTACTGGTTTTATCCTTATGTTTTGCTTTCTCGTCCTGCGGAGCAAATTATAAGCAATATTCCCTCGCTTCGGCGGGAGCGAAGGTGACCGTTGACAATAAAAGCTTCGAGCGAGAGGGGTATGAGGCGTTTATTGACAAGCTGGATAGCTTTGCGGCAAAGCTGACCTACGAGGTCTATTCCGATGGCGATATGCAAAGTAATGTTTGCATTTCTCCTGTATCCGTGTATATGGCGTTGGCTATTGCCACCGAGTGTGCAAGCGGCGAAACGCGGGAGGAATTGCTGAATGCCGTGGGAGTCACTTATGACGAGGTGCAGAGCTTTACAAAGGTTCTGTATTCGTTTTCCAACCGCGATTTCAAGTACACCGATGCTCTTGGCAACAAGAGGACCCTGGCCTTTGAGGAGCTTGCAAATTCGATCTGGGCAGATAAGGACGTCGTGCTCAAGGAGTCGGGGATCAATAACCTTTCTGCTAATTATAACTGCGACCTGTTCGGCGTGGATTTCAAGAGCAGCGAGGGCGAGGAGGCCATCAACTCCTATATCAAGGATAAGACCCACGGTATTATCGACGGCGGCATTGAGCTTTCGCCCGAAACCCTGATCACCATTATCAATACGTTTTACCTGAAGGAGGTATGGAACGAGGACGGCGACGAGCTGCAATTCACGGCCGATACCTATGATTTCGAGAACTCCGACGGAAGCATAACCCGCACTAAATTGCTTCGTGGCTACTACTTCAGCGGCAATATCTATGAGGGTAACGGATATACGTCCTTCTTTACAAAAACCGAGCATAATTTTGCAATTAAATTCATAGTTCCGACGGAAGGGCATACCATAGAGGAGGTCTTTACCGCCGAGAATTTATACGACATAAACAACGTCGACGATTACGGATATATCGACGAGGAAAACAAGCTTTTGCATCATACGAGAGTTTTCTTCCCCGAATATAAGGCTTCCTTTGACGGCGATTTAGCAAAGATCCTTAAAGAGGATTTTGGCGTGAGTAAGCTTTTCAACGTTAAGGAGTGCGATTTTTCGAGCATCACGGACGAGAAGGTTGCCTGCGATGCCGTCATCCATAAGTGCAGCGTGGAGGTAAATAAAAAAGGCATTGAGGGCGCGGCAGTTACCGTTATGCCTATGGCGGGCGCCGCAGGGCCGCTTGAGGGATATGAGGACGTCTACCACGATTACATCGTAGACAGGGCCTTCGGCTTCGTGATAACCGACAGTTACGGAGCGGTGCTGTTTTCCGGTGTTGTAAACAGCGTTAAGTGATAAGACCTCATCACGCATAATTAAAGATTCTGTGTACGCATATGCAGTTCTTCTCAGAAAAAGGGGACGGGGATTTTAACAATTCCTCGTCCTTTCGTTTTTTCCATAATATGGCTGCATTACGGCTCCAAATTTATCGGAGAAGAAAATAAATGCTTGCTTTTTGCCGCATTTTTACCGATAGGGGTTGACAAAGACATTATATTTTGTTAAAATATTTATGCTAATTTTACAATGGCGCAGTATCTGTTTCGGAGAGTTGACTCTCTGGCTGCGTTGTTTTTAACTTGCGTGTGTGTACGCACGCTTGTGGAAAGGTTTTCAATGGGCGAAGGTTTTAGAAGGTTCAAATCGCAGATCCTGCTGAACGGATGGATCAAGTGCGCGCTGTGCGCATTGGCCGCCGCGGCGGCATCGGTTGGCGGCGTGATGCTCGGCTTTAAGCTGTCCGAGGCGACGCTTGGCTGGTATTGGTATCTTGCGATCGGCGTGGGGGCTGCGGCTCTCGGCTTCGGTGCCGTTTATCTGTTCTCGCTGCACGGTGACGTGCGGATAGCAAAGCGGCTGGACGGTGATATGGCTCTGGGCGAGAGAGTCCAGACGATGGTAGAGTACCGCGATGAGCAGGGCGGTATGATAGAGCTTCAGAGAGAGGACGCGGAGGCGCGGCTCTCGGCTCTTTCGGGAAACGAAAGTAAATATCTCTTCTCGGGCTTGCTCGGGTTTATTATAGCGGCGGTGCTTTCCGTGGCGCTCTTGGTTACAGCGCTCCTGATACCGGGACCAGGACGGGAGGGACCCGGCGGCTCCGGCGGCGACGAGCCCACCTTTGAGATGAACGACTGGCAGAGGGCGGCTCTTGAGGAGCTGATCAAAACGGTGCGAGAGTCCGCGATGGAGGAGACCCCGAGGACGAAAACCGTGGCTCAGCTGCAGGCTCTGCTTGATGCTCTTGACGCGTCGGTTACCGAGAGCGTGATGAAGGAGAGGGTCAAGGGCGCCGTTGCTGCTATTGATTCCTACGTGGATGCGGCAAATAGCTTTGACGAGATAAAGGACGGCCTCGGTAAAAAGGGAAGCGACGAGATGAAGGCGATATACGCCGCCCTCGGTACGCTCACCGTTACGCAGACCCGCGAGTCCTTTGATCCCTTCAAGGCGCTGTTCCTCGGAGAGGGGGCGGGCGATAAGATGGCTGCCTGCGCCGCGGATCTTAAATCTGCGTTGGAGGGCCTCGACGTGTCCGATGAGGACGGAATACTCCTGGGGCTTTTGGCATTTGCAAATGCTCTGGATTCTGCCTCGCAGCTTTCGAGCGGGCAGATCACCGCTCTTGACAGCGCGGTTGACGGAGCCGTCAGTGCAATTGCACCCGTAAAGGAAAGACAGAAGAACAACTATCAGATGGGTGAGCACGCTGTGAAGCGGCTTATGCAGATATTCGGGCTTACCGCCGCGGACGTTGGACGCGTTGAATCCGGTGAGCACGGAGATTACGACGACGAGGATAAGGACAACGGACTGAACTCCGGCGGTATAGGCACCGGCGAGCTGGTGTTCGCGGACGACGGAATGGTGCTCGACATAACGACGGGCGAATTTGTGAAATACAGCGAGATACTCACCGAGTACGTTAAGCGCTTTAACGAAAAGCGGCAGGACGGTCTGCTCGATGAGCTGCTGGAGGAATACGGCGACGATTATTTCGCTCTGCTTTACGGTAGCGGAGCAAGCCAGAATTAAGTGAGGATTTTAGAAATGGAAAATATGGAAAACGTAAAAGAAGTAGAGACCACTCTGGATATGGGGGCAACGGATAGTAACAAGGAAAAGGTAAAGATCTTTTCCGAGAAGATCGCGAGGATCAAGCGCGAGCTTGCCCGTGACGTGGTTGGCCAGGAGGGTATCGTTGATAACGTTATAATCGCCATTATCGCAGGCGGTAACGTGCTCCTCGAGGGCGTACCCGGAGTCGGTAAGACCCGTCTTGTGCGCTCGCTCGGACGCGTGCTTTCGCTCCCCTTCTCCCGTATTCAGTTCACCCCCGACCT
>CAZABU010000076.1:0-9707 GCA_964483225.1 uncultured Ruminococcus sp. | reverse complement strand
GAGCTGGTTACCGCCGAGCATATGAAGATAATTCAGGATAAGCGCGCCAAGGAAAAGAACAAAAAGTAAATAAAAGTGTACAAATACGCAGATTTGGCGCAGAAAGGAGTGGGCGAATGTCATCATACAGCGAGCTTATAAAAAACTTTGAGCGCATACGCGCGTATATGCGAGAGTTCTACGTTTACGGCTTCAAGAGTCGCGACGGCTATGACAAAAAGAGCGCCCGCTCCTACGACGACGAGCGGCGAAGAATTGAGAGCTGGCTTGGAGATCATATGAGCTTTGTCCGCACGTCGGAGGGGAAAAGCGTCTTTATCTCCATCGACAGCCGAAGCATCAGCCACAATCCCTTTTACAAGGCTTGGAAGGCAAAAAGCTTTACCGACGGCGATATTACTCTACATTTCATTATATTTGATATCCTCTGCTCTCCGGAGGTCAAATGTACTCTCTCCGAGATAATGGAGCGGATAGATGAAAAATATCTTTCGGGATTCGATGCACCTATGATGTTTGACGAGTCCACTGTTCGAAAAAAGCTGAAGGAGTACTGCGAGGCGGGGATAATTTCCACGGAAAAGGTGGGTAGAAGGCTGCTTTACAGCAGAGCCGACAGCCCCTCTGTTTCTGGGCTTGAGGATGTTTTGCATTTTTATTCCGAGGCCGCGCCCTGCGGCGTTGTCGGCTCTTATATTCTCGACAAGACGGAGCAGGATTCAGACGCATTTTTCTTCAAGCACCATTACATAACCTCTGCCATGGATAGCGGCGTTCTCGCGTCGCTGTTCTCTGCAATGCGTCAAAAATGCGCCGTCAGCGTAACGAATCTCAGCCCTAAATTTGACGAGCCGCGAAGGATCAAAATGATCCCCTTGCGCGTATTTATCAGTGTGCAGAACGGTAGGCAGCATCTCCTGGCTTTTCAGCCGGAATACGGCCGGATAAAGTCCTTCCGTATCGACTATCTCTCGGACGTGAGGGTAGAGGGGCCCGAGCCGGACTTTGACCGTATGCGCGCCGAGCTTGACAGAATGCAGAGTAAAATGTGGGGTGTCAATACAAGGCGTGTAAAGGGCGGCTCCGAGCAGCTTGAGCACGTGGAGTTCACCCTGCGGGTCGACGAGGGCGAGGAGCATATCGTAAGACGTTTTGAGCGTGAAAAGCGGATAGGCAGGGTCGAGCGTATAAAAGACGGACTCTACCGCTTCAGCGCCGACGTTTACGACACGGGTGAGATGATTCCTTGGATAAGGACGTTTATCTGCCGCATCGAGAGTATAAATTTCTCGAATCGTGCGGTAGAGGAAAAGTTCAAGAACGACCTTGAGGATACTTACCGTATTTACGGCATCGGAGAGGAGGCAGTGCAATGATATTCAGCGAGCTTTACTCCGCTTATTACAACACCGTGGCCGGGATCATATCGAGTATTATCGACGGCGAGCATTCCGAGAGGGAGCTGCAGCGAATCGTGTCCGAGCGCGCCTTTGGCGAAAGCGTGCTGACGGTTATGCCGTCGCTGAAAAGCGGAAAATGGCAGCTTGTGCACCCGGATATGACCACTCCTCTTGAGCATAAGCCCACAATGCCGCTGACCGTGCTCCAGCGGCGTTGGCTGAAGGCAATCTCTCTTGACAGGCGCATAAGGCTTTTTGCCGTGACCTTCGACGGCCTTGATGATGTGGAGCCTCTGTTTACGGAGGATGATTATTACGTTTATGATAAATACGGTGACGGCGATCCCTTTGATGATGCGGGATACGTGGAAAGATTCAGAATGATCCTGTCGGCAATAAAGCAGGGCTCCCAGCTCAGGATAGAGATGACAGACCGCAAGGGCAGGAGCGTTTACGTCAGATGTCAGCCCACGCGCCTGGAGTATTCGGCAAAGGACGATAAGTTCAGGCTTCTGACCAGCGGCTGCAGATTTATCTCGACGATCAATCTCGCCAGGATCACCTCCTGCGTGCCCTACATCGGTGGAAAGCCCTTGGAGAATGCGGTGCGCGAGGCGGTGCGCGAAACGCTGACTCTGAAGATACTTGACGAGCGTAACGCCCTTGAGCGAGGGATGCTTCATTTTGCCCATTTTGAAAAGCAGGCGGAGAAGCTGGACGGTAAGCATTATCTCGTAAGAATCAAATACGAGCGCTCCGACGAAGCCGAAATGGTGATAAGAATACTGTCCTTCGGCCCTTTAGTGGAGGTGGTCGGTCCCGACTCGTTCAGAAATTTAGTCATAGAAAAGCTGAAAAAACAGAAAAACTGCGGGCTCAAATGAGAGTTCGCAGCTTTTTTTCCGTGAAAAGGACGGAAAAAGGTGTTAAAATGTAGTCACAAAGGCGCAGACAGCAGTCAAGCATAGAATCGAAACTTCTACGAGCTAACAGCTCGGCGCCTTGGTAAAGGCACGTACAGCAACCGATTTGCCTAAGCCTTCTAAGCTTATAAGCAGCCCGCCCAGCGGACTTTCGTGCCTTGTATTTTCCTATGCAAGCGGCTCTGTCCGTTTGCATAGGCATAAAAGATGCAGACAGCAAATTTTCTTGTACATAGTTCTGTAAAGAGAACACTTGCCCTCGTTGGTAAGCGAATGCGGAGCAACACTCCGTGAAAGAAAGATGCATCTTGTCACCCCGGGCGGCCGGCGCCGCCACCTTAAAGGCACTGGCAGCAACCGTGATTAGCTAAGTGGTTATAGCAGAGTGCGAAAAGCACCCCTCGTGAGTTCGAATCTCACATCAAGAGTGCCTTGTAAACTAAAAACAAAAATCAAAATGGAAATTAAAACGAAAAGGAGTGAGCTTTATGTTAGAAAATCTGAAGCAGGAAGCAAACCTGACCGTCACCGAAAACGGTGCGGCAACCCATATTACGACCTTATCCGACTGCCTTGATCTTTTCGCAACCGTCGGCGCACTGCGCCACGCGAGCGACCGCAATATCGAAGCGCGCTTTATCCGTGCTTTCACCGAAAACAGAGATATAGCTATGAAGCTCCTGTTTTTCGCACGTGATATCCGCGGAGGTCTTGGTGAGCGCCGTGTGTTCAGGGTCATACTCAATTGGCTCGCGTACAACGAGCCCGATGTCCTTCGCAAAAACCTTATACATATCGCGGAGTACGGTCGTTATGACGATCTGCTCTCTCTGATGGACACTCCCTGCGAGAGCGACGCGCTGGAGGTTATTTCGGAGCAGTTCCGCGCGGATAACGAGGCGCTTGCAAACGGAGACTCCGTGTCCCTGCTCGCAAAGTGGCTCCCCTCGGTGAACGCATCGAACAAGGATACCGTGCGCTACGCAAAGAAGGTAGCAAGGTACCTCGGTATGAACGATGCAGATTACCGAAAGGCGCTGGTAGCTCTTCGTGCACAGATACGTATAATCGAGAACAATCTGCGCACCAAGGACTACACCTTCGATTACTCAAAGCAGCCCTCCAGGGCTATGTATAAGTACCGCAAGGCGTTTATGCGCAACGATGCCGAGAGGTATGCCGCCTTCTTAGAAAAGGTTACCCGCGGCGAGGAGAAGCTCCACGCCGACAATCTTGCCCCCTATGAGCTTGTCGAGCCTTATCTTGGTTTCTCCTGGGGTAATAGGAGCTATATGCGTGATATCACCCGCGAGGAGGCTGACGTGCTTAACGCAACCTGGTCGAGCCTGCCTGTTTTCCCGAATGAGGAGAACGCTCTGGCTGTTATTGACACCTCCGGCTCTATGTACTACACCGCATCTCCCTTGCCCGGCGCCGTGGCACTGTCCCTCGGACTCTACTTTGCCGAGCATAACACCGGTCATTACAGGAAGCATTTCATTGAGTTCTCGAGCAAGCCGAAGCTCATCGAGATCAAGGGTAAGACCTTCGTTGACAGGCTCCGCTACGCGGCGTCCTTCAGCGAGATCGCAAACACGAACCTCGAGGCTGTTTTCGACCTTGTGCTGCGAATCGCAGTGAAGAACAATCTGCCTGCAACCGAGCTGCCCACAAAGCTTATCATCATCTCTGATATGGAGTTTGACAGCTGCGTGGACAACGCTGAGGTGACCAACTTCAATAACGCAAAGGCGAAGTTCGAGGCTCACGGCTACAAGCTTCCCGACATTGTTTTCTGGAACGTGGCAAGCCGCGCAGGCCATCAGCCCGTTACCAAAAATCAGCAGGGCGTAATACTTGTATCCGGCTGCACTCCCAGGCTTTTCTCAATGGTGGCAAGTGGAGCTGTCGATCCGTATGCGTTCATGATGGAGGTCGTGGAAAGCGAAAGATACGCAAAAATAATTGCGTAAATTATAGGGGCAAAGTTTATTTTTTGCCCCTACTTTGACAAGAAAGGTTTACAAAATGATAGAAATAATAGGAAAATTCAACACAGCTAAGTGCTTCACCGACAAGGTTGAGGGAGTAGCGTACGATCAGATACTTGCCCTTTGCGACTCCGAGGCCTTTGCATCATCGCGGATAAGAATTATGCCCGACGTCCACGCGGGCGTGGGCTGTACCATAGGTACCACTATGACTGTAACCGACAAGATCGTCCCTGCAATGGTGGGCGTGGATATCGGTTGCGGAATGTATACGGTATATCTCGGGAAAGTGGATATTGATTTCGAGCAGGTGGACGCCGCGGCACATTACATTCCTTCGGGAAAGGCTGTGTGGCAGGAGGCGCAGGAGTATTTTGATCTCACCGAGCTTCGGTGCTTTGGAGAGCTTAAGGACACGAAAAGACTGGGGCGGAGCCTCGGCACTCTCGGCGGCGGAAACCACTTCATAGAGATCGACGAGGACGATCAGGGCGGAAAGTACCTTGTAATTCATTCCGGAAGCCGTAATCTAGGTGCCCAGGTGGCAGAGCACTACCAGCAGATCGCCGTTGATCTGGATATGGGCAAGGAGGAGTACTTCAAGCGGCGCGAGGAGATAATCGCTACTTACAAGGCAGAGGGCAGACAGGAGGAAATACAGTCCACTCTCAAGGCTATGGAAAAGGAGTGGGAGAAAAAGGAGCCCTCGGTGCATCGGTCCCGGTGTCATCTCTATGGCAAATTTATGGAGGACTATATTCACGACGTGGATATATGCCAGAAATTCGCTTCCCGGAGCCGGGCAAAAATGGCTGAAATAATCCTTCAGCAGACGGGAATGACCGCTGTCCATTCCTTTGAGACTATACACAACTATATAGACGTCTCGGAGATGATACTCAGAAAGGGATCCGTGTCTGCAAAGGCGGGCGAAAAGCTGCTCATACCCATCAATATGCGTGACGGCAGCCTTGTCTGCATCGGAAAGGGGAATGCGGATTGGAACTTTTCCGCACCTCACGGCGCTGGGCGCCTTATGTCCCGTTCTGCGGCCTTCGAGCGGCTGACTGTGGAGGAGTACAAGGAGCAGATGTCGGGTATTTATTCCACCTGCGTAAATCTCTCCACTCTCGACGAATCCCCCATGGCCTACAAGAATATGGACGAGATCATAGCGAACATTCAGCCCACTGCGGAGATAATCTGCCGCATAAAGCCGATATACAACTTCAAGGCCTCGTCGTAAAAGTCGCGGCGTCATGAAGGATAGCATTAGTGCAAAAACATAAACAGCAGAAGTGCACCGTTCCGGCTCGCTTTTGCTGTTTTTTATACGTTTGTCGGAGCGACCTTGCTCGGATTTTGTGATGATAATGCCCGGCGCGCTTTCCCCGACGAGCCAATCCCGTTCTCTGGCCTCTGAAAGAAAAGTTTAATACGATGCATCAGCTCGTTAAGATGGATATCTGCCATGGTAGGACTCGGAGCTGAGCGGGGCGGAACCGCTCGCTGACGTAACCGCAATTACGGAAAACATCCGCTGAGGCTGTTCGGGACAACAGCTAACAGAGAATATAAAATTTTTGTAAACAGTATTGATTTATTCTGTGCTTTATGCTATATTCTATTCGGGTGGGTAAGCACGGAAGCGAGGCTATGATGCTTACGGCCGAAATTAATGCTTACCGAAGGAATTTTCATTGATGAAATTAAAATCAATTGTGTGTACAGCCGTTGCGATGTTTCTGATGGCAGTATTGCTCTTATTTGTAGCTCTGCACGGCGGTATTTCCTACGCAAAGGGGCTGGACCTGCCAACGGTGACTGATAAGTTACCATCCGAATATTGTTTGAGAGACGATTACGTAGTCCTTGCGCAAAACCAGGATAAGCACGGCTTTTGCTGGAACTTTGCGGCAACTATGGCAGCCTCTACCACGATAATGAAGGCCACGGGTGAATACTACGATTTTTCGGAGCTTTGGACGGGTATAGCACTGCTGAACTGTAACGACAACTTCAAGAAAATGGGGCAGGGCGGCGGTATTTCACATCATTATGAGTCCATGAAGCAGTCGGGACTTATGCTGGAGACGGATTTGCCGTATCAGTATTCTTATACCGCTACTGCGGAAAACGCCGCGGATTATTATAATTTCTACGAGCAGTATTCCTGCGACAATCTGGCAAGATGTCTTGTAACGGATCAGGATACCCGGTTTTCCAAGGGTGACGTAGAGGATATCAAGCGCCATATCTACGAGCACGGTAGCGTGTATATGACCTTCTCCTTCAGTACGGGGTTCGTGGAGAGTGACGGTGCATATTATTTAGAGCCAAATCAGAAGACCACAAGCTCGAATCACGCCGTGTCGGTTATAGGCTGGGACGATAACTATGAGAAGGAGTTTTACCTTGATGGCTCGGACACCCCCACCGTATTCCGCGGAGCATGGATTATTCTAAATTCATATACCGAGAAGTCGGGGAACGACGGCATTTCCTTCGTTTTCTACAACGATAATAATATCGGTACGGTGCAGGGATACAGATATGAGGCCGATACGAGCTACGACCTGTATTTTTACGATAAAATAGAGTCGGGATACGCCTATCCGAATAGCGTCGTCGGAAAATACTACGGCGATTTTACTTCCGAGACGGGCACGACCAAGCAAAAAAATATTTTTTACGACAGCGTGAGCCTGGAATATTCTTACGTGGCGTCGAGCGGAGCAGGAGTCAAGGCTATTGATATATATCTTGACGGAAGGGACGTAACCGATAGATTTGACGTCGCGGTGGATAATGAGGGTAATAGGTTTTTCGTTTCGGCTGACACCGCCGCCTACGGCCAATACAAGCTTCAGGTTACTTACGGCACAGACAGCAAAACCGATACCTACCTTAACAACTTCTTCGTTACTCACGGCCTCGTGGGAGAAGAAATCGAGTACGATGCTGACGGCAACGACTTTGCGTTTAATCCGGGGTATGACGTGGAGTTTTACAGCTTCGTTTCCTCGGACAAGACCTACGTTATATACACCGACAAGCTGCAAGGCGAAATAGCGTTTTTACCCACCGAGCAATCGGTTTATTCCGAGAAGAATATGTCGCTTCCGCGCATTTCCTATGAAATAACGAACGGAAAAAGCTGTAGCTCGGTGTATAAAATAGAATCCCGATCGGGTTATGAATTAGAGTATAAATTCATCTTTGAGTACTGCGCCGATACCTCGCTTCAGACGGTCAACGTGTATTATGACCTTGGCGGTGGCGAAAACCACAGTGAAAACTATGCCCTCGAGCTGGCAGGACCGACAGGCGAGCTTGTGCTCTATGCACCCACTCGAGAGGGATATACCTTTGCGGGCTGGTATCTGGATTACGGTAACGGCTCGAGAGCTGTGGAAGAGCGTGACGGGCTTTACTACGTAAGCTGGGATGATATTCACCACTGCGGAGAAAATCCCAGTGTTAACGCAATAAGCTATTATAAGGAATTTTATAACAATTCCAACACGCTCTTCCTTTACGCCCGCTGGGAAGAGGAGGCGTATTACACGGTAGAGCTGACAATCGATGGTGAGGGCAGCTCTCAGATAACCGAGCCTATCACCGTGTGCTCTGATGACGCCGTCAGATATCTGCTTATTCCCGCTTCCGGCGGCTGTCTCTCAGAGCTTGAAATAAACGGCGAGGCTGTGAGCTCGGACGCGCTTGTCGAGATAATGAAGAGTGGGCTGCTTTTGGAAAGCCTTGACCGCGACATCTCCGTTGTTGCTACCTTCTCTCAGGGTGTATATCTGTCCCTTAAATTCGGCGACGGTGTCAAAAACGCATACGTTGTCGGTACAAAGGACGGAGAGACGGCCAGATTCTATAACGGAGATTATATTCCCTACGAGTATTTTTCGGACGACTTCAATAGAGTTGCAGGCATAAAGGTGACGAGTAATAACATACAAATTCCAAGCAAGAGCCATGTTATTACCATAGAAGGTGCGAAAAAGGGTATGCTTGACACTATGCTTCCGTCTCTTCTTTTACCGTTCGGCTACACGGAGTTCACTCTCGTGGTTGAGCTCTACGACAGCAAGCCGGGATACACCCGAGTTTTAAGCGACGTGAGCTCCTACTGCGTGGAGGAGGGGGGAATATTCAAAAAGGGTGTGACCATAAGCAAAAAGGATGTCTTGAAGGAAATCGACGTTGGCTCCGCAGACGAAAAGCCCGTGGAAAAAGTCGAAATCAGTTACTCGGTAAATAACTACGTTACGGACCATTACGTTTCTTCGGATAAAAATGCCACCTTCGGTAACCGCGGCTCTGCTACGTATGATTCGGGACAAATCGTGTACTTGTTTATAAGGGTGCTGACGCCATCTCCGGCGTACGACTATCGCGTGCCAAGCTCATTTGAGCCTTTGGGAAATCAGTGGTACAGAAAAGCCGTATTCGTAAATGCTGATGACACAAGCTGGGGTACGGTGCAAGTCTACAGAGAGAGCAGAACCTATCTTGTCACATGGAAAAATTGGGACGACAGCGTTATATATTCCCAAAAGTATTTATTTGGCGCTACACCTGTGTTTAACGATAAAAGCGGAGAGTCACCCGAGCAGCCCATAAGGCCCGCAGATGAGCGTTACACCTATGTATTTAGCGGCTGGGATAAGACCGTGAGCCGTGTTAACGCAGACGTCACCTATACCGCCACCTACGAGGCCATACCGAAGCAGTACGTAATCTGCATAACACCCACGGAGCACGGCACCGTGACCCCCGGCGAGGATAGCCATATTACCTATGCCGAAAACCGCACCTATCTGTTTACACCCGATCCTTGGTACGTGGTAAAGGACGTGAAAATCGACGGCGCAAGCATCGGCAGAGTAGAGAGCTACACCTTTTCACAGGTGGTTTGTGACCATACCCTCGCTGTGGAATACGAGCTTGACGTCACGTTGGTGGTACTCGCCTCCTCCGGAGCAGCTGTGCTGATTGCCGGTATAGGTATCGCCGTCGTATTAATAATTAGAAAACGGCGTTTCCTTGTGTAAAAGCGCGTAACGCCCCGAAAATCCTGTAAAAAACAAATCGGGGAAGGCGCAGCTTCATTTGAGCATAACCGACGAAAACACGATCTTGGCACGTTGATTTGTGTCTTGATCGTGTTTTTATGTTTTTTAGTGCTGAATAGTGTTTTTTACCGCGCCCCAAAAATTGAGGGCAATAACCAAAGAAAAAGACCTTGCGAAAAAAGTTAGGTTTATTTTCGAAAAAGTGCTGGACTTATTCATAAAAAATGAAAAGTATTCTCTAAGAAAAATAATTTCGTTCAATACTTTTTCAATATTTTGTGGTATAATGGTATGTAGAATGGAGGC
>CAZABU010000075.1:0-9728 GCA_964483225.1 uncultured Ruminococcus sp. | reverse complement strand
CCCGTTGCACCTCTTGCAACGATTGGTGATACCGCAAGCGTAACTCCCGTAGCGGCTGCACCTAACGCACCTATGACCATTGGATCTGATGCAAGCGTCGCTCCTGTAGCAGCTGCACTTAATGCACCTATGACCATCGGCTCCGATGCAAGCGTTGCACCTGCAGCAGTAGCACCTGTGGCACCTATGGCTGTGATCGACGAAGGAAGCATAGTTGCTCCCGCTGAGTCTGAGGTGATCTCTGCGGCATCTGTTCTTTCGAGCTATGACGTGATCCCGGCAGCAACCGATAACACTCATGCTCCTGTAACTCAGGTGGTTCTCGGAAGCGACGGTGACGTAGTTGCTGCAAGCTCCGCTGCTCCTGCGGCGAAGATACTCCTCGGAGCGGACGACAGCATAGTTGCTGCAACCGATACCAATAATTCCTCTGTGGCAAAGATACTTCTTGGCTCTGATGACGGTGTTATCGCCGCTGCTGACGAGGATAAGAAATCTTCCGCCTCCGTGTTCCTTGGTGATATGTCCGACATTGCGGTGGCTGCTATTACCGGTGCTTCCGCGGCCGGAATCGTTGCGGCGACAACTATTGACAGCGCTTCCGTTGATAACAGCGGTATAGATCTTGCGGCTGTTAACTATCCCGCAAATACCGGTATACCCGCTTCTGCTGATGTGGATTATACCGTTCCCGTAGTACCCGTTACCTTCGAGGATGAGGATGCGCTTGCTAATGCAAGATTCTCCGTATCTCCTGCGGCCTCTGATGATGAAAAGGCTCCCTGCGTTGCGGCTGCCGGCCCGATCGTTTCCATTCCCGAATCTCTGTTCGGCGATGTGAAGAAGGAAGAGGAAGCTCCCGTTACCGAGCCTAACAGATTCGTTGTTCCGCCCGTTCCTCAGGCTGAATCCGAATCCGAGGCTGAACCCTCCAGGCATAGACGCTTCGATCCCGATGATTCCGTACCCGATACCGGTGCGTCGAGCTTCGCGCCTTCCGCCGAGCCCGCTCCTGACGAGCCCGAGTTCGCTCCCGCGGCAGATCACAACGATGACCCGAGAAATCGTGTGATGAACTGTGGCGATGGAGAGGTAGGTGTCTATGACAACTTCGGTTCTCTTGGTGGCTATACTATGAGAGCCAGACGTGCTACCGACGTTGGCAGAACTGTTGCGCTGGATGACGGAAAGTCTATGGACGTCCTTGCCGCATATGACATCAGCTTTGCTGACGGCTCAGGAAAGTCTCCTAAGTATAATAAGAAGGATACCTACACGGTTACTCTTGATGTTCCGCGCGGTGCAGACCCCTCCAAGCTTATGGTCGCGCACGTTGGAAAGAACGGTAGAGGTGAGCTTGTAACCGATTCGCCTAAGATTGAAAACGGCCGTCTCTCCTTCGAGACTACCCACTTCTCGATCTACGCGATCGGTACCCAATCGAGTCTTCCCGATCTTCAGTCGCCGCCTTCCGTTCCCGGTTCCACGACCGGCAAGAAGCCTCGCAGGATCTTCGAGGCCCCCATACTCGAGCCCTTCGTTCCGATGAGCGTTGAGAATCCCGAGCCTGAGGTTGAGGAGATCGAAACCGAAGAGATTGAGTCTCTTACTACCATCGAAGAGCCCGTAACCGACGAGCCCATCACGGTTTATCTTGGCGAGAAGGCTGAGGAAACCGTTGAGGAGACCGCCGCGGATGAGGTCACCGAGGAAGAAGCTCCTGCGGCAGAGCCCGTAGTTGAAGAAGCTCCTGTTACTGTCGCTGAAGAACAGCCTGCACAGGCTCCCGCAGCACAGACTCAGAGCTTCGCCCCCGTATATCCCGTAATACCCCCTGTAACCCAGTTCGTTCCTTACACGCCTCCCGTGACAGTAGGCCCCGAAGCTCCTGTTTCGATGAACATCAAGGTGTTCGCCGATGAGGACGAGGTAGAGGCTGTTGATACCGTTGTTACGGATCCCGACGTAGAGGTTATCTATAATCAGCCCGAGACCGATGTGGTAGCTCCCGTGACCGCCGCGCCTGCGGAGATCGCGGAGGCTCCCGCCGAGGCGACACCTGCTGAGGAGGCACCCGCAGAGGAGGCACCCGCAGAGGAGGCACCCGCAGAGGAAGCTCCCGTAGAGGAAGCTCCTGCTGAGGAGGCACCTGTAGAGGAAGCACCCGCAGAGGAAGCACCCGCAGAGGAGGCACCTGTAGAGGAAGCACCCGCAGAGGAAGCACCCGCAGAGGAAGCACCCGCAGAGGAGGCACCCGCAGAGGAAGCTCCTGTAGAGGAAGCTCCTGCTGAGGAGGCACCCGCAGAGGAGGCACCCGCAGAGGAAGCTCCCGTAGAGGAAGCTCCTGCTGAGGAGGCACCTGTAGAGGAAGTTGTCGAGGAGATCATAGAAGAGACCGTCGAGGAGGATGAGGTTGTTATTGCCGGAGAAGATATTCCCGGCGAGGTCGTTCCTGCTGAGGTAGTTGAGCTCCCCGAGACCTCTCTTACCGGCGAGATCGATGAGATCCCCGAGGATGCAGTTCTCACCGAGACCGGCGAGAATGAGGGCGAAATGATCGTAAACGGAAGAGTGTTCCTCATCCGATACAGACGCTCCTTCACCTCCAGACTGATCCAGGCAAGCGAGAAGAACCAGGATTACTACACTGTAATTAAGAATGCACTCACCTCCTATAAGAAGGTGAAGGCAAGAATGAGCTGGTCCTGCGAGACCTTCAACAAGGGCAGACTCCAGCTTGCAAAGGTAAATATCAAGGGTAAGACGCTTGTGCTTTATCTTGCGCTTAACCCCGCAGATTACCTTGACACCAAGTATCACTTCACCGACGTTTCCAAGAAGGCGAAGTTTGCGAAGGTACCAATGATGCTAAAGGTGAGAAGCGACAGAGGACTGAAATATGCCCTTGAGCTTATCGCCGAAATGATGCAGAAGTACGAGATCGCGTACGGCACCGAGCAGAACGTGGATTACCATCTCCCCTATGAGACCACCGGCGCACTTGTACGCCGCGGACTTGTTAAGCTCCTTATCCCCGGAGACGAGCTTGAGGAGGAGATCGTAGAGCAGCCTGTTGTAGAGGAAGTAACCGAGGAGGCTCCCGTAGAGGAGCCTACCCCCGAGGCTCCCGTCGAGGAGGCTGTGGAAGAGGCTCCTGTTGAGGAGGCCGCTCTCGAAGAAGCACTTGTCGAAGAAGTAGTCGAAGAAGCTCCTGTTGAGGAGGTTGCGACCGAATCTCCCGCTGAGGAAACCGAAGAGGAACTCGCGGAAACGGTTGAGATTCCCGAGGATGCAGTTCTCACCGAGACCGGCGAGAATGAGGGTGAAATGATCGTAAACGGAAGAGTGTTCCTCATCCGATACAGACGCTCCTTCACCTCCAGACTGATCCAGGCAAGCGAGAAGAACCAGGATTACTACACTGTAATTAAGAATGCACTCACCTCCTATAAGAAGGTGAAGGCAAGAATGAGCTGGTCCTGCGAGACCTTCAACAAGGGCAGACTCCAGCTTGCAAAGGTAAATATCAAGGGTAAGACGCTTGTGCTTTATCTTGCGCTTAACCCCGCAGATTACCTTGACACCAAGTATCACTTCACCGACGTTTCCAAGAAGGCGAAGTTTGCGAAGGTACCCATGATGCTTAAGGTGAGAAGCGACAGAGGACTGAAATATGCCCTTGAGCTTATCGGCGATATGATGCAGAAGTACGAAATTCCTTCCGGCATCGAGCAGAATGAGGATTATCACCTTCCCTATGAAACCACCGAGGAGCTCGTCCGTCGTGGACTTGTTAAGCTGCTCGTTCCTGCGGATGACATTGCTGAGGAGGTACCTGTCGAAGAGGTTGTTGAAGAAGCGCCCGTCGAAGAGGTTGCCGAAGAAGCTCCCATCGAAGAGGTTGCCGAAGAAGCGCCTGTCGAAGAGGTTGCTGAAGAAGCTCCCATCGAAGAGGTTGTCGAAGAAGCGCCTGTCGAAGAGGTAGTTGAAGAAGCACCTGTTGAAGAGGTTGCCGAAGAAGCGCCTGCCGAAGAGGTTGCCGAAGAAGCGCCCATCGAAGAGGTTGTTGAAGAAGCGCCTGTCGAAGAGGTTGTTGAAGAAACTCCCGCTGAAGAGGTTGCCGAAGAAGCTCCCATCGAAGAGGTTGTTGAAGAAGCGCCCGTCGAAGAGGCTGCCGAAGAAGCGCCTGTCGAAGAGGTAGTTGAAGAAACTCCCGCTGAAGAGGTTGCCGAAGAAGCGCCTGTCGAAGAGGCTGCCGAAGAAGCGCCTGTTGAAGAGGTTGTTGAAGAAGCGCCTGTCGAAGAGGTTGTCGAAGAAGCGCCTGTCGAAGAGGTTGCCGAAGAAGCACCTGCTTCTAACGAGCTGCTTCCCGACGAGCTTGGACACTATCACGTAAGTGCGGCAGTTGCTGATACCTTGATTACGGATGAAGAAGCGGAAACGCAGATCGAATTTGTCGAGCAGACCGAAACTAAGAAGGCCGGTAAGATGGCTGAGATAAATCTTGATACTATTTGTGAGAACTTCGAGGACGGCGATACCGTCACCCTTGAGGAGCTTCAGAAAAAGCGTCTTGTGAAGTCCGGCACTGCCAGACTCAAGGTTCTTGCCCGCGGCGTAATGACCAAGGAGCTGACCATCGTAGCGAACAAGTTCTCGCTCCAGGCAGTAAAGATGATCACGCTTGCAGGCGGTCACGCTGACCAAATCAAATAATCCACAAAAACAAAGAGCAAGGCTCAAATGAGCCTTGCTCTTTTAACATTAAAACAAGCTTTTATGCAAATAAACAAAGAAAAATGGCGAAAATCTCAAAGGATCTTGGTAATTTTAAGGGTTACGGTGCGCTCCTCCTCGCTATGAGCAGAGGTAGCGTCAACTCCGTCGACGGTAATGGAATACCCGTCTTTCGTGAGCAAATTGTCGGCAGCCTCGTTTGCTATTCCAAAGATTTTGAGCGCCCGCCTTACGGCTCTCTCTCCGCCATAAACGGTCTCTCTCATAATACATACGCCTTGCGTCTGTCCCTCCGTCTTCATCCAGTCGAAAACAGGTGCCCCCTTGTCTTCTCCGAGGAACTCAAACTTCACCCGACCTTTTTTTTGGAGAGTCAGTCTGATCTCGGTATTTTTTTTGATCAAGGCACGGTCTCTCGATGAGAAGGGGCCGATCATGCGCACGTCTTCTGTCGAAACGTAGAGCACGCGAAGCAGGAAAACTGCTATAAACACGGTGATGGCCGCCATAACGATTATTAGCGGGTAGAGCTTTGGAAAAGTCTCTACGCTATCGTTGAAAATTATCGCAAGAGCGGTAAGCGCCGCCGGCGGTATAAGATTCAGCCAGAGTACGGCTCTGGTGTGGGTAAGTAACGTGAATTTTTTCATATTCGCGCCTTTCAAGGTCAATATTTGAGAATTTTTTCGAGCATACCGTCGATGCTCTTTACAATCGCCTCGTCGGAGGCGTTCTTTTTCAGAACAAAAATTTTTCCATACTCATCTGCAATAAACTCTGTAGCGTCATCGACTCCCTCGGGCGATGCTTCGGAATGGAAGAAGCGTATTCCGCATCTGTCGGATAGCCCATAGAGCTCACCCTCTCCAAGCACCGCGAACTGAACGGTGGTCAGATCCCAGCTCGCATTCCGACAGTCTGCGTAGTGCGGATAGAGCCGATAGGCTTCAAAGTATGGGCTGTCGGTTTTGTTTATTGCAGGGTCAAAGCCGGTAATTATGCTGTGGCCAAGGTTGAAATCGGAAATGTAAATGTTGCAGGGAAGAAGCTCGAGCACGGTTTTTGCCGCTTCCGGCGCCCAGCGCACGTTGAATTCGCGGGCCTTGTCGCGGCAGGCCATAGAAACGACTGCATGGACCTTTCTTCCAACTAACTCGGTTCCTGAAAGAGACGAGATGCCGTCTGCCTTCGATAACAGCAGATCGCAAAGATCCGTGAACATTCCTATTGTAATTATAATAACCGAGTCGTCCTCTGCCTCCGAAAGCAGCCTGCGGTAAAGCTGTGTGCTATCCTCAGGTGATGGCGCTCCTTTTCCAAATCTTTCGGCAATATACGCGGAATAACAGCTGCTGTCCGCCATCTCAAAAAGAGACGCACCATGCCATTGGCCGAGTGGAATATCCTCGCGTCCAACCTGCTTGTTAAGGGCGAAAAGGGTAGCCGTGCCGTTAGGGTTTGTGGTACAATTTATCATTCCGACGATGGGGAAGCCGTAATCCTTGCTGTATAAATGGAGCAGGGCGACAGCACCCACGTCGTCGCAGTCGGGGCCGATATCTGTCGATAAAATTACGGCCCTTTTCTTTTTACATAACGGTTCTGATTTCATATAAAGCCTCAAAAATGTTAATAAAAGTTGTCAAATAATCGGTTAAATAGATCTATACAATTGTTCCATCAACTCTCTCGTTTTGTCTACATCAAGCTTGATGACACGTCTGTCGTAGGTGATAAGACCGTTGGTTTCGTCCTCGACGTCGGAGAGCTGAGTGTAGACCAGTGCACAGATTCCCTCGGAGATCAGAGGCAGTACCTCCTCCTCGTAAAGACGTCTGAAGCCGGCCTCGAATTCTTCTCTCTCTGAATACATACGGTATCCGTAATTCTCCTTGCCGAAAAGATGCCCCTCTACTCTGTGAGCGTAGCCTCCGAACTCGCTGATGACCATGGGCCTATCACCGCGCCGTCCGAGCTTTATCGGCTTGAAATAGACGTGGCGAGAATCAACGTCGCTCTTGCTTCTCACAAACCAACCGGAGGTCGCATCGTATATGCGGGTCGGGTCGGTAGCCTTAGCAAGCTCATAGGCCTCGTCAGCCTTGAACTGCCCCCAGCCCTCATTGAATATGGTGTAGTAAAGCACCGAGGGGAAGAATCCGAGATGCTTCTGTGTCAGCAGCATTTGCTCGGTAAAGACCTTGCGAGTTTCGGGATCTCTGTGCCTTATATTGTCGGGAGCTCTCTTGATTCCTACCGTAGGCAGAGCCGTGTCGAGAATAAAGCTGTAGCCGCCGTTGTTTACCATGTCCTGGAATACCACCATACCAAGCTCGTCGCAAAGCGCGTAGAAGATCTCCGGCTCGATTTTTATATGCTTTCTGAGCATATTAAAGCCCATCGCCTTTGCTCTCAGAATATCCTCGCGATAACCTTCCTCTGTAGCGGGCAGGAAAATGCCGTCGGGGAAGTACCCCTGATCGAGCAGTCCGCAGAACAGGGTTGGCTTTCCGTTTAGGCAAAGCCTCGGGATACCGTTTTCTTTGGCGCAGGATATCTCACGCAGAGCAAAATAGGAGCGCACCAGGTCGTCGCCGCATTCAAGAGTGAAGCGGTAGAGCTTAGGATTTTCGGGAGTCCAATTGATTATTTCGGCGGGTACTACAGTGACCTTGTCGCCGTCAAATTCAAAGCACTCTCCCGATTCAAGGGTAAGCTTCTTGTGCTCTGAACCCCCGAGCACTGTGATTTCGGCTCTGTCAACATATGACGTTACGGCCAGCCTCTCAATATAGTTCTCGGGCACTATCTCAAGCCACACCGTCTGCCATATACCGCTGACGGGGGTGTACCACATTCCGCCCGGTGTCTTCGTCTGCTTTCCGTAAGGGTACACTCCGTCCAGAGGGTCGGTCACGGTAACCTCAAGAATATTTTGAAGCCTCAAAGCATCGGTGACGTCAAATGAGAAGGGGAGATAACCGCCGGAATGCCTTCCTACCGATATGCCGTTGAGCGTAACCGCGCAGTGAGTGTCTACGGCCCCAAAATGCAAAAGCACTTTACTTGCTTTGAGGTCGCAGTCAAGCTCAAAGCTCCGCCGGTAATACATTGCATCGCCCGGCGTAACGCTGCGTCCGATACCCGAAAGCGCCGATTCGGGTGGGAAGGGGACGAGGATACGCTCACTATATTGATCGGGAGCATTTCCGTCCGTAACCGCGAAATCCCACTCTCCGTTAAGGCAGATAAAGGAGTCCCTCGTCATTGCTGGGCGCGGGTATATATTCCAAGGGCATTCTCTGTCCATTTTCTCTGAATACGGAGTGGTCAAATCATCGTATAAGTCTCGCTTTTTCATATCAAAAGCAAACCTTTCTTTACATTTATTGCACAAACACGCTCAAAACCATCTGTGCAAGGCAGTACAGCATAAACAAAATAGCGCCGACATTCAGTAGCGTCGCGTGGGTGAGTCTACCCTCGGGGAGAGCTACCTCCTTGCCGTTCGGTATCCTTATAAGCTTATGCTTCACGGCGTATACGAACATAATTATACCGCCTATCATAAGTCCGTACTGCAGCAGGGCGACGTCCATAACGCTTATAGCGTCCATTGCGTATGTCAGCATATCCGCGCCCTCAGCAAGCATAGATTCGTCGGTGATCTCCTCAAGACGGGTCATACTGTCGCCCGCGAGGAGTGCGGGTACTGTTCCAAAGAAGTTCAGAAGAACGTGCATAAGTATGCTGTATTTTACGTCGCCGGTCTTTACGTAAATATATCCGAGCAGAAGACCGAGGCCTGTGGCGTAGACCAGCTGACTGAAATTACCGTGGAATATTCCAAAGGCGACGGCGGATACTATTATCGCGTACCTGTCACCGTAAATGCGCAGACGAGGGATCAGACCGCGTCGGAAGATAAGCTCCTCAACCACAGGGCCGATAATCACCGCTACCAGAATCACTATCCATACGGGTGTCGACAAAATCAGCTCCGAGGTGGCATCTGCGATCTCGTGACCGACGATCATGGAAAGAAAGGAAACGATGTAGCTTGAAATCAGAGAGCCCAGCATCATCACCGCCTCGGCTATCAGAAAGATCGCGGTAAATTCACCGAGGGACATTTTTGAGCGCTCCTCTGTGGCACAAGGGAGCTTTCGGATCAAAAGAAGAAATACGGGAAGGGCGATGACGTACATACCGAGCACCTGCATTCCCCAGAAGAAATACATATTCTCGGAAAGGGCGGCGTAGCCCTCGGGACCGAGTATCAGCCCGAGCACCAGCTCTGTACCGAGTATAACTGCAAAGCCGATTATCGCGTAAATGAAAAGGGCGAGTCCGAGACGGCTTACCGCTTTTCTCGTATCGCTGCTCATATCGGGCGGCGGGAGCACGCCCGAAACCGTATATGAAGTGTCCATATGTGGCCTCCGGATCGTAAAAGTATCACTTCTATTCTATCAAATACCGCCCGTGAATACAAGTGCTTTAGGCAAATTTTTACGGTTTATTATTACTTTTATAAATATTTACTAAATTTCTCGCGAAAAATTCTATTGCTTTTTTTGAATTAAAATACTTGCCCGCCTTGAAAAATCTGCAAATGTGTGCTACAATATAGTTTGTTGATTTATTTATGCAAGTATGCGTACGTAAGGAAGTGAAGACTATGTTTAAGGTCGGTTTTGATAACGAAAAATATCTCAAGCTTCAATCTCAAAGGATCAAGGAGCGCATCTCCCTTTTTGGCGAGAGGCTGTATCTCGAGTTCGGCGGAAAGCTCTTTGACGATTTCCACGCCTCCCGCGTGCTTCCGGGCTTTGCTCCCGACAGTAAGATAAAGATGCTCATTGAGCTGAAGGACGAGGCGGAGATCATAATCGCGATAAATACCGCAGATATAGAAAAGAACAAGGTTCGCGGAGATCTCGGTATCACCTACGATCTCGACGTCCTCCGTCTGATCGATGCCTTCCGAG
>CAZABU010000074.1:0-9736 GCA_964483225.1 uncultured Ruminococcus sp. | reverse complement strand
TGCATTTTTCTCTTTTTTGCCTTGATTTGCTTGAATTCTTAATGAGACAGCCCCTCGTTTTTGTTTATTTTGCTTTACGCCTCAGGATTACTCCTCAGCCGCAACGGTGGTCGCACCTATATAGGTCTTCTGAAGCGTCAGCTCAACAGCGTAAACGTCTGCGGAAAGCTCCATCTCTGCGGATACATAGGTGGTGTTATCCACATCAGACTCTACAGTGCCGGTAGCAACCTGTGCACCGTTCAGAGCAACCGTCCACTCACCGGCGTAGGCGCCCTCGGTTTCGGAGGCAACTACGGTATAAGTGATCTGGAGGTTGTACCAGAGGTCAGCGCGAACGTATGCAAAGGCATCGTCAACGGACTTACTGGTGGAAAGTGCGAGGTAGTTGCAGCCGCTTGCCGCGTCGAGCTTATAAACGCCGATTGCGTATACGGTGAACAGATCGCCCTTCTCGGACTCCATCGTGATGGTGAAGTAGTTGGAATCCGCCTTGTCGCTCAGGCCGGATGCAGCGAAGCTGAGGTCGGTCTCGAAGATGTAAGTGGTACCGGTCTTACTGTTAGCAAAGTCGATTGCCAGCGTACCGTACTTCTTACCGAATACAAGCTCCTTCTGAGCCGCATCGATCCAGGTGAGCACATCGGGATTTTCCTTGTTTGCGTCGATTGCGTCCTCGTCATTGGTGGTGAATACGCCGTTCTTGTTGTACTTGATAGCGCTGGACGCATTCTCACCCTTACCCTGATAGTTAGAGTAGGTTGCAACAACGTAGGTGTTATCCGCATCAGCGTTTCCGTTGAGAACAGCGCCGCCGAAGCTTGCAGCCTCCTTGGCAACGGTTACAACACCCTCGCCAACGGTGACGGTGAACTTGCCCTCGGCATAAGCCACGCTGAGGTTACGCCAGTAGCCAACGGGAACAGTCGCAAGCGCCTGCTCGCCAACGGTGAGCGTTGCAGCTCCGTCAGCAACGGTAACGGTAACGGTCACAAGTGCCGCGCCATCCTTATCAACGATAACGATAGAGCCGCTCTCGCCGAGCCATCTGAAGTCGGTCTCGAAGAAGTACTTATCGCCGAGATTTGCGTTGGTTACAAAGGTGTAGGTGTCGGTAACGGAGAGATATCCGTCTACAGCCGCATCACCCTCGCCGGTTACGTACTTGTCGGTTTCATCCTCGTCGGCGTATGCACCGGAGCCGATAACGTCGATGAACTCTGCATTGCAGAAGGTGTTATCAAGCTTCAGCTCGCCTACGACGGTCAGCTCAGCACCTGCAAAGGCGGTGTTGACGACCGTGGTCTCTGCCGCGCTGGTGGCGGTAGCAACCTTATTATTATTAATGTAGACTGTGTACTTGCCGGAGTACTCGGTAACCGTACCCTCGGTCTCTCCTGCTACGGTCTTGGATGCAGGAGTATACTCCACACGGATATTCGCCCACTTGCCTGCGAGAACGACCGCAACAGCTGCGCCGTCCTTAGAGGTCGAGAAGGTGATAGCTCCGTTATTGACAGTTGCGAAGAGAGAAGCTATGGAAGCCGTTCCCTCAGTCTGAGAAGCAAGAAGGTTCAGCTCGAAGCTGCCGTTCTCGCCGGTCCAGATGAAGTCGGTCTCATAGGTGTAAATGTCTGCGGAGGTCTTGGTTGCGTTTACGGTGTTCTTGGTGTCCTTAACGGTAAGATCGGTGGTGCCCGCCTCGGTATCGGTATAATCGTTGGTAAGCTCATTATCAACGTGAGCACCGTTACCAATATTGTCAGCTATGGGAGTGCCGATATATACGTTATCGATAAGAACCTCAGTGTCGTAAATACCGTTCTTACTGGTGGTATATCCACCGCCGGAACGAATATTGAAGTAGAACTTAGAAACGTCTGCAGAGTTCTTGCCGGGAGCGCCGGAATATCCCTCGAAGCCGTTGATGAATACCTTCAGATTATCCTTCTCTGCACCGCTCTCATAGGTGTACTCAATGCGGATATTGTACCACTCGTTTCTGGAAAGCTTGGTATGGCCTGCGGAGTCGAACTTGACCGCGGTAGAGCCAACCTTAATCTGCCAATACTCGTCAACGGGGTAGATAGCGGGCATCGTAATCTCGGTGCCGGCCGCATTGTTAAGAGCAAACTTGAATACCCAATCCTTGCCTATGTCGGTAGGATCAAGAGTAGAGTTAACGAACTTGAAGTCGAAGTCAGCAACAAAGGTCTTGGAGGTATCGATATTGGTGTTGTAAAGAGCGCTTCCGCCCTCGGACTTGCCCTCGTGCATGTTGAGCTTAAGCACGTTGTTTACAGCATCGCCGACGGTCTCGGGAATGATGTTACCCTCGACAGTATTAATGCTGGGCTTCGCGCCGTCCATTCCGTCGGAAAGTGCGGCATAATCGCCCTTGCCGGTCTCGCCCTTGTAGGTCGGGTAATCGTCGCCGAATTCCTTAGCTGCGCCGAGCTGAACCGCATCGGCATCGCCAACCTTGAGCATTTCCTCACCGGCCTCACCGAAGGTCAGAGCGATCTCGGTGGTAACGGTGTCGTCCTTGTAGAAGGTGTAAACGCTGCCGGAGCCGATAACGTAGGTGTAGGTGGTGGTTACGGAAGTCTCGCCGGAATTGTCAACCAGAACGAGAGTACCCTTGGTCTCATCCTTCGCATCGGGAGTGAAGGTCGCCTGGTACTTGGGAGTGCTCTCACCGCTCTCGTAATAGTACTTGTTGCCGGAAATGATGGTAAGAACCTCTTCCTCCTCGGGAGCCTCGATCTCCTCGTTGGTTCCGATGGTCTCAAGGTAGGTGTTGTTAAGGTAGAGATAAGTATTTCTCGAAGCGTTCAGATGGAAGAAGGTCGCCTGAGCAAGGTTAGTATCGTCGTACATAGGCGACTCGGAGTTACCGATAACGTAGCTCTGAAGCACGCCGTCGAGATAGAAGCTGATACGTCTGGTTCCGTTTGAATCCGGGAAGATCTCGTACTCAATTCGGAGATTATACCAGGTATTCCAGCTCAGACCGGTAATGTATCTGCTTGCAGAGGTGATATCCTCGCCTGCAACGTTGTAGATCTTAAAGTTGTTTTTCCACGCCTTGTTTGCGTCGTAGCAACCGATGGAAAGACCGGCGGTTGTGGAGAACACGCTCAGACCCCAGAATTTATCGCCATTGGCATTATTGAAGAAATACTGAGAAGGCGTTGTATGGCTGTATGCGCCGCCGTAACAGAAGTCGGTGTCAAGAACGTACTTGGTGGAAACGGTGGGCTGCTCGGAGGTGTTGATAACTCCGACGGTAGGGCCAGACTTCTTATCGGTGAAGCCGATATTAATGGCGTAGCCCTTACTGGAATCGTATGCAGCGGGAGTAAGTGCGTTAGTCCAGATGAAGGTTTTGCCCATCTCCTGGATGTAGAAGTGCTTTACTACTGCAAACACCTTATCGTCCTCATCGGTGGGAGAGGATACGAAATCATAGTAGCCGGAGTTGTAGATGTGATGCTCTTTTTCCGTAAGCTCGTCAAGAGGAATAAAGGTGTAGGCGTCCGTCACCTTGCTTGCGGTATCAGTGAAGGCCTTGTTGTTGGTCTTATCAACGTATGCGCCGTAGTTGCCGTCTGCATCCTTGTAGAAGTGAGTGATCCAGAGGACCTTATCGGTGCCGTAGTTGTAGTAGTACAGAGTTCCGGTGAGAGTTGTAGCCTCGCCCTTGGGAACGCTGAAGGGATTTACGCCCTGCTCATCCTCGAAATCGAACATGGTAGCGGTTGTGGGACGGTAGAGCGCGGTGAGCTTGGTTACGCCAAGGGTGGTGGCGGAGAGCTCAACGGTTCTGTTAGCGAAAGCGGTATTGAGCTTAAGTCCTTCCGCATCGCCCTCTGCTATCGCCGCAGTGAAAACGTTGTCAAAGATAGCGTTGCCGTCTGCGTCAACGGAGCCGAAGCCCTCGAAAACGTAGCTCGTGCCGTCGATATCCATAACGCCGTCGAACTGATAGCTCTTGATCTGACCTGCGCGGAGAGCAATTCTGACAGTCTTACCGGTGTTGACCCAAACGTCCTTGGTCGTATATACCTTCTCGGACTCCTCATCGCCTGCAGTCTCGCCGCCGGTCTGAGTGTCGTCACCGGGCAGGGTCTCCTCGGTGGTAGTGGTGGCAACAACGCCGCCATTCTCGGGCTCGACCTCAACCTGGACCTCGGTCTTACCGTAGATCTCATACTCGTAGATGTAATATTCGTCAGCATAGCCAACCTCGGGAAGCTCAGGATAGAGTCCCTCGTCGTACATAACCTGCTGTACGGTTGCGCCGTAATCAAGAAGCCTGGTCAGAAGCTTCTGCTGATCGGCGGTAGAAGCCTTGGAGAATACTGCCATAGCGTACTCATAAAGGCTGTATTCGAGAACCTCACCGTATACCGCAACGGTGCCGTCAGCATTGGCGATAACCGGCTGTGCATATACGGTCTTTCTCATATCCACGGGACCGAAGCCCGCAGAGAAGAATGCCTCGTGCTTAACGCCCTCAACGGTAAGAGTCGCCTGCGACTCAAGAGTTACGGGAGTCTCTCCCTCCTCTTCCCAATAGAGAACCTTTACACTCTGGCCATCAAGAAGCGCGTTTTCTGCCTTTACGTAGTAAACAAGCTTCATTTCCTCCGCGTAGGAGACGTTCTTGTACTTGATCGCAACGGTGTTCTCGGGAACGTTCCCCTCAACGCCGGTGTCGACGCCGGGGTTTTCCGTCTGATCATTTACAGTCTCGTCAGCCAGTGCGGTAATACCCATCATCGCCCCTATAATAAGAATACAGGAGAGGACAAGGGTAAGCAGTTTAGCTGTCTTTCTGTTTTTCATAAAAGTCCATCTTTCCTTTCGTTTAATAGGGGTTTACTTGGTGTAGCTGTAGAACGTGATGTTATCAAGATCGAAGTCATAGCCGGCAAGACGCTCGGTGGTCGTGGTATTGCCAACGCTTTTGAACTTGATCCAGAAGCAAAGCTTGTCGGTCGTGGACTGGATCTTATAATACTTTACGCTGTTGCTCGTGTAAGTCGCGGTGGTCGACTTTCCTAAATACTCCTCGCTATTGTTTACGTAGAAGCGCTGCTCAAGGGAGGTGACGTTTTCGCCTTCAACAGCCTTGATCTCAAATTCAACTCGAACGGTAACCCAATCGCCGTAGGTATCAAGGTCGAAGGGCTTGCTGAAGAGGAAGTAATCCTCAAAAATTCTGATCTTGCTGTCAGCACCGGTAGCGACCTCGTAGCCGTACTTCTTGCCGGTCGAATCCGCAGGATCCTTCGGGCCGTAGTTGCTGATGGAGGAGCAATCGTTGTCATCATTATACGTATCTGCATCACTGAAGCCGAAATAGGTCCACCAACCGGAACCGACGTTGGTAACGTTGTAATAACCGGTCTGCTCGTCTACGGTGTAGATTGCACTTATAAGATCGTTGAATCTGATATCAAACTCGGTAACGTAAACGTCACCGACCTTAAGGCCGTCAGCAACCGCGATCTGTCCAACGTTGACCTTAAGCTCGCCGGTCAGACCGTTGGCAGCATACTTATTGATGTTCAGATGCTTATTGGAGGACTCCTCCACTATGCTCTGATCAGCGCTACCGTTAACAGGTCTGACGGTATCGCCTGCGGCATCAAAGGTGTTGTATGCAGACTGACCTGCATCGCCGTATATGGGAGTGATCATTGTAACGGCGGAGGTGTGGTCGTAAACAACGCCGTCGATTATGTATCCGTCCTTGGAAACAGAAAGGTTAATGAAGCGTCTGTCGGAAAGCTTGACACCATCCTGATTAGCCCAACCGAGGAAATAGCCCTCGTCGGTAACAACCTCAGCGCGGAGCGAATAGCTCTGAGCCGTCTCAAGACCCGCAACGTCCATATAATAGAAGGGGTTGGAGCTTATTGCGGAATAGGTGGCAAAGAGAGCGCCCTCGGCCGTGGAGCCGTAATCAGCGTTGGTAATGCCAACTATCTGATAGCCCATCTCCTCGGTAGCTGCCTGACCCGCAAGATTAACAAGATTGGTGTAAAGAGCAAGCTTGTTGTTGATCTTTGCGATTTCCTCAGCGGTAGCATCCGCAGGAACGTTGGTCTCCAGGAGCTGCTGAACAGCGTAATTGGCAACGCTGGTATCTCTCGCGGTGTAGTCGTACACCGTCTCGCCGCCCTCACCTACGGTAGCCTTGGTATAGCCCTTAGTATAGGTGAAGGTGTAGTTCACGCTGCTGCCATCCTCGGAATCGGGTGTCTCGGTCATGGTAGCGTGTCTGACCACGGGAATAACGTAAACGGGAGTTGCGAGATCACCGAGAGCAACGCCGCTGCTGGTGAACACGTAGCACTCCTCACCGTTCACATCCATAGTGGATTTGGTAAACTTTCTGTCCTGTGCGGATCTGTAAAGCTCCATCGCAGTCTTGGTTCCGTCCGCCTCGGGATTGTGATCCCAGAACAGCAGGCAGAGCGTGCCGTCTGTCTGCGCCAGATAGTCCTTATCGGCGCGAACAGCATAGACCAGCTGGTGCTTCTCCTCAAAATTCAAATTCACGGCAGCGATACCGACCTTATCGGTAGTATCACCCTCGCCGGACGTGATGTCATTGGCGAGAACCGCAACCACCACAGCCGCGCCAACCACAAGCGCCAGTGACAGAAGCAGTGCAAGAAACTTCAATACTCTTGAATTCTTCATGTGACTTTCCTTTCCATTCGCAAAATAATTTAAGTAGGTATATAAATTATATCATTTATTAAATAGATTTTCAAGTATTTTAACGCAATTTCGTTATTTTTGGCATTTCTTACAAAAATACTGTTAAAATTGCACAATGTTGAACAAAGAGAGGGAAGATGTCGGCGCAGACCGACGTACGGCACAGATCAAGAATAAATCGAAGACTCCTCGCTCAGACCTCTTGATTTTTCCTTCGGCTTGATGTATAATACTTAGGCAAGAGTAGCGTTCTCGCTGCCCTTCACGCCCGTTTTTTTCAGCATGCCAAAAATGTCGTTTTGCATTTTTCAATGCGTTTTTTGACTACTCAACTTTACATTTAATCACAAAAAGGAGCAGCTATGAAATTAGAGCTTGTCGCAACCTGCCTTTTCGGGCTCGAGCATTTGCTGGGCGAGGAGATCGAGGCGCTTGGCTATAACAGAATACACACCATGGACGGCCGGATCACCTACGAGGCCGACGAGGAGGGCGTTGCCCTATCGAACGTGTTTTTGAGGTATGCCGAGCGAGTCTATATCAAAGTCGGTGCATTTTCCGCCGTAACCTTCGACGAGCTCTTCGAGGGCACGCGCGCTCTCCCCTGGCCGGACTTCATAGGCAATGACGACGTCTTTCCCGTAACCGGACATTCCATCCACTCGACGCTTCACTCCGTCCCCGACTGTCAGGCGATCATCAAGAAGGCCATCGTCCGCTCTATGAGTGAGCGCTACGGCATTTCCCTCTTTCCCGAAACCGGCGTAAAATATCGCGTTGAATTTTTCCTTTTCAACAACGAGGCAACGCTGATGATCGACACCTCGGGCTCTCCCCTTCACAAGCGCGGCTACCGTAAGGACTCTCTTGGCGCTCCCATCAGAGAAACGTTGGCGGCGGCCATCGCGGCAACCTCCCGTCCGAGAGAGAACGTCCTGCTTTGGGATCCGATGTGCGGTAGCGGCACGATAGCCATTGAGGCGGCGATGCTGATGCGAAAGATCGCCCCCGGAAGGAGCCGCAGCTTTGTCGGTGAGGACTTCCCCTTCATCGGCCGCGAGCTTTGGAAGGCCGCCCGAGAGGAGGCCTTTGACACCGAGGAGAAGACCGACTTCGAGGCATTTGCGTCCGATATAGACCCCGCCGCCGTAGAGCTGGCAAAGAAAAACGCCGCCCTCGCAGGCGTCGCTGACAGCATCAGAATTTTTGAGCAGGATGCAAGACGGATCTCGGCCGAGGGCAGGCGCGGTACCATCGTCACGAATCCCCCTTACGGTGAGCGTCTGGGAACGCTGAGAGAGGCGGAGTCTCTCTGCCGAGATATCGGCGCCCACTTCCGCTCCCTCTCCCCCTGGCAGGTCTACGTGATAACCTCTCACAAGGGCTTTGAGCGCTTCTACGGCAGGCGGGCAGACAAGGTGAGAAAGCTTTATAACGGAATGCTCCCCTGCTACCTGTATCAGTATTTCAAAAACGGAAAATAAGGCTATTTTGCAAAGGAATGTTTGCAAAATGGCACAAAAACGCAAGCCGATAGCGGATTTTCCGCTGCTTGCGTTTTTTCATTTATATAAAGAAAAGTCTGTCCAGCCCCACGAGAAATTGCATACATTCGATAAACCTCATAGCAGCGGCCGTTATGCTCATATCGTTGCGCAAAAAGGTCATCGTCAGCTTCAGCCTGTCCCTGTCCCAGACCGTACCGAAGCGCCTGCATGCGGCCTTGACATACGGCTCGTATTCCTCGTAATGACGGTCAACGTAATCAAACTCGGCCTCAAAGGCGTCGTTGCTTTCCAGGCGTATCTCTCGCCCTCTCGTATAGACCCAGATAACACACCCCTCGCCGTCAAAGGATATCCCCGGCAGACAGTATGCATACTCACCTTCAATATCACCGGTACGAAGAAGAAAGTCGATACCGGCTTCTATAAGCTCCTTACTCATCGTCCCCCTCCTCTCGGCCTTCTCTGTACAGCTTACACTCATCGTATGGCGGCGCAATATCGATATTCGAAAGAGCCGACACAAGGTAGA
Source organism: uncultured Ruminococcus sp. (assembly GCA_964483225.1). GTDB lineage: Bacteria > Bacillota > Clostridia > Oscillospirales > CAG-272 > UBA1740. The sequence continues at coordinate 961 of CAZABU010000074.1, read as the reverse complement.
TAAAGAGACTGAAGCGCCACATATGGTCGTAAACCGAAGCGGCAGCGTATTCGTGCCAAAGCGTTACCCCACCGCGCAGCTCATGCATACCGCTGTTGTAGAGGATATTTTTTATCCTCGCTCGGTAAGGCGTGAGGTCGCCGAGCCTTTTGCGCAGGATCCTCATTACCTCGCCGCCGTCGGAGATCTCATATAAGCCCTCCTTTTTTCCCTGCCTGAAATACACTGAGAGCTCGCCCGCCTCGCCAAGAAAGCTCCAGGGCAGAGTCAGCACCCAGCCGTCGGGAAGCTCGCGCTTCTTCGCCTCATACCACAGCAGCTCATGCAGCTTTTCCCTTCCGAATGCCGTCTTTTTCTCAAAATCGCTCATAGGGCCACCTCCTTTTTCTCCATTTTACACCATTCGCAGGAAAAAGTCCAGCACAGACGCAAATTTTCTTTGCCGCAAGGGGAAAAATCTCGCGCGCTATTGACTTTCCCTGCAGGCGTGTGCTATAATTAGGTGTTAATTTATACGCATAGGAGTATTTTTAGTATGAAATGGACTTCCCTTAACGACCTGCGTGAAAAGTACCTCTCCTTCTTCGAGAGTAAGGGGCACCTGCGCCTGCCCAGCTTTTCCCTGGTTCCCAACAACGATAAATCCCTGCTTCTGATCAACTCAGGTATGGCCCCGATGAAGAAGTTCTTCACCGGCGAGGAGCAGCCTCCGAGAAACCGCGTCTGCACCTGTCAGAAGTGTATAAGAACCCCCGACCTTGAGCGCGTGGGTCACACCGCCCGCCACGGCACCTATTTCGAGATGCTGGGCAACTTCTCCTTTGGAGATTACTTCAAGGAGCAGGCGATTCCGTGGGCGTGGGAATTTCTCACCGAATGTCTTGAGATCCCGGGTGACCTCCTCTGGCCCTCGGTCTACGAGAAGGACGACGAGGCCTACGCTATCTGGCGCGACAAGATC
>CAZABU010000073.1:0-9765 GCA_964483225.1 uncultured Ruminococcus sp. | reverse complement strand
GCCGTCGTCAGAGAAGGCAATCACGTCGGGGGCCATCGCCTCCATATCCGCGAGTCGCTCGCCCGCCTCGCCTACGGTGATGGTGCCGTAAGGATAGACGGCTATGGACGCGCCCTTCCGTATCAGCTCCAGCTGCACCAGAAGATTCTCCCTCGAATCGGGAGCGGGGCTGAGGTTCGGCATAGCGCAAACGGCCGTATATCCGCCTCTGGCCGAGGCCGCGGTGCCGCTTTCGATAGTTTCCTTATAAGAAAAGCCCGGCTCTCTGAGATGCACGTGAACATCACAAAAGCCGGGTACAATAAGGCAATTATCAAAAATGGTAGCGCACTCAACAGAGGAAGGGTCTCCCTCGAAAACCGAAAGAGACGTTCCGTCAAGCTGCATATTCATCTGCTTCATAGCTCCGTTTTCATAAACGGAGGCGTTTCTGAATAAAGCCTTCATAGTAGTCCTTTCATTACGCGCGTCGCGTAGCGCAGCGCACGCGCACTTTTCTTTTCAGAGTATTATAACATAAATATATAATTATGTCAAGAGATAAGGCAAAAATATTTTGTCGAAAATCCGCGCTGAGGTGCGGCTTCTCATCGGGAGCAGTAGTATGACCGAGGAGCGGGGGGGGGGCTTACTGCGGGCGAGAAAAGGCAGGCCTTTATAGCGCGGTATTTCTGCGAACCTGATACATCATATCGCGCGAAAACAGCTGTAGAATCCGCATTTTTGCAAATAAAGATTTACATTTTTAGAAAATATCATATATCCGGCGGCCGAGCGATGGCGTTTGCTATCCGCGGGGCAAAGGCGAAAAAAAGCAGCGGCTGCCCCGGGTTACTGAGAGCGGCCGCCGCTTGCTGTATTTGATTTTTCGCAATTTTATTCGGTTCTGAGAGCCACCACGGGATCCTTCTTCGCCGCAGAGCTTGCGGGAATAAGGCCGGAGATAAGCGTCAGACCCACGCTGAGAGCAATCAGCAGAAGCGCCTGACCCACGGGAAGGGCGGCGATGTTCGCATAGCCGATCAGAGGCTCAAGAATAAGATTGACTATGAACGATACAAGATAGGTCGCGCCGATACCGATAAGGCCGGCCAGCAGACCGATGATGAAGGTCTCCGCATTGAAGAGGTAGCTGACGTCCTTCTTCCGTCCGCCGAGAGAGCGGATAACGCCGATCTCCTTGATACGCTCAACCACCGACACGTAGGTGATAATTCCTATCATTACCGTGGAAACCACGAGCGACACCGAGGTGAAGGCTATCAGCGCGTAGGAAACGATATCTATCATCGTATTGACCATCGAAACGACAAGCTCCAGCGTATCGGTATATTTGACGGTCTGGCGATCGGTGCCCTCAATGGTCTTATCGCCTACGGTGATTGCCCTGTCGGCATCGTTCCAGGTATCGAGATACGCGGTGACAAGATCCTTGCCATCAAAGGAAATGGGGTATATGGAAACGCTGTTGGGCATATCGTCGCCGCCGAGAGCACGGACAAGAGAGTCAGGCTGGCCGCTTATTGCGGAGCCGTCGGTCACGGTCTTTGCCGCGCCTACGATATTCGCGCCGTCAAAGGCGTCGGCAGGATAATAATCGTAGCTGTAGGTAACGTTCTTGTAAGCGGTCTCGCTCTCTATCTCCGGAAGCAGGAAGCTGCTTATGAATGCAGAGTCGGCATTCTGCTCGAGGATATACTCTGCAAGAGCCTCGGTGTAATAAATACCGGAGGTGAGCGCGCCGTAGGATATGCTGTCCTTGGGAGTAAGGATTCCCACGACCTTGAGCTGGAGGCCCGACTCATCGGGAGCATCGAGCTTGGAGTTATAGGCTCCCATCACGGTGGTAGTCACCTGCCCGGTGAAGGGGTTGGTGGTTTCTACGGTCTGGGAGGAGAATACGGTGTCCGCTGGGTACCAGGTGAGAGTCTTGTCAAGCAGCTCCTCATAGGAGAAGTAGTCGCGGTAGAGCGACTCGTCGTAGCTGCCGTCCTCGGAGGAGGCCTTGTTGATGACCTCAAGGAACTCGGCCTGGCTGAAGTATCCGAGGCGGGCGAGAAGCAGGTCGGAGAGCTCATCCTCGGAGTTCAGCACCAGCATTACCTCATTCTTTTCGGTGGCAAGCTTGCTGTCACCCAGCAGATCGTACTGTGAGAGAATGTAGTCGGGACTGTTCGGCGCCTGCTGCAGCGAGGGCGCCAGCATATCCACCATTCCCGACATCTTGGCGTAATCGGTATCCTTCAGCACCGACTTGTAGACGTCTGTGATATGTCGCATCGAAACGTGCTCCGTCTCCCCGTCGGGAGTAACGCGGAAATCCACGAAAATGTTTGGCGTCATATTGAAGCCGTATTCAAGCAGCAGGGCTCTGTAATATTCGCGCGGCATAGCCTTGACGAATTCTATGTAATCCTCTGTGAGCTCGTTGGATACCATCATATCGCCGGTCTTTATCAGATACTCTACGAGGGAGGAAACGTAAACCTTTCCCGGCAGCTTCTCTATGGCATCGTCGAGCTCGTCGTTGACAAGGCCGGTAAGCGCCGAGAAGTCCAGAGCGCTCTCGGTTACCGTAACGGGATTTCCCGAAAGCATATCGTCCTGCATCGAGGCAACGTAGCCCTTGATTCCGGCGGAGAATGCCAGAACCAGCGCGATTCCGATAATGCCGATGGAGCCGGCAAAGCCCACAAGCGAGGTTCTGCCCCTCTTTGACCAGAGGTTACGGGCGGAGAGGCGGAAGGCGGTGAGGAAGGACATCTTGGCCTTTTCCTTTACCTTCCTTTGCTTACCGACCGCGGGGGCGCGGCTCTCGTCCGAGGTGTCCACCGCTTTTTCTTCGACGGCGAGTGCGGTTTTAAGCTTCGCGTATGCCTCGGCTACCTCCTCCGCGCTGACGGGAGCGGTGTCCTCCACGATATTTCCGTCAAGGAGTCGGACTATCCTCGTGGAATACTGCTCGGCAAGCTCGGGGTTATGAGTTACCATGATAACCAGCCTCTCGCCCGCGATCTCGCGGATGAGATTCATTATCTGCACGCTGGTCACGGTGTCGAGGGCGCCCGTCGGCTCGTCTGCCAGAAGAATTTCCGGGTCGTTTACCAGAGCTCTCGCAATAGCGACGCGCTGACACTGACCGCCGGAGAGCTGGTTGGGGCGCTTATAATACTGGTCGGAGAGGCCTACCCTGTCAAGAGCGCGCTTAGCACGCTCGATGCGCTCCTCCCTGCCCACGCCCGCGATGGTGAGCGCAAGCTCAACGTTGCCGAGAACGGTCTGGTGAGGAATGAGGTTATAGCTCTGGAAGATAAAGCCGACTCTGTGGTTTCTGTAAACGTCCCAGTCCCTGTCCTTAAAGGACTTGGTGCTTCTTCCGTTGATGACGAGATCGCCGTCGGTATAGCCGTCGAGGCCTCCGACGATGTTCAGCAGCGTGGTCTTTCCGCAGCCCGAGGGGCCGAGTATTGACACGAACTCGTGGTCACGGAAGGTGATATCGATGCCGCGCAGGGCGTGCACCGTTTCCGACGAGGTGACGTAATCCTTTTTGATTTGTTTCAGTTCAAGCATCTTGCGTTTCCTTTATATGTATAGATTTTACGCATTAATTATAAAGCGTAAATATGAATATTTCTATACGTTTGTCAGAAATTTTTGTTAATATAGCGCGTTATTCAACAATAAGCCGCACCGTACCCTCGTAAACGTTATGGTTGTTGTCGCCCATCGCCGAGTAATATTCGTCGTACACGAGCTCGCAGGACTCGTCGGTACGGACGATGATATTGTCCTTGTTCGGGAAGGTCATAACGGCAAAGTCCCCGATATGATCTCTTGAGATATCGCTGACGAGGAAGGAGCCGTCCTCCTGGTCGTGGAGCAAAAACCGCGTTCCCGGGCCCACCGCCTCGGTCTGCTCAAGCACCTCGGAGCCGCACTCCTCGCCGTTGTTATAAAAGGTGTAAACATATTTGAAGGCAAGCTTGTAAGTCATATAAAACCTCGTGTTTTGTAAATATCAGTTGTCATTTTGTTCATTTTCGTGTCTTTCCATTTCCCGGAGCACCCGTCTGAACTGAAGGGCAAAAAGCACCACGGTGAAGGCCACCGCCAGCAGGTCCGCCACAGGCTCCGCAGCATATACGGCAAGGGTGTCGTCCTCCATTATCGCAGGCATAAGATAGATAAGCGGCAGAAGCAGAACGAACTTTCGCATAACCGCCACCGTCACCGAGGAGAGCGCCTTGCCGAGGGAAACGAAGGTCATCTGGCAGGCTATCTGCGCACCGAATATGCAGAGCACGGCGCAATATATCCGCAGAGCCCGCGCAGCAAAGTCGATATAGACCGCGTCGGTGGAGAACAGCGACGCAAAGGCCGTCGGAAACATCATCACCGCCACCCATAGCAGGAAGGAATAGGCAAGGCTTACAGCCAGGAGGAGCTTGAACATCCCGCGCACCCTGTCCGACCTCTGCGCTCCGTAGTTGTAGCTGATTATGGGCTGAGCGCCCATGGCAAGCCCCTGCAAGGGCAGAAGCGCAAACTGCATAACCGAGGAAAGGATGGTCATAGCACCAACGGCCACGTCACCGCCGTAGCCCTGGAGCGAGGAATTGAAGCATATGGAAATAACGCTCTCGCTGGCCTGCATTATAAAAGGCGCGGTGCCAAGGGCGACGCAGGGCGCGAGCACCTTCGCGGAGAGGCCAAGGCTCTCCCGCCGCAGACGAAGCAGACTGCTCCTGCCGCAGAGGAAAATGAGCACCCACGCGCAGGAGATTCCCTGGGATATGACGGTGGCAAGAGCCGCACCGCGGACTCCCATTCCAAAGACGAAAATAAACAGCGGATCCAGGGCAATATTCAGCACCGCGCCGATAAGCACGGTAAGCATTCCCATACGGCTGAAGCCCTGGGCGGTGATATAAGCGTTCATACCCAGAGTCAGCTCCACGAAAACGGTACCCACGGCGTAGATCCTCATATAATCCACGGCGTATCCGATAGTGTCCTCGCTGGCGCCGAAGGCCATCAGCAGAGGCTCGCAGAACAGGAGCAGCACCGCCGTCAGCACCGCCGACACCAGAAGCTGCATACAAAAGCAGTTTCCCATTATCCGCTCCGCCGAGCGGTAGTCCCCCTTGCCCATAAATATCGAGGCGCGGGGCGCGCCGCCGGAGGAAACCAGGGCGGCGAAGGCCGACACAAGCATAATCAGCGGCATACAAACGCCGACCCCGGTGAAGGCAAGACTGCCGACCTCGGGTATCCTGCCGATAAAGATCCGGTCGGCAAGGTTATAAAGCATATTTATCAGCTGGGCGGCAACCGTCGGTACCGACAGACGGAAGAGCAGCCTGCCCAGCGGCTCCGTACCGAGGAATTCGTTCCCCTTTGCAGTATCATTCATACTCGATAGCTCCGTTCAGCTCGCGCTCCCCGGCCTCAGACGGCGCCTGCTCAAAGAAGAGCCTGCCGCGCAGATAGTAGATAAGGAAGAGCACGAACAGCATAATATTATGAAGTATCATACACGCCCAGGCCGAGGCGAGGCCAAGGCCGAGGACACCGGTGCAGATAAAGGTGCCGAGAATGCGGATAGCCCACATTCCCGCGATATTGACGACGAAGGGATATTTTGTGCGTCCGAGGCCCTGCATCATTCCCTCTATGACGATGGAAACGCCGTAGAAGGGCTCGGAGAGCGCGACCATTCGCAGCACCAGAGCACCGAGGGAGATGACCTCGGCGTCCTCCGAGAACAGCCCCACTATATGGGGCGCGAAGGCAAGGAGAAGGCCGCCGGAAATTATCATCATTCCCGCCTCTAAGAAAATTATAGTCCTTGACTGCTCCCGCATCTTCTCGCTATCCCCGGCGCCAAGGGCGTTGCCCGACAGGGTGGCCGTCGCCGACTGCATACCGTAGCCGGGAATATAGAAGGCCGACTCCACGGTGTTTGCGATGGTATGTGCCGCCGTCGCCACAGCGCCGAGGGAGTTTACCATAGCGGCGAATATCACGTAGCCGAGGGATGTGCCGAAGCGCTGCGCCGCATTGGGCAGAGCCACCGCAAGGCAGGGACGAAGCACCGCCGCGTCGGGCTTCAGCGACTGTCCGATCGGGGAAACCGTCGGGTGTCTGAGATAAACTGCGGTTATCGCCGCACCGCCCACGGCGAAGGACACGGCACTTGCAGCCGCCGCGCCAATGACGCCCATTCCCGCACCGTAGACCGTCAATTCAAGCGAGAACAGCTCGACGGCTCGCGTGGGGTAGATAAGCAGGAGGTTGAGCACGATATTCACCGCGTTCACAAGTATTCCCACCTTCATCGGGGTCCTCGTATCTCCTGCCGCCCGAAGCACCGTGCCGAAGATTATGGTGGCTGTGCGGAATAGCATAGGAGAGTAGATTATGAAAAAGTAGGCCGAGGCGGCGGCGCGGATATCCTCGTCCACCTGCATCCACCGAGGGATAGCCCCGGAGAGCGAGAGGGTCAGGGCCGTCAGCGAAAGTCCGAGCAAAAGGACAGCGAGCACCGCCTGAGCGCTCGCCCGCCTCGCATCGCTTTTCCGTCCCGCGCCGATAGCCTGGGATATGTAGGCGAGAAAGCCCACGCCCACCGCGTGCAGGGTGCTGCCTATCAGCCAGTTGACCGTTGTAGTGGAGCCCACCGCCGCCGTGGCAGAGGTGCCGAGGGAGCCGACCATCGCCGTATCCACGTACTGAACGGCAGTCTGCATCAGCTGCTCCAGCATAGTCGGCCCCGCAAGGGCGAAGATCGAGGCGATCAGCCCCCTGTTTATCAGACTTCGACGGGTTCGCTCTTGCATTCTTTTTCACCGATCAGAAGCTCGCACTCGGTGTCGGGCGCGATATCCACAAGCTCGCCCACCGCCGGCGCTGCTATTCTGCCGCGCAGGGGATTTTTTATACTGTCGATCGGAGCGGTAAGCTTGGCGTTCACCTCCGAGCGCTCAAAGGAAAGGTCGCAGTCTATCATCTCACAATCGGTAAGGGTCAGCGCCTTGCAGTAGCAGAGGGGCTGAGTGCCGATTATCTTGCAGCTTATAAGGGTCAGATTTTCGGAATACCAGCCGAGGTATTCTCCCTTTATCACCGAGTTACGGACGGTGACGTTCTTCGCGTGCCAGAAGGCGTCCTTGGTGTCGAGCACCGAGTCGGAGATGCTAACGTCCTCGCAGTACTGGAAAGAATATTTGCCCTTCAGCTCAAAGCTCTCAAAGAAGAGGTCCTTTCCTTCAAGGAAGAAATATTCCCCCTCCGCCTTGCTGCTCTCGATCAAAGCATTTCTGGTTTTCCAGCCGAACTCGGCAGAATTTACGGTGCACTTGCGCAGACGTACCGTATCGCACTCCCTCAGCGCCTTGATGCCGTTGAATTGGCTGAGCACGGCGTCCACACCCTTGCAGTACCAAAATGCGGCGCGGCAGTTCTCGGTGAGGACGGAAGACGAGATCTTGCTATCCTCCACGTGCCAGAAGGGATATCTGAGATTAAAGTGACAGCCGTGGACGTAGATCCTTTTGCACTCCTTGAAGGCGCTCTCGCCGTCGGCGGGGCCGTCGAACTCGGCACCGGACACCTTGTAGTTTATCGCGCCGTAGAAGGCTCGCTCCTCGTCGTATCTGCCGCCGTTGACCTCCGTAGGTGCGCCATCGAGCAAGGCCTTCACTCTCTCCTCCTCACGGGCTGCGCGCTCAGCACGCTCTGCCTCGACCCTTTCCTTTTCCGCCCCGAGCCTCTCCAGCTCGCGCATAGCCTCCTTCGAGGACATCAGCTTTGTGGCGTTATCAAGGCTCTTACGAAGCTTGCGCGCCCGCTCTCTGTTTTTCTTCCAATTTCTATACTTATTTCTAACTTTAGTTAACATTTTAAGCCTTTCTGCCATAAAGCTTATTGTATTTCAGCAGCTCTGCCCTGTCAATGGAATCCAGCTGCTCCTTGGTTATTCTGTATTGCCAATTTCCCTTTGCCCTGCCCGGAGTGTTCATTCTCGTATCCGAGCCGAAGCCAAGTATATCCTGAATTGGGAACACGGCCAAAGCCGACGCGCTCATCATAACCGTGCGCACGATAGAGCGTACCCCCTCGGCAAAATCTCCGCCCACGTTTCCGCAATAGTCAAAGACCTCGCGGCGGTTCTCGGGAGTCATCTCCCACACGTAGCCAAGGAGAGTATTGTTGTCGTGAGTGCCGGTATAGGCCACCGAATTTTCGGTATATCTGAAGGGCAGATGGGGCGTTTCTCTGTCGCCGAGGAAGCCGAACTGGAATACGCGCATACTGGGGAAGCCGCTGTATTTCAGCAAAGCGTGCACCTCGGGGGTAATGTCACCGAGATCCTCGGCAATGATAAGCCTGTCGCCGGCGGTCCTCCTTATGACGTCAACGAGCCCGCGTCCGGGGCCCTTCACCCATTTGCCCGCCTTTGCGGAGGTGGCCCCTGCCGGAATACTCCAGAACGCCTCCAGGCCGCGGAAGTGGTCTATCCGAACGCCGTCGAAAAGAGTCAGCATATATTCGATGCGCTCACGCCACCAGCCGTAGCCGTCGCGGCGCATGCTTTTCCAATCGTAAAGGGGATTGCCCCAGAGCTGGCCCTCCTCGGAGAAATAGTCCGGGGGCACGCCCGCCACCGAGCGCGGGTAGCCCTTTGAATCGAGCAGGAACTGCTCCCGATGCGCCCAGACGTCGGCGCTGTCCGCGGCAACGTAGATGGGAATATCTCCGACGATGCGAATGCCCTTGGAGTTTGCGTATTCCTTCACGGCCCGCCACTGACGGAAGAACTCATACTGTATGAACTGCCAGAGGAAAAGTACCTCGGGGTCGGGGGTATTCACCGTCCAGCTCTGCCACTCCGCACCGCCGTTTGCCTCCTTCAAGGCAAGGAACTCCGCGGCTCGGGCAAGCTCGGGGTATTTATCAAGGAATTCAAGCACACGGCTCCTGTCCTTCACTCTTGCGGCGGCGAGGGCAAGCAGCTCCACACGCTCGACGGCAAGTCGCTCCTGCTCGCAAAGGTAGGGGCTCTCCTGAATGGCACGGCGCAGCTCCTCCGCCGTCAGCAGACCCGCCTCATAAAGGGTAGGAAGGTCTATAAAGTAGGGATTGGCTCCGAAGGCCGAATAGGATTTATAGGGCGAGCCGTACTCGTCGGGCATACAGAAGGGCAGCACCTGCCACACCGAAAAGCCCGACTCACAAAGGAAGTCTATAAAATATTTCGCCTCCTCGCCAAAGCCGCCCGTACCGTAATTTCCGAACAGCGAGGACACGTGCATAAGAACGCCGCTTTCTCTTTTCATAAGTCACCTCTCACCAGTCGTACGCGGTTATCACGTACCTGTTTTCGTCCTTTATTTCCTCGGGAAGGCTGTAAGCGCGCAACACGCCGGCTATAAGCTCTCCTAGCTCCCTGCCCGTAAGCGTCGCCTCATAGATAAGATCGCTCCTTACACGGCCGATCTCCATTACGGCGCAGATAAGTCCCACGTCGCCATCAAGCTCAAGACGAACGCCGTCGTCAAGCCCTTTTACAGTAACACTTCTCATATTTACCCTCGTTATGCGTTTTATTTAATAGTATAACATAAATTTTTGTATATTTCAATAAATAAATAAATACATGCTGAAAATAAAAAATTATTGAAATTGTGCAATTTGTATGGTATAATAAAAAACAAAGGAGATTTGCTATGAAAGTTTGTATCATACAACCCGCGTATTCCA
>CAZABU010000072.1:0-9766 GCA_964483225.1 uncultured Ruminococcus sp. | reverse complement strand
CCTTATGGGTGCTTATATCGTTAAGTGTAATGAGATCATAAAGGACGAAAAGGGTGAGATCGTTGAGATCCGCTGCACCGCAGACCTTGAAACCGGAAACGGTATGCCTACCGACGGCAGAAAGGTGAAGGGGACCATTCATTGGCTCTCTGCCGAGCACGCCATGGACGCTACCGTTATGCTCTACGACTTCCTCTTTGATATCGAGAACGTTGCTGATATTCCCGAGGGTAAGACCTTTGACGATTATCTCAACGTCAATTCCGCAGAGAAGATAGAGGGCGCGAAGATAGAGAGCTCCCTTGCCGATACCGCGGCAGGTGAGCGCTTCCAGTTCGTAAGAACGGGCTATTTCGTTAAGGATACCAAGCACGAGAATACCTTTAACAGGATCGTCGGCCTCAAGGACAGCTTCCCTAAGACGACAAAGTGATTATGAGCACTTGGCACCTTTTCGACAGAGCGATGTTTTACCTCTCGGTGCCGAAATGCGTCCACTGTAAGGAGCGGCTTGAATACGGTAATCTTGCTTTCTGCCCTGTATGTTCTGTCGAATTTGAAGAATTTAAGACTCGTAACTGCTCCGTATGCTCCCGTGTACTCACGGAATGCGATTGCTCGGTACCCCAGCTCAGAGCGAACAGGATCAAGCGTGTGCTGAAAGTCTTTCGGTATATTCCAAGAGAAGAAAATCTCGTTGCAAACAGTCTTGTGTTCTCGCTGAAGCGTGATAACCGCCGTGACGTCATACGCAGAGCGGCAGAGGAGCTGATGGTTGCGATCAGAAGCTCGGAAACGGATTTTTCGGATTGGATCATCACCAACGTTCCGCGCCGCCCGGGCGCCGTTGTAAAGCTTGGCTTCGATCACTCGGCACAGCTCGCCCGCGAGCTTTCTGGGCTCATTGGCTGTCAGTATCTTCGGACGCTGACTTCTGCCGCCAAAACGGCGCAGAAGGGGCTTCACGGAGAGGAGCGGAAGAGAAATGCAGTCTTCAAGCCACGCGCAAACCTCACTCTTAAAGGAAAGCGCGTTCTTATTGTTGACGATGTAATCACCACCGGTGCCTCAATGTCAGAGGCAGCACGCATTCTTCACAGCCTCGGTGCCTCGGAGCTGGTCGCAGCATCGCTTTCTATTGCGTATAAGGACGAGTACGTAGATTTTCTCGACTCTGAATTTTAGAAAAATAAAACGCTTATGATACGTTTTTGTACCGTAAGCGTTTTTTATTTATCCTTTTAACTCGTCAAGAAACTCTCCGATTCGCTGCAGAGCTTCCTTTATATGATTTGTAGAATAGCAATAGGACGCACGAACGAAGCCCTCGCCGCTTTTGCCGAAGGCGGTGCCGGGAACCAGCGCAACCTTCTTTGAATAAAGCAGTCGCTCGCAGAACTCCTCGCTGGACATTCCTGTGGAACTGATGGAGGGGAAGGCGTAGAAGGCGCCCTTCGGCTCTCGGCAGGTAAGCCCCAGCTTGTTGAAGCCGCCAACTATAATCTTTCTTCTGTCGTCGTATTCCTCAAGCATTCTCGCAACCTCCTCGTCACAGGAGCGAAGTGCCTCTACTGCTGCGTACTGTGAGGTGGTGGGCGCACACATTATTGCGTACTGATGTATCTTGGTGATCTCCTTTATAATGGGAGCGGGACCGCAGGCGTAGCCAAGTCGCCAGCCGGTCATGGAAAAGGTCTTTGAGAAGCCGTTTATCAGAATAGTACGCTCTGCCATGCCCTCAACAGAAGTGACGGAAACGTGCTTTGCTCCAAAGGTAAGCTCGGCGTATATCTCGTCGGATATCACACCGATATTGGTGTCACGAAGCACCTCGGCAATCGCCTCAAGGTCGGCTCGCTCCATTATAGCGCCCGTGGGGTTGCAGGGGTAGGGAAGAATAAGAAGCTTCGTTTTTTCGGTTATAAGTGCACGCAGCTCCTCAGGGGTGACCTTGAAATCGTTTTCAGCCTTGGTGTTCAGTATTACGGGGACTCCGCCTGCAAGCCGCGTGATCGGCTCGTAGGAAACGTAGCTCGGCTGAGGAATAATTACCTCGTCGCCGGGCTCCACCATTGCGCGGATCGCCATATCAATAGCCTCGCTACCGCCGACGGTAACGAGAATCTCGGTTGCGGGATCGTATTTTGAGCCGTATTTTTCAGCAACGTACCTTGAAATCTCAGTACGCAGGGAATCGAGTCCCCTGTTCGCAGTATAGCGAGTCATTCCGTATTCAAGAGAACGGATACCCGCGCTCCTGACCTGCCAGGGCGTCCTGAAATCCGGCTCACCTACGCCAAGGGAGATAACCCCCTCCATAGTATTCGCGATATCAAAGAATTTCCGTATACCCGAGGGCTGAATTTCTACTGCGCTCCGCGATAACAGCCTTGAGTAATCTATCATAAGGAAACCGTGCCCCTTTCGTCAATATCCTCTCCTGTGAGCTCAACGCCAAGCTCCTTATATTTGCGCATTACGAACTGCGTTGCGGTAGAGGTAACCGAATCAATGGCTGCAAGCTCTCTTGCAAGGAAGCTCGAAACCTCGCGGAAGGTCTTGCCCTTGACGGTTATAATTAGATCCGAAGCGCCGGAGAGAAGATAAACCGACTCCACCTCGGGATATTTTGCAATACGGGCGGCCACGTCCTCAAAGCCGAGACCTGACTTAGGTGTAACCTTCAGCTCTATGATTGCAGTTACGGCGGCGGTGTCCACGCTCTCCCAGTCAACGATACCCTTGTAGCCTCGGATAATACCTGTCGCCTCCATCTCTGCGATTTCAGACTTCACCTCTGCCTCGGTAAGACCAGTGACGGTAGCGATATCCTCAACCGCCATTCTTGCATCCTTCTCGAGCAGCTTCAAAATTTTTATGTTCATTTTCACTATTTCCTTTCTGTAAAAAATCGGTATCTGCCACCGCCGACACGCTCTGCGGGCAGACCGGGAATATTTATATTTGCAATAACGCCCCCGGGGATCTCAAGCTCATATTCCACACCTTCGTCGGTATAGCGCCAGGCGGTATATATTCTGCCTCGGCGGGATTTGTAGCTCGCCTCCGCAAAGCCGATATCCTCGCAGGGAATGGGGGAATAATCAATTACGCGGTAGCCCTCGCCCCCGGCGGCCACCTTCACACCGAGCATAACTCCGAATATCCAATCGTAAACCGAGCCGTAGGCGTAATGGTTAAAGGAGTTCATATCGTCACTCCAGAACTCGCCTGCCTCGTTGATTCCGTCCCAGTGCTCCCAAATTGTGGTTGCACCCATGTTGACAGAGAATAGCCAAGAGGGAGACTTCTCCGAAAGGAGGAGCTTGTATGCGATATCAGCCCTTCCGTTCTCCGAGAGTGCGTGAAGAATATAGGGCGTTCCGACAAAGCCGGTGGACATTCTGCCTTGGTTTTTCTCGATTAATTCAACTAATTTATCCGTCAGAGCCTTACGTTCGCAATCCTCGCAAAGACCGAATTTAAGTATAAGTGTGATGGCCGTCTGAGTCGGAGCGAAAATCGGGCGATCGGTGGTGAGGCCGTCAGCCTTGGGATAAATTACGGGCAATCCGTCCTTCATAAAAGCCAGACGGAAGGCGGCTCTTACGTTTTTGTAAAGCTCTTTGTACGCCGCTACGTCCTCTCCGAGAATTTCGCCGGCCTTGATAAGGAGCTCGGTGGAATAGGCAAAGAAGGCAGATGCGATAAGATCGCTCTGGGTCGCACCTCTGTACTGTCCGCCGCCGGCGTCAAGTGCCAGCCAATCGCAGTAATGCTTACCGCCGAGGAAGAGAAATTCCTCATCACCGAAGCCGCGCATATATTCTACCCAGCGTCGCATCATACCGTAATGAGAGCGTAGCAGCTCTCGGTTGCCGTACGCACGATATAGCTCTGCGGGACAAACGGTAGCCACATCACCCCAGGCGGCGGATATCAGGCCTCGGTCGCACACACCTCTGGGAATAAAGGCGCCGACAGAGCCGTCCTCGCCCTGCTCGAGCATAACGTCCTCGAGCCACTTGGTGAAAAATTTTTCGACGTCATAATTTATTGCCGCAGTACGGCAGAATACCTGGGCGTCACCCGTCCAGCCGCGGCGCTCGTCGCGCTGGGGACAGTCGGTGGGCACGTCAATAAAGTTACCGCGCTGACTCCAGATTATGTTACTGTAAAGCCGATTAAGCTTCTCGCTTCCGCATCTGAAATCACCGGTGCGCTCCATATCCGAGTAGATTGCCACGGCGGTAATATCGTCAAGAACTATCTCCGTGTCCGGATATTCGTCAAGCCTTATATAACGGAAGCCCTGGAAGGAGAAGGTCGGCTTAAAGACGTTTTCGCCCTCTGCGAGCACATAAGTGTTCAGGTTCTTCGCCGTACGCATATTGTCGGTATAGAAATTGCCATCGCGGTCAAGAACCTCTGCGTGGGAAACCACTATCCTCTCGCCTGCCTTACCGCGAATACGGAATTCCGCATAACCGGCAATATTCTGACCGAAGTCGATGACCCGCTCGCCCCTCGGGGTTGTTATAAGCTTTTTGGCGGCTATTCGCTCGCGCTCCACGATGTTCTCACCGCTCCCGGCAACGAGCGCAGGAGTCTTATCGGGGTAGAGAAGGGCGTTGCCAACACGCTTAATTTCAGCGGTCATATCCAGCGTTTCGCCGTCGTATATCTCGCTATCGAGAATATAAGAGGTGTAAACCTCCCAGGACCCGTCGGTGACGATATCCTCGCGGCTTCCGTCGGTATATTCGATAATTACTCGCGCGATAACTGCGGCAGTATTTTTGAAAACAAGGCTTTTCGAACGATCGTGCCTGAAATATCCCTTGACCCAGCCCTTTCCGGCAAGGATCGAGAGTGTAGACTCATCTGTCAGCAGGTCGGTTATATCGTAGGTCTGATACTGGGCGCGGCAGTAAGAGGTGTAGCCCGGCGCCATAACGGCGTTGCCAACCTTCCTACCGTTTATATAAAAATTATATACGCCGACGGCGCTGATATACGCCACAGCGCGCAGAAGGCTGCCCGAGAGACGGAGAGTTTTTCTGTAATCGGGCGACGCTGTACCGAGCTCCTCCTCGAAATATATCCATTTCGCACAGCCGAGAGGCCCCTCAACCTTCACGGGAGCAACATAGCCACCGTCTTCCGGAACCGATAGAAGCTCCGGCGAATATTCGGGCTGTTTTAAGGAATCCATAAAATCCTCCAAAGACTTTTTTCTCATTATATAACAGCCGTGCAGCCATTTCAAGAAAAATATAAGCTTATTAAAAATCAGACACCAAAAAGAACAAACGAGGACGTTAAGGTTTATAAAGAAAACAACCTCTTTTGTCCGATGGGCAAAAGAGGTCCTTCTGGTGCCGGTAGTCGGGGTCGAACCGACACGGTATTGCTACCTTCGGATTTTGAGTCCGACGCGTCTGCCAATTCCACCATACCGGCATTATTATGACGCGCACGGCTGCTGCCACACACATCATGCCGATATTATAGCACAGAAAATTATAAAAATCAATATCTTTTTTCGAAAAATATTCTTTTCACCGCAAAATCTCTATTGTATTTTCCCAAAAAATATAGTATAATAAACTAAATAAATGTGTTTGGAGGAGAGAAGTGTGCCGTCGGATAAGCAAACACCCTTTGAAAAAATACGCTTGAATATCGACGCTCTCTCTCTTGCCGCATCAAGGCTTGAGGAGCGGCGCATCTGTGAGCTGCACGAGCTTGCCTGGCTTGCGGCCGACCGTATTTCCGAGCTTGGAGAAAGCGGACTTGGCTTTTTCGAGGCGCTGGCCGTGATATCGGAGGAAATATCCTTCCGAGCCGCAGAGCCGCACGAAAACGCCCTTTTGCAGAGCATCCCATGGTTAAGCGCCGCGGAGAGCAGTCTTTGCGAGCTGGATAAGGCCGTATTCTCAAAGCTCCTGGTTGACAGGCTCCTGACGCTCGGGCATAGCCTAACCGAGGCGGATTTCCTTGAAACCGAGCAGGCAGAGGCTGTATTCACCTACGTCAAGAATCAGTACGCCGACGAGGCCTTCGACGTATTTTCTCAGGATTTCAAGTCGCCGAGGGTAAAATACTGCAACAACTTCAAAACGGCGCTGAAGCTGCTGGAGGACGGAGAGGTCGGCTACTGCCTCTTACCCCTCGAGGAGCGCGGAACAAGACTCTCGTCCATAGCCTCGCTTATTTATAAGAAGGATTACAAGATAAGCTCGGTTACCCCGGTATTCGGCTATGACGGCTCGGCGGACCTCAAATACGCTTTGATATCCCGTGCATTTTCCATTCCCGAGCCTCGCGCCGAGGATGACAGATATATGGAGCTGCGTATTCCAAAGGCCACCGCAGCTTCGCCTGCATCGGTGCTTTCGGCCGCTGAGTGCTTCGGCCTTGAGCTATACAAGCTGAATACGGTTTACGTAGAGTCGGAGGAGGGAAGTGCCGCGCAATACTCGCTTATTCTGAAGGTCGAGGGGCGGGACTTCGTTTATATGCTCACCTATCTCACTCTGTTTAACGAGGAATTCGTGCCCGTGGGCATTTACAGAAATATTGAATAATTTGGGAGAAAGCAAATGAAAAAGAGAATTGAATACAAGACTCGCGGTACCTGCTCCAGAATGGTCACTGTAGAGGTTGAGGACGGCGTAATTACCGACTGCTCCTTCCTTGGAGGGTGCTCAGGAAATACCCAGGGCGTTGCGGCGCTCGTAAGGGGGATGAAGGTAGATGACGCTATCACGAAGATAAAGGGGCTGAAGTGCGGCTTCAAGAACACCTCCTGCCCCGACCAGCTTGCGCTTGCGCTTGAAGAAATAAATAAAGAATAAATCATTCATAAAGAAAGGGTTAGTCTATGAACAGTTACAACACAGAATACGAAAGATGGCTCGCCTCGGCCGAGCTTACCGAATGTGAGCTGGCGGAGCTTCGCTCCATCGAAAACGACGAGGAAGCAAAGGCGATGCGTTTTACCGCGCCTATGGATTTCGGTACGGCGGGTCTGCGCTCCACTATGTATATGGGTATCGGCTGTATGAACCGTTTCACCGTGGCTCAGACCACCAGAGGCATTGCCGCGCTCATCAAAAATGCGGACGGCGAGGCTCGCGGAGTAGCTATTGCATACGACTCCCGAAATAACTCCAGGGAGTTTGCACGCATCAGCGCCCAGGTGCTGGCAGGCGCAGGCATCAAGTCCTATATTTTCGACGGCATAAGACCCACTCCCGAGCTTTCCTTTGCGGTGCGTGAGCTTTCGGCTCTTGCAGGCATCAACATCACCGCCTCTCACAACCCCAAGGAATACAACGGCTATAAGGCATATTGGGAGGACGGCGCGCAGATAGGTCCCGAGCAGGCGACCGTGGTTTCCACCGAGCGCGCAAGGTTCGACGTTCTCTCCACAGAGGGCATCGCAGATTACGACAAGGCCGTTGCCGACGGGCTCATCGTTGAGCTTGGCGAGGCCTTTGATGAAAAATACCTTCAGGCCGTTCTGGCCACGGCTGTAAACCCCAATGCCGTATCCGAGGTCGCCGAGGACTTAAAGGTGGTTTACACCCCATTGCACGGCGCGGGCTATAAGCTCGTTCCCGAGGCGTTCCGCAGAGTGGGGCTCAAATATCTTTACACCGTTGACGAGCAGATGACCCCCGACGGTAATTTCCCCACGGTTGCAAAGCCCAACCCCGAGTACCCCGCCGTATTTGAGCTCGGTATCAAGATCGCCGACCGCGTCGGCTCCGACCTTGTGATCGCTACCGACCCCGATTCGGACAGAGTCGGCGTTATGACGAGGACCGCAGACGGCAGCTTCAAGACCATCACCGGTAACCAGATGGGCGCTTTGCTTCTCGATTACGTTATCAGCGCAAGACGCGCGCAGGGAACTCTCTCCAAGGGCGCATTCTGCGTTAAGAGCCTTGTTTCCACCGATATGGCCTACGGTATCGCAAAGAAAAACGGCGTAAAGCTCCACGACGTTCTCACCGGCTTTAAGTTCATCGGTGAGGTCATAAAGAAGTATGAGGCGAAGGGCAGAGCCGGCGACTTCCTTCTCGGATTTGAGGAGAGCTACGGCTATCTTCTCGGCACCTACGCCCGTGATAAGGACGCCGTTGAAGCATCTATGATGATACTCGAGATGACCGCATACTATAAGAAGCAGGGAATGACCCTTTCCGATGCACTTGATAAGCTCTACGCCACCTACGGCGCTTACACCGAGCGTATGATAGATATTTATATGGAGGGCCTTGACGGCATCGAAAAGAGAAAGCGTATTATGAGCGGTCTCCGTCAGACTCCTCCCACAGAGCTTGGCGGTATTGCGGTTACCAAGATCGGTGACTACAAGCTCGGCACCGTTACAAACGTGGCGGACGGCACCACCGCATCCACCGGTCAGCCCGCCTCCGACGTGCTGTATTATACGCTGGAAACCGAGGATAAGATCATCGTCCGTCCCTCCGGCACCGAGCCCAAGATCAAGATTTATATTCTCGCCCACGCCGACAGTATGGCTGAGGCAAACGCAAAGGCAGACTGCCTTGCAGAAGATTCCAGAAAGATGGCAGAGGCGTAAATTCCGCCTCTCAGGAAACCGAAAGTGACAGACAGACAAAAGCACATAAGAAACTTTTCCATCATCGCTCACATCGACCACGGTAAATCCACCCTTGCGGACAGGATCCTTGAAAAGACCCGTACCGTGGCGGTGCGCGATATGGAGGAGCAGATACTTGACAATATGGACCTGGAGCGCGAGCGCGGAATTACCATCAAGGCTCGCGCGGTCAGGCTTTCCTACACCTCTAATTCCGGCGAGGAGTATATTTACAATCTGATCGATACCCCCGGTCACGTCGACTTCGGCTACGAGGTATCCCGCTCGCTGAAGGCCTGCGAGGGTGCTCTGCTGGTGGTTGATGCGACTCAGGGCGTTGAGGCACAGACTCTGGCAAACGCCTATCTCGCCATTGACAATGACCTGGAGATCCTACCCGTCATCAACAAGATCGACCTTGCTTCTGCGGATATCGAGGGAGCAAGACGTGAGATAGAGGACATTATCGGTATTCCCGCCGAGGACTGTCCTGCCGTTTCCGCAAAGAACGGACTTAATATTGAGGACGTGCTGGAAAAGATCATCACCGATATTCCCGCCCCCACGGGCGACCCCGAAAAGCCCCTGAAGGCGCTTATCTTCGATTCCCACTATGATTCCTATCTCGGCGTCGTTGTTTACATCAGAATACTTGACGGCACGCTCAGGGCAGGGGAGCGTATTCGCCTTATGGCAAACGGCACCGAGTTCGACGTGGTCGAGGTAGGTACTATGGAGCCCTTCGGGCTTCGTGCCTCCGATTCTCTCTCGGCAGGCGAGGTCGGTTACATAACCGCCTCTATAAAGACCGTCGGAGAGACTCGCGTAGGAGATACGATAACCAAGGTAGACAACCCCGCAACCGAGGCTTTGCCCGGCTTCCGTGAGGTACACCCGATGGTTTACTCGGGTATTTATCCTGCGGACGGCGCAAGATACGGCGACCTGCGTGAGGCGCTTGAAAAGCTGCAGCTCAACGACGCATCTCTTGTGTTCGAGCCCGAAACCTCGGTGGCTCTCGGATTTGGCTTCCGTTGCGGCTTCCTCGGCCTTCTTCATATGGAGATCATCGAGGAGCGTCTAGAGAGAGAGTTCAATCTCGACCTCATTACCACCGCCCCCAGCGTT
>CAZABU010000071.1:0-9777 GCA_964483225.1 uncultured Ruminococcus sp. | reverse complement strand
AATGATTTTTAATCCTTCGTAACATTTGGGTCGGGAAGCTTTACCTCGATTTCGCCCTCTGCGTTTTCAAATTCCCGTATACACTTTCTGATTAGGTACAGAACCTGTGAATTTGCCGATCTGCCCTCGTATTTTGAAATATAATGTAGCTTGTAGTGTAAAATCGGGTCGATCTCAAGGCCGAGATGCTTATTATTCTTATTTCTCATAAAAAATACCTCGGAAAATCTTAATTTAAGTTTATTTTAAGATAATTTTGTGATATAATGTTGTAAGTATACTTAAAATAAGTATACCAAATTTCAAAATCGAGGATTTTATGAGAATTGCAGTAGTAGGTTCACGGACTATTAATGAAATTGAACTGTCGAAATATTTGCCGACGGGCGATTTTTCTCTTATATCAGGCGGCGCGCGCGGAGTGGATAGCGCGGCGAAAAAATATGCAACCGATAACGGAATTGAAATATGCGAAATACTCCCGGATTACGAGAAATACGGAAGGGCGGCACCCATTGTCAGAAATAAGCAAATCGCCGATAGCGCCGATCGGGTTATCGTCTTTTGGGACGGCATATCAAGGGGCGCCGCTTTCGTCATTGATTACTGTAAAAGGGTAAAAAAGCTTTGCACGGTGGTTACGGTGGAGGCGAGGAATAATGAATATGAATAATTACGTTCCCAAACCGATCACTATGCGGTTCCTTTATACGTTTTACGGTGAATACGATCGTCCCGAGCGTATAGTCAAATTCGTGTTTTGGTTTTTGAGAAATAATATGCATCTTACGGAGGATGCCGACTATAGGCGCCTTTACGAGGAGGTAATCAGTTTCCAGATAAACGAGGCGGTGAAATACTGCGATTGGAAGGCTGAGGAAGTGGAGGAGAACCGTAGGGACATGGAATATCTTGCCGATATATTTTCGGCTCATCCGAGTGGGGAATATAAGCTCTTTGACAGAAATGAATTAGATACCTTTCTTTATTTTCGTAAAGAGTTCGTTTGGAATAAATAGCCTAAAAAACAGAGACGCCCGGGTTGCGAGGTCTCTGTCTTTTTTATTTATACATAATCGTTGGTTGCCCAGGTCATAGGCAACGGCAGCCACGCTCTTGCAGCGAGGGGAATATCCGCGATAAGCGAGCCGGGCATAGGTCCGAGCAACAGTCTTGCGGCCGCGTGAGAATCAAGCAACAGCTCGCCGGAGCGGTTGGTACGCTCGCATCCTGCGACGCCGTCGCGGCAGTAAAGCGTCACCGTTCCGTAATCCTCTATTTCAACCGTCAGCTCAAAGTCGGGAAGAGCTTCATAGCTTGCCTTCAGCTTCATAAGGGCGGAGAGCAGCTTCTCCCAGCTTCTGATCCTGAAACGCGAGGGGACCTCAACCGTTACCGAATCCGCTCCCTCGCTCATAAGGCGAAGCTCGTCGATCTGATAGGGCGCCACGGGCACGGAGATATTCTTGTCCACACGCTTCTGCCACGCGGTCACAACAGCGGCAAAATCCTTGGTAGTATAGGCGCAGATCTCGTTGATATATGCTTCCTTGCTTACGGCAATATATCCGATAGGCTCACCGTCTCTTGTCGCAAGGTAGGGGCGACTTTCCTTTGAGCACATAGCAAGGTACACGTCGCGCAGGTTGCACAGAGGCGAACGCTCAACGAAGAAGGGGCGCGAGCTTATCAGCTCGTGGCACACCATCAACGCGTCGGTGTCCTCGGGTCTTATCTCCGAGAGCTCAACTCCATCTGCCGCATTCCCGAAATAATACTTGACGTTATGGCTCGTGACGGTGAAGCGGTAGAGCATACCACAGCCCTCAAAGCCGTAGCGGCCGTATCTTTGCCTTGTGCCGCCAAGCCTCGCCACGTCGACGCCCATTACGTCGCATTCCTCCATAACGAGAGGGAAGAGCTTTGAGAAATATCCGCGCCCCTCGTACTCGGGGAGCGTTGCCACGTTTCCCGTAGTAGCAAAAAGCAGCTCTTTGCCGAGAATATAGACCTTCAATGGATACAGTCCCACCACGGAGCAAAGCCTCCCGTCCTCGAAAACGCCGAAATGCTTCTGCATATGCTCCTCGTCCCGCACCCACATCTTGGGTTGCTCGGCAACAAAATCCATGGCTCTGCCGTACTTGTGTCCAAAGGTGTAATTGAGCATTTCAAGCAACTCGTCGTAGTCGCTCGCCGTCAGTCGTCTGATTTCCATAATTACTTCTCCTCGATGAGTCTGAACATTTTAGTTTCACCGAGATAGCAGTCGAACTCCAGCTCGGTGACGTTGTGAGCGTAGAACTTCTTCTCATATACCTCAAAGGGCGATACGGGTCTGTTAAAGCTGAGCTTCTTCTTGCCGTCGCTCGAGGCGTGATAGGTAACGTAATTGTGATTTGCGTAGAGAACGTCGTCGGAGTCGGTGTAGATGTGACAGCCCGCGAACTTAGCGATCGCGCGGAGCACCTCACTGCTCATTACCTTGGAGCCGTAGAATACAGAGGTGTAGCCGTCGCACTCCTTGACCGATACGGCAGGGTAACCCGTGGTCAGGAAATAGCCGAGATTCTTCGCCTCGGGGTCAACCGAGTGGAAGAGGGGATAGAGGTAGGTGTCCCATCTGGATACGGGGTCGTTGTCAGCCGCAGGGAGCATCATCAGACGGCGGCGGTTAAATTCGCCGAAGAGTGCTCTCTTGCTGAAGTCCTTCGAGATAGGATGCTCCTCGCCGTTCCATCTGAATACTGCGTCGAGCTTGTCGTATATCTCGGTCATCTTGATGCCGGTAAGGTCGGAGATATGCTCTGCGGAGAAGCGGTTTTCCTCAAGCTCGGGGTCAACCACGCCGGAGCCGTAGATCCATACCGCCACCGCGTTGTCCTTCTTCAGCTTTGCCTTGATAACCTCGCGCTCCTCTGCGGTGAGTACAAGTGTATTCATAAAGACGTACATCTTGTAGGAGGGCATATCCGGGTTTGCCATATCGTTGTGATAATACTGATCGCAGGGCGCGCCCACTCTCGCCATCTCGTAGTTTCTGAAGAGCTCTACCATATCCACGGTGCTCTGGAAGGAAATGGACTGCATGGATTCCTCGTCGAAGATGAGGGCGATGTCGCTGCGCTTTCTTCTGTCGAGGCTGTAAGCCTCCTCGGCGATCTTCTGCTGATCCGCGATGAGCGAATAGATCTCGGGGTACTTATACCTCTTGCCGCCGATGAGCTGATCGAACCACCAGGCCTGTACGTCCTCACAGATAGTGCGGCCGAACTCACGCTTCATTACGTTTATAGAGTCTGTCATATCGTAGATCTGACAGCGATCCATAAAATAGCGGTTCTCCGCAAGTGTTCTCGCGTCGTCCTCTACGATGTAGATCTTGTCGCGCAGGGCGAAGGAGTCCTGAACCTCGCGCTGGCCGGTACAGCCGCCGGGCAGTCTGTTTTCGTAAACGCCGGGCGCGGCAAGGAAATCCACGTAGCCGCTGTCGAGGATCTTCAGCGTGCCGCCGTTGGAGCCCGAGCGCACGAAGCCGATACAGCCCTGAGAGCCGTAGAATGCGCCGACGAGCATCTCCGGGGTCATCTCCTTGATTATCTTTGCAAAGTGGAGCACCGAGTTTGCAGTTCCGTGGTGCCACGCTCTGTAAAAGTCGAATATGTCGATGTTTTTGTCAAAGTCCAGGAACGCACCTCTGTTCGTGCCGTTTTCGGGAGGCGGGGGTACGGGCTTGTAGGTATACATTCTCTCCTTGGGAATAGCGGCGTCCTTGTCCACCATATCCGAGAAGTAGTGCTTTGCAAATTCGGGAATGGGAGGGTCGGCAAGAGTGGCATTCGGATCGTGCCAATGCTTCTGAAGAGCCTCGTCGGTACCGTATTTTGCAGTGAGATATCTTGAAAATTCCTGCTTGAAGGCAGGGCTGTGGTCAAGGCAGATGCCCTGATCCGGATAATGCACGTGGTGCAGATAATACCATTCCGAGGTTCCGCCCGCCGCAAGGAAGCAGCCGATTATTCTGTCTGCGTAGGGGAGCTCCATAACCTTTGCCCAGGTCTCGCGCAGAGCTTTTCCCGCATCCTCGCGCCATTTCTGAGAGGACAGGGAATAGTGCATGGGGAGGTCGGTGACGTAGGACTCGGTAAAGAGGTTGACGCCGGGACGGGAGCCGTCGCTGAACTGAATACACTCGTCGGGATTAGCCTTTATCCACTCGTTAGTGGGGTGCATACCTATTCTCGGTACTATGTATGCATCGGGAATAGCCTCCAGCAGCTTTCTTGCCTCGTAGTCAAAGAGCTCGAGGGCGTTGGGCTTGAGCCAGAGGGTGTCGCAGATGAGGAAATATATCTTGACACCTGCGCGGCCGAGCTCCTCAAAATATTTCTCGTCGAAGATGATTTCGTTTCCGTTCATCATCGTGCGTATGGTCGCCATCATGGGGGGATAGGCCTTTCCGTCGATGAAGATGGCAGGTCTGCCGTTAAGATTTTTGATTTCAGCCATTGCTTCTCTCCTTTTTAATTTCTATCGCGCGAGGTATGGAAAATTCTGCCGCCTCGAGCAGAGCCTCTGCCTCTGCCTCGTCAACCTTCAGAATATCCCTGGTAATTCTTATCATTCGTCCGCGGAGCTTGATGTTGGTGGGACGAAGGTTTATCATCAGATTTTCGTACACCTTGCCGGTCTTTACCATCGCAGAGGTGCTTATCATATTCATGACCATCTTCTGGGCGTTACCCGCCTTGAGCCTCGTGGAGCCGGTGATAGCCTCTGCTCCCGTGTCGGTAAATATCGGGATATCGGCGATCCTGCCGATCCTGCAGTCGTCGTTTGACGAGAGGGAAACCGTAACACAGCCAAGGCTCTTGGCATACTCCAGCACCGACGCAACGTAATCCGCATTGCCGGACGCCGAGATACCCATGACCACGTCCTTCGAGGTGATATTCTTAGCCTTAGCATCGCGTACGCCCGCCTCGCCCAGGTCCTCAATGTTCTCGGAGGCGTGGGTAAGAGCCGACTCTCCGCCGGCCATAATGGCAACAACGGTGTTGTAATCCACGCCGAAGGTGGGAGGGCATTCTGCCGCATCTGCCGTGGCAAGTCTACCCGACGTGCCGGCACCGACGTACACTAAGCGTCCGCCCGCCCTGAAAGCGGCAACCACGGCATCGGTAGCCTTGGCGATCTGCGGGATCGCCGCCTCAACAGCCTCAACGGAGCGTCGGTTTTCGTCATTGATGAGCCTCAGCATAGTAAGGGTGTCTGCCTCGCTTATGCCCATCGTCCTCTCGTTTCTCATTTCGGTAGGTGAAAGCTTCATTTTATTATCTCCCCGTAGGATTCGTTGAATTTTTTGTGGAATCCGTTAAAATCGTAATCCATACCCGAAAGCTCAATGCACATTCTTGCGGCACCGAATATCTGCGGCAGGGTGGGAACGGTATATTTCCGTCCGTCAAGACCTGCGTCGAGCAGGGGGCCGAGCACGTCCATATTCTCGCAGAGCCCGCCTGCCAGCACCAGCTCGTAGCCGGGTGCGGAATCCTTTGCTACGTGATTGATAAGCTCGCAGACTCTGTCCACCGAGCGCTTGATTATCTCCACCGCGGCAGCATCTCCCTCGCGTGCCGCCTCGAAGGCGATCGCCGCAAAGGAAGCGATGAATCTTGTGCCCTTATCGTGGATCTCGGGGATCTGCGAGTGGACGGCACCGCCGAGCCTATCCCTTGTCATTGATATCAGCGGACAGCCTTCCGTGAGCCCGTCCTCGTATTCCAAAGCCTTCCTTATGACCTCACGGCCTATATCGTAGCCCGAGCCTGCCTGATCGAATATGTAGCCCCAGCCGCCGGCTCTCCTGAGCGTCGTACCGTCCCAGCCGAATACCGACGAGCCGGTACCCATTATCGCGGCAATGCAGTTTTTGTTGTTTTTAATAGAGCCGATAACGTTCTTTATGTCCGACTCCACGGCGATCTTTGCGGTGGGATACCTTTTTTTCAGTCTTGCGGCTATCTGCTGGGCGTTGTTTTTTAGGCCGCAGCCCGCGATTCCCGCAAAAATAGCCGTAACGCTTCCGCAAACGGAGAGCAGGGAGTCAATTCCCTCGATCAGCGTTTCCGCCGATGCCTTAAGACCGCATACGTTTGGGTTGGTGCCCGAGAGCAAAACCCGCGATACGATCTCGCCCATGGGTGTGAGAAGAACGAACTCGGTCTTCGTTCCGCCTCCGTCAATGGCGATCATCGCCGCACTCTCGCCCTCTGAGTCCCGTTCGAGCAGTAGTCTGATGGGGACGTCCAGCGCGTCGCAGATCTCTCCGAGCTGAACAACGTCGGGGCAGGACAGCCCCCGCTCCCATTTTGAAACGGTCTGCGGAGCCACGAACAAATGAGCGCCAAGCTCTGCTTGAGTCAGCCCCTTTGCGACTCTGAGTCGCTTGATATTCTCGGCAATATCCTTTACGTCTATCATACAGACCTCCGTGAATTTTTCTTACACTATTAGTATAAACTCAACGATACGTTTTGTCAATCTCTGATTTGTACTATGGCGCAAAAATTCTACTCTGCGTTGAGTTTTCTCTAAAAACAAAACGGTCGCGTTGTGAAAAACGACCGTTTTAATTTATTTTATCAGTTCATTTTACGGTGTTGAATGTAATAAGCGGGACGGAT
Source organism: uncultured Ruminococcus sp. (assembly GCA_964483225.1). Taxonomy (GTDB): domain Bacteria; phylum Bacillota; class Clostridia; order Oscillospirales; family CAG-272; genus UBA1740. The sequence continues at coordinate 3,091 of CAZABU010000071.1, read as the reverse complement.
GTAAAAACAAAATTTTTACGCCCGTGAGCTTGTATGCAGGGTTATTTTCACAGCCGCGACTGTTGCAGCGGGCAGGGTAATGCGTCCGCCCTCCTGAGTCCTTGTGACAGGCTTGAAGGGGGTCCTATTCTTGCGGAGCGCGACGTGGGGCATCTTTGCGGGCTGATATTCGGTGAGCTGGCGGATAGTCTTTCCGTGTCCTCGGGCGCACTCGGCAGTCCTGCAGGCTCCGAGCATATAAGCCGTATCGAGGGATATATAAACGGCAATCTCAGAGAAAAGCTCACCCTTGAAGCGGTATCCGCTGCGGTCCATCTCTCCACAAAGCAAATATCCCGTATTATCAAGCGCGAGTATGGCACCACCTTCCTTGAGCTCGTCACCGAAAAGCGCCTTGCCGCCGCTGAAATGCTGCTGAAAAACAGCGATATGAAGGTTGCCGATATCGCTGCTCAAACCTTCCCCGGCACAGAAACACATTTTTATACCGTATTCAAAAAGCATTACGGAATTTCTCCGTTGAAGTATCGCAAGGGCTCGTGAAAACAGAACGCATAACCGTGATTTTTCGGTTATGCGTTCTTATATTTTATTTTTTCATTTCCATGTAGGGAAGCACCTCGTAGCCGCATTTTTTATATACGTGTACGGCTCTTTCGTTCTCCTCCTCAACCTCCAGGCGGTAGACCGAATCAGGATATTTTTCTTCAATAAAACCGAAGAACCGACTGCCGATACCCAACCCGCGGTAGTCCTCTGAAATATAAAGATCCTCGATCCAGATGCAGGGCTTTCCGAATTCGGTAGAGAAGCTCTTTGCCACCATAGCGTAGCCGAGAATACTGCCCTCTCCCTCGAAGACATATCCTTCAAGATAAGGAGAGGCGCCGACGCAGTTGTCGAAATCCGCCCCGAAAATCTCCTCCGAGCCGTTGCTCAGCACCGCAGGCGAGGCGTAAAACACGCGCATCATACCGATAACGCAGTCCCTGTCGCTCTCCACCATATCTCTGATTAAAACCTTCATTTATCTACTCCGTAATTCCGTAATACAGGGCCCGCCCGTTATCTTAAAACAGTCACGATAATCATACAAATCGCCATCAATACGCTGGCAGCTCCCGTGGCATACAGATAAGGATTCAGCTTGTCGCCTAATTTTTCCGCAGTATCGTTGGCACCCCGCTTTAACAGAAGTATCATTTTTGCAAACATAGCCACGTCGATTATCAAGAAAATAACCGCGAAAATAAGCGGTATCAAAACCTCGATCTCCACAAAAAATCCCTCCGCAATTGCTTTTTCCTATTATATCACAGTACGGGGAAAATGTAAATAGGCACGCAAAATTTTATAAAAGCAAAGAAGCCCCGCCGGGGCGGAGCTTCTTATATAAAAGTAATACGTTCAATCCTTAGAGATCACCTTTTTCTGCCATGACCGTACGTTACACTTAGGGCAACGCATGTATCTCGTTCTGTTAATATGCATGGCAAAAAATACACTGCTGTACTGCGGAACGTGTCTATGTCCACACTTTTGACATTCGTAGTAACCTGCTTTTTGTTCGATTATTAATGCAAACGGAGTTGCAATTAATAAAGGAATTATGCTTGCTAAGACAATTACTGTGCCTAACCATTCTTCAAGCGGCACGGTCAGTACGATTATGGTCGAAGCAATAAGCGGTAAAATGCAGCATATGCCCATTACGATTTCCATTCTGAGTAATCTTTTGTCGCTTTGCTCCTTCTGCCTGATCATCTCAATTAACTTGTTTTCCATTTCTTTGCTGTAATTATCCACTGTAACTACCTCCCCACTTAATAAATCATTTACGCTGATTTTTAGAATTTCACACAGCTCGAGCATAATGGACGAGTCGGGCATCGCTTTGCCCGTTTCCCATTTTGATACCGCTCGGTCGGTGATGTTCAGCTTTTCTGCCAATTGCATTTGCGTTAATCCCGCGTTTTTTCTGCGCTTGGATATGAAATTTCCGATCTTGATTTGATCCATAGGCTACCTCCTTTCGCTATCAGTATAGCTGATGGAAAAATGAAAATCTACATACCAACGGTTGAATGGGGAGAAATCAACCCCTGGTTGAGTAAAAAATTACTTTGAAATTCAAGTTTATATATTATATCATTATACCGCAACCGACTTGCACCAAATTTGCATCAGCTAACACCGGCATTAACGCCTACTCAGCTCGGCAAATTGGAATTTACTCTTTCAAATGTTTCTTATCAATCACTTCATCGTGACAGCAATCTCCACATGAAAGGTCAGAATGACGGATAAACTTCACGTGCTTTGTCAAATTTGAATAAGCCGTTTCATCTGTTATACAGAATATCTTACACAAACTGCGTATGCCATAATACTTGAACATCTCGACATACATACATTTTGAAATGCGGTATTCAATCTTGCCAGCGGATACATTGAAGTAATCGTAGGTAATGCTATCGTCTTTTACTCTGTTTTCGTGGTCTGAAACATTCCATTTCTTTGCAATTTTATAGGCAAAAGGTAGGCTGTCTATTATCTTTTCCAACAACATAAACGCTTTTCGCAGTTTTTCAAATCCGCTGTTCACAATATCTATGATTTCCTTGTCAGAATAATCATCCTGCTTCAATTCCAAACACATGGCAATAACGGCGTAGATTTTTGCAACGTCCATTGTAGGATAAACATTATGCTCCATATAAGTCTGCGAGACATACATCTGGTGCAACCTATGCTCATAGGATTTGACTCTCTCTTCAACATCCGAGAAATCGTTTGCCAACAAGGCATTTTTATAGATTCTTGAGTATTTCTTCACGGTTATTTCCATAATGTTTTCTCCGTCAAATTCAAGTTTATCAATTAGATACCTAACCAATCCAATTGTATCACAAAAGGTGCTATTTGTAAATAACTTTTTTGCGTGCGTACTCACGCCAAGCAACCCAAACCAAATTTGCATCAAATCTGAGTATTGATAAAAAAGAAAACCCCGAAAACCGTTCTGTTTTTGTCCACAGGGACACTTTCTGACAGGTGGGTATTCGGCTAATAGCAAAGGCGGACGGCGAAA
>CAZABU010000070.1:0-9902 GCA_964483225.1 uncultured Ruminococcus sp. | reverse complement strand
CGCCGCCGTAGGAGCAGAAGGCGGTGGGAATATAAAGCGAGCCGTCCTTGATAAAGGCGTAGGAGGTGGGGTCCCAGGCGGTGTATCCTCTGGCCTCAAAGGTGGCTCTCAGACCGCCCGAGGGGAAGGAGGAGGCGTCGGGCTCTCCGCGGATAAGCTCCTTGCCGGAGAATTCCATAATGGCCTTGCCCTGACCGACAGGGGAGAGGAATGCGTCGTGCTTTTCCGCAGTAACGCCCGTCAGAGGCTGGAACCAATGGGTAAAGTGGGTGGCGCCGTGCTCGATTGCCCAGTCCTTCATCGCGCTGGCCACCACGTCGGCAATACCGGCGTCGATCTCCTTGCCCGTGGCGATGGTGTTGAGCAGTGACTTATATACGTCCTTGGGAAGTCGCTCCCGCATCACGTCCTCGTTGAATACTCTGGAGGCAAAGATGTCGGGAATACGTACCGTGTTTTCCATTTCTTAAGTCCTTCTTTTTGATTTCTGCCTGAAAAGGTAATATTTTTACCTCTACATTATACAGTAATCGGAGCCGGTTGTCAAGGCTTTTGTACTCCCCACAGAAAGGTTTTTCGTATTTTTATTGACTTTTGCCGACGGGGGTGCTATAATTATATGGAATGAATTTTCAGAGGAAGTATAAATGTATTACATAACACTTGATTTGGAGTGGAATCAGGCCTACGCTCAAAAGGCTCTTGCCGTCCAGCGAAGGCTTGCCTGCAGGCTCCGCGGCGAGGTCATTCAGATCGGCGCGGTGAAGCTTGATTCAAAAATGAATATTTGCGGCTCGTATCAGATAATCGTGAAGCCGAAGCATTTCAAGAAGCTGCACAGACACGTATCAAAGCTCACCGGAATAACCCAGGAGCAGATGGATATGGGTACGCCCTTACCCGAGGCGGCGGAGAGATTCCGCAAATGGTGCGGCAAGGACTTTGCCTTCCTTACCTGGGGCCCCGACGATATCCCGATGCTCAAGGAGAATTTCAACGTTCACGGTCTTCCCTCGGAATGGCTCGATAAGGTCTATGACCTGCAGGTGATATTCAACCGTCAGACCGACGGCGGCTCAAAGCAGCGCTCCCTTGAATATGCGATGGAGTATTTTGAGCTCCCCCAGAATCTGCCGGCTCACGATGCCCTTAATGACGCCTACTTTACCGCCCTGGTGGCGAAGAAGCTCGACGTGCCCGAGGGCGTCAGGAGCTACAATTCCGCGAGGGGTGAGTTCCTTGAGGAGAGCGTGATGGGTGACGCCGACGCGGGTGATGACGGATACGTTACCATATCCGAGCTTCTTGACGACGATCTTGTGAAAAAGCCCCTTTGCCCTGTATGCAAAAAGCCCCTTTCCGCAGAAAATAAGCCCCTTCACACCAAGGGGCAGCGCTATACCTATCATTACAGATGCAAGGCCGACGGAGATATGCTTCTCACTCTCCGCCTGCATAGGAATTTTAACGAAACCTGGCGCGCGAAGCGTACGGTAAAGCTGGCTGATGAGAATCAGCTGAACGAATACAGAGAGGGTCTTGAGAGGGCCAGCATTCGCAAAAAGAGCACTCACAGACGCCGTCCTCGCAGACGTAAGCCTGCCGCCACAGAAGGGCAGACCAAGGAATAATAAAACGGTTCCGCATATCCCATCCCGGGAGGCCGTGCGGAGCCGCTTTTTTTATTGCCGCTCGTCGATTGAGAGCGTTATGTAAGTCTTGCCGGCGTGGGTGCTGGTGCTCTGCCGCACGTCAACACCGAGAGAGGCAAGGGTGGCCACCGACGAGCGTAGCGCGTCCTTGAATACGTCTATGCGCCGGTGCCTTTCCGCTGTGCCAACGAGATGTGGCATTTTGCGCTGACTTACGGAGTCCACCAATGCCTCGGTCTCGGCCACGTTGAGCCCGGAGCGGCAGATCCTGTCCAGAGCTGTCCGGCGCTCGTCCGCATCAAGGCGCAAAAGCGTCCTGGCGTGCCGCTCGGTGAGCCCTGCGGCTACTATTCGCTCCTTCGTTTCGGGATCCAGCTTCAGCAGTCGGAGCTTGTTTGCTATGTATGACTGACTCACGCCGAGCCGCCTCGCCATTTCGGTCTGACTGACACGACATAGCCTCATAGTTCCCATTATAGCCGCCGCTTCCTCGAACATATTCATGCTTTTTCACCGTCCTTTTTTTACATTGTAGCATAGTGAAAGCCACGCATTAACACGAAATATGTCGACGCGCGGCTTTTGCGTAATATTAACGGTGAAATAGGGTTAAATGACAACTTTAGTTTTCGTTTTTTGCGGTTTTCTCGAGATTTCTGATGTAATGGAAAATGTATTGCTGGGCAACGCCTGCGTATTTTCCGAGCTCTCTCGGGTCAAGTCGACCGTCAAAATACTCGTCGATTGCCCGCTTCATCCATACGTCGATGGGAAAGGCGTCGAGATTACCCATTCCGAACAAAGCCACACAGGAGGCCACTTTGTCGCCGACGCCGAGAATTTTCTTGAGCTCGGTGAGGGATACCTCATAGCTTTCGGCCGCCTTTATATCCTCGAGATTACATTCTCCGGAGCACACCCTGCGAGCCGCATCCAGCAGATACTTGTACCTGAAGCCGGGGTGGGAGTGAAGAATCCCCTCGGGCGAAGCGAGCACCGCCTCGGCTGTGGGGAAGGAATAGCATATACCGCAGCTGCGGCAGACCTCGTCGGAGGGGGTAGCGTTGGTGAGAGAAAGAGGACAGCGGCAGATGCCGGCCTTCACGGCAAGATTCTCTCCGTATTCGCCGCTGATGGCTCTGATGATGCGCCTTATGCGCGGAATATTGTTGTTTTGAGATATAATAAAGGAAAAGAGGGCTTCCCAAGGGTCCTGGGTGAGGATAACTATCCCCTTTGCTTCCTCTGCCGCCCGCTTCAGCCACTCCGAGTCGGTGCGGGAGATGATATCGCCGCGTATCGCCTCAAAGTCGGTGTTCATTGAGAAAAACGGCACCGCCACCTGCTCGAAGGTGTCCTCGTCAATATCGAAAAAGAGCAGCTCGCCGGCCCTTTGCTGACCGACCCTGAGCAGACTCTTACCCACGGGGATCAGATACTCCACGTAGCCCTCCTCGCGGCGAAGAAGCTCGTACCTGAAGGCCTGCCCGCACTCCAATGTATCGCCGAGGGAGCATTCTCCCAGTCCGGAAACGCAGAGCACCTGTTCACGTCCTCGCAGCTCCCATTTTTTTGTAAACATTTTTTCACATCCTCTTGAAAAATATTATTTTATATTGTATAATATTGTTGTTAAATATATTTTAGCACATTTTGCCGTCTATTTCAAGAGGGTTTTTCACCCTTCGAAAGGAGAAAAAATTGGAGCAGATATATACCATACCCGTCAACGAGGCCTTCGACCTTGTGGGCGAGCACCCGGAGATGGGGTGCCCCTTCTGCAGACTGTATAAGAAGCTGCAGAGCGATGAGATCGACATAATTCTCGGTGCCTCGATGATGGAGCCGGATATAAGGATCAAGACCAACGAGATGGGCTTCTGTCTTTCCCATTATTCGATTATGCTTGGCAAGAAGCGTATGCTCGGTATGGGCCTTATGATGGAGAGCCATCTTGCAGAGGTGGCAAAGCGGCTGGAGGGTCCCGTCTTGTTTGGCAATAAGCGCGCGGCGGCGATAGCCTCCCTCGGTGAGCTTGAGGACAGCTGCTACGTTTGCTCCCGCATTGAAAAGAACCTTAACGCCATGACGGCGACGGCGGTGTATCTATGGGAGAGTCAGCCCGAGTTCCGTAAGAAGTTTGCGTCGGCTCCTTATTTCTGCCTGCCGCATTACAGGGCGATGCTGGACTATGCCTCGAAGAAGATGCCGAAGAAGCTCTTTGCCGATTTTTACAATGAGGCGCATCGCGTTGTTGCCGAGTATCTCGGCACGCTTACCAGGGACGTTTCCTGGTTCTGCAAAAAGTTTGACTACCGCTACGACGGAGAGCCCTGGTATAACTCCAAGGACTCGGTGCCCCGTGCGATCAAATTCCTCTCGGGCGACCCGAAGGACGAATAAGGTGAAAGGAAGTACTGTATATGATCATTGAGAAGATCGTCATCAAAAGCTTTGGTCCTCTGACCGATACGACACTCGAGTTTTCGGATAAGATAAACGTCATCGAGGGTCCCAACGAGGCGGGAAAGAGCACCATTGCCACCTTCATTAAATATATGCTCTACGGCTTCGAGGGCAGCGACTCCGAGGCGGCGGTTACCGAGCGCAAAAAGCGCATAAACTGGTACACCGGTACTGCCCAGGGCTCTATGTACGTCCGCGTGAAGGAGAAGCGCTATCTTATCAGCCGTTCCACTGTTCCCACCGATAATTCCGCCCGTCCGACCTACAAGGAGGAGTCCTCCATCGTCGATCTTGAAACGGGTACCCCCGCTTTCGGAAAGCTCTGCGCCGGCGAGGTATTCTTCGGCGTTGACAGGGATCTTTTCGACAATACCGCCTTCATCGGTCAGATATCCGACTCGGGTATTAACGAGGACTCGGTAAAGGAGTCCATTGAGAATATTCTTTTCTCCGGCAGCGAGAAGGTCAGCCATCAGCGCGCGGTCGCAAGGATCTCCGATAAGGTGCAGGCTCTCTTCCACGAGAACGGAAACGGCGGTGCCATCTTCGAGCTTATGAGCCGTGAGGCGGAGCTTGAGGATAAGCTTTCCGCGTGTAACGAGGATAACCGTCAGATCCTCGCCAAGGAGGCTGAGCTTCACAGGATCCGCGCCCGCAGAGCCGAGGCGGAGGATAAGCTCAATAAGCTTCACGACCTGGATTTTTGCTACAGCAACGTTATGCTGATCCAGACCTTCGATCAGCTCCACGCTCTTGAGGAGGAGTGCGAGCAGAAGACCGAGGCGTATAACACCTTTATAAAAGAAAACACTAAGGCGGGCTTCGTTCCCGACGAGCAGTATCTCACCGACCTTGCCGTTGCGAGAAAGGGCGTCAACGAGGCCTATCACACCCTCGGCGATGCGCAGAACGCTTACACCGAGCAGAGAAACGCCGTGGGTATAACCCGTGAGATCGAGAGCGCTATTGAGCTTTCCGACACTATGGGCGGAGAAAAGCAGGTGGCGACCAAGGCGGAGAAGCTTCTCGGCCGTCAGATCAAGTTCGGCGTGCTTGCAGGTATTGGCGCGTTGGCGGCAATTGCCGCGGCAGTAGTTGAGATCATCCTTGCCTCCGGCTCGGATAATCTGGTTAAGATCCTCGTGGGCGTTGGCGGCGTTCTCGCCCTGGCGGCCGCAGGCGTCCTCGGCTTTGACATCTGGAGGAGCGTGAAGGCTCTTCGCGGACTTGAGGAGCAGTTCGGCACCGAGACCTATCAGGATCTGCGCGGCAAGCTTGAGGTGATCGGCGAGGCGAGAACCAAGAGAGATGCCATTATAAGCGCAACCGAATCGGCAAAGAAGAATGCCACCAGTGCCCGTGAGAGATACGAGGCGGCCCAGCGCACCCTCACCGAGCTTATACTCAAATGGGGCGAGGAGCCTCCGGTCTCAGAGCTCAACGAGTTTCTTGACGATCTTGAGGGCCGAGTCCGTGCCTTCCTTACCGAAAAGGCGGCTCTTGCAGAGGCGAAGAATGAGATCGAGATAACCGTCAAGGAGATCCGCCGCACCCTCGCGGATAAGAGCGAGATCGACGTGCGTGCTCAGGTCGCGCCTCTGAAGCGCAAGGCTCTTGCAGGCATCAATCACGACGAGATCATTACGGGAATCGCAGACGCCAAGGCGGCTATTGCCGAGGAGGACAGACTCGCCTTTGACGTGGAAAACGAGCTTATGGTCCTCAAGGGCAGAGCAGGCGACCCCGGAGAGTATTATTCCAGAATACAGAACATAGCCACGAGGCGTGAGGCTCTTCAGAGCAAGCACAGAGCGTTCTGCATAGCCCAGGCTGCCATAAGAGGCGCCGCCGACAACCTCCGCGCGGAGATATCCCCGAGGCTTGGCGAGTACGCCACCCGTATGATGGGAATTATGACCGACAAGAAGTACGAGGCCTTTGACGTTACCGACGGACTGAAGGTCACCTTCCGCGATCCCTTGGGCAAGCAGCAGTCGGTGGACTTCCTTTCGGGAGGCACCAGAGATATGGCCTACGTCGCGGTCAGAGCGGCCCTTATTGATATGCTCTATACCGAGAAGCCGCCCATCTGCTTCGACGAGACCTTCGCTCATCAGGATAACGTCAGGGCTCGCTCTATGATGCGCGCAGTGGCTACTCTTGCCGAGGAGGGCTGTCAGAGCTTCATCTTCACCTGCCGTGGCAGAGAGTCCACTCTTGCTACGGAGCAGGTACCCACCGCCGGAGTGTTCAGACTCTCGGTCGTGGAGGAGGAAAGGGTATAATCCCGCCTCTTAAAGTCAGCGCCGGAGGGCAGTAAAGGAGAATTATTATGTCAGAAAAGAAACGAATACTTCTTATCGGCAGCTCCAATATGGATCTGTCTATGAATATGTACCGTGTGCCCGCCGCGGGCGAGACCCTTATCGACGAGGGCGGCGTTGCCTATATTCCCGGCGGCAAGGGTGCCAATTCCGCAGTTGCCATCAGTCGCCTCGGCGGCGAGTGCGTTTTCTGCACGAAGCTTGGCGCCGACGCTCACGGTCAGAAGCTTTACAACTATTATAAGGACGCGGGAATCAACACCTCCTGCATCAAGGTGGATCACGATCACCCCACCGGCCTTGCCGTCGTTATGCGTGAGGCAGACGGTACCAACAGGATCATCGTTTACCCCGGTGCCAATTCGCATATTACCACCGAGGCTGTTATCGAGGCCTTTGACTGCAATCCCGACGCCGTTTACCTCGGCTTCGAGATCCCCTTTGCCATAGCACTCGCGGCGGCGAAGATAGCGGCGGGGAAGGGGATTCCCATTTTCGTGGACGCAGCCCCCGCAAATAAGAATTACGAGCTTGAGAACCTTCCTATGCTTGAGGTGTTCTCTCCCAACGAGACCGAGACCTTTGAGTATACCGGTATTATGCCTACCGGTATGGAGGCCTCTCTGCGCGCCGCCCTCGCTCTTTACAGAAGGGTCAAGTGCAAGTACCTCGTTATAAAGCAGGGTGGCAGGGGCGCCTTCCTCTACGACGGAAAAAGATACAACGTGTTCCCCGCCTTCAGAGCGGATAAGGTGGTTGACACCACCGCCGCAGGCGACGCATTTACCGCCGCGCTCACAGTTGAGTACCTGCGCAGCGGAGATATCAAGTCGGCTATAAATTACGGTAACGCCGCAGGCGCGATCACCGTATCCCGCGAGGGTGCATCCTCCTCTATCCCCACTCTGGAAGAGGTAGAGGCCTTCCTTGCAAGTAAAAGATAAATTAACTAAACAGTCGGAGGTTTGCTATGAGCTATACGAAAAACGAGCTGAAGCTCCCCTCGGTGGACAATAAGAACCTGCTTAATATTGAGGTCTACGTCCCCGCAGAGCGCGAGCCCGTGGGCATAATTCAGATATCCCACGGAATGATCGACTACATAGGCAGATACGGAAATCTCATTGAGGCTCTGACCGCTGAGGGCTATATCGTGGCGGGAAATGACCACCTCGGCCACGGAAAGACCGCAAAGGAGCCCGAGGATCTCGGCTATTTTGCTGACCGCGACGGCTGGAAGCTGGTTGTACGCGATCTCTTTGTTACAAACGGATATCTCCACGCCGAGTACCCCGACCTTCCGATAGTGCTGCTCGGACACAGCATGGGCTCCTTTATGGCAAGGCTCTATGCAGTGAGCTATCCCGCGAGCATCAGCGGACTTATCATTCACGGCTCCGGCGGCCCCAATCCTCTGCTCGCTCCTGGAAAGCTTCTTGCAAAGCTGATCCGCGCGGCAAAGGGCGCAAGGTACAGATCTCCCCTCATCACGGGGCTGGCCTTCGGCTCTTACAATAAGCGCTTTGACCCCGCCGAGGGCGGAAGCGCCTGGCTCACCCGCGAGGGCGCACAGGTCGCGGACAGAGATACTAATCCCCTCACCAATTACCTTTTCACCGTTTCGGGCTATATAGACCTTTTCGAGGTTCTCGGCCGCTCCAACAAGGCCGCCTGGTTTGACTCCTTCCCGAAGGAGCTTCCCACCCTCGTTATCAGCGGTGATGCCGACCCCGTTGGCGATTACGGCAAGGGCGTTCACTATATTCACGACCGGCTGAAGAAGCGCGGCGCGGCAGTAAGCCTTAAAATGTACGAGGGCGCGCGCCATGAGTTGTTTAACGAAACCAACAGGGCAGAGGTCTTTGCCGATATTTCCGCTTGGCTCGGAGAGATACTCGGCAGATGATATTCGCGTTGGCTGTAACCGGGCCCACAGCGTCGGGAAAGACCGCGCTGTCACTGGCTCTTGCAAGGGAGCTTGACTGCGAGATAATCTCCTGCGATTCTATGCAGATATACCGGGGCATGGACATCGGCACGGCGAAGGCTACTGCCGAGGAGCAGAGCAGGGCTCCCCATCATCTTATAGATATTATCGACCCCGACGAGGATTTCAGCGCGGAGAGCTACCGTATTGCCGCTCTGACCGCGGCAAGGGATATAACCGCCCGTGGGCGACTGCCGATGTTCGTCGGCGGTACGGGGCTGTATATTGACACGGTAATGCGTGTGGGCGCCGACACTCCCGAGAGTGACCCTGAGTACAGGGCGGCTCTTACGAAGGGCGCGGACACCGAGGAGGGCAGGCTCGCTCTTTGGCGGCAGCTCTCGGAGATAGACCCCGAGTCTGCAGAGGCTATACATTATAACAACGTCAAGCGCGTGGTGCGCGCACTTGAAATATATGACAAGACGGGCAGACCCAAGTCGGAGCTTGACCGCGAGAGTAAGACGCTCTCTCCCGAGCTGCGCGTCGGTATGATAACCGTGGATTTTCATAATCGCGAAAATCTTTACAGCCGTGTGGACGAGCGCGTGGACGCGATGATGCGCGAGGGACTGCTCGAAGAGGTGCGCGGACTTTACGAGCGCGGACTCCTGGACGGCGGCACCGCCTCGGCGGCCATCGGCTATAAGGAGCTGGTGCGCTATCTCAGAGGCGAGTGCGACCTTGAGTCGGCTGTGGAGGAGATCAAGCTCTCCAGCCGCAGATACGCCAAGCGCCAGCTGACCTGGTTCAGGCACGAGGCGGAGGCGAAGCGCATTTTCGCCGACACCGAGGACGGTAAAATGAAAAGCAAGGATGAGCTTATCGCAGAGGCACTTCTCGCGGCAGGCTCGCTTATAAACGAAAATAACGAAAGGCAATAACTATGAAGGCAACCGAGCTTAAGCAATTGATAAAGGACGGCGCTCTTGAAAAGTATAAGGCGCTTTATGCCGACACCGAGGCACAGAAGGAGAGATACCTGAAGGCCATCGACGCTTTCTGCGCAAGGTACGGCGCAGATAGGGATATATCCGTATTCTCCGTATCAGGCAGAAGCGAGATACTGGGAAATCACACCGACCACAACAGAGGCAGAGTTCTGGCAGGTGCCATCACCCGTGATATCATCGCTGTAGCGGCGAAAAACGGGGACGGCGTGATCCGCTTCAAGTCCGAGGGATATCCCGAGGACACCGTGAAGCTTTCGGATATTTCCGATCCCACAAAATTCAAGAGCTATACCTCTCACGCGCTGGTGGGCGGTATCGCCCAGGGCTTTGTCAACCAGGGCTATTCCGTAGGCGGATACGATTGCTATTCTACCACTGAGGTGCTTAAGGGAAGCGGAATTTCTTCCTCTGCCGCCTTCGAGGTCATGGTGGGAAATATACTTAGCCACTTCTACAACGGCGGCGCCGTTGACAACAAGGAAATCGCTAAGATCGCGCAGTATTCCGAGAACGTTTATTT
>CAZABU010000069.1:0-10001 GCA_964483225.1 uncultured Ruminococcus sp. | reverse complement strand
ACCGAAGTGAACGCCTGCTTCAAGCAACTGCTTGATGGTGATTTCGAACATTTTAATGTTCCTCCTTTTGGTTTTTCCGCCATAGCGACATATTACTGCGACTCGACCGACGGCCAAGCACCGGCAGCAAACCCACTCGCTATGTGAGATATATTTTTTGTCTGCCCCTCGGGACAGCCTTTATATAATATCATAAGATTTTCTAAATATCAAGGGGTGACGGCAACTTTTTTCATTGTTTACAAAAAATTCACAAACACATTTTGCACCGATAACGAAAGATTTTATGAAAATAGTCTTGACCGAGGGGCGGGGATATGGTAAAATAATCTGCGAAGGAGAATACACTATGACTGTTTCTGTAAAAAAACGCCTCGGCATTATTGCGGCGGCGAGCAGCCTCGCCCATCTTGCCGTTTATCTGCTGTTTCATCTTCCCACCTTAGTGATCTACGTAGAAAGCGACTTCTGGTACAGTACCCTTTATTACGCCCACGACCTGCTCAGCAAGCTGCTGTCGGCGATGCTTCCCGTCCTTTGCGCGGCGGCGGCACTCTCGGTCTGCCCGACGGGCGGCGTGAAGGCACCTATGACTGTGTGCGGTCTGCTTTCGCTGACGAAGCTTATATACCTTTTCCCCTATACCTACAGCTACGCCCTGCTCTCCTACGGCTACGACTCGGTGGCCGCCCTGCTGATCGCTCTGGGTGTCAGCATTGGTTACGCCGCGCTGGGTATGGGCTACGCCTATCTTCTCTATCTTCTTATGCTGAAGGTGGGGCGCGGAATTGTTGCAAAAACCGAGCTCGGCATCGCCGACAAGGCCGTGACGGCCGCAGGTGAAAGCAGCGGCACCGAGGCACTGTCCGAGAGCTTTGCAAGATCCATCGGAGCCGGCGGTGCGCTGGATCTCTCGGCACCTTATACCGCGGCGGTGTTTGCCGCCGGCTTTGCGGGCTTCTGTCTGCAGCTTCTGGCCGAGCTTGCCGAGATCATAATTTACCTTGTAGAATACGCCGGCACCTATAAGGCCGGCGAGATAATCTACATAGTCGCGGCGCTTATGACGCTGCTCGTCGCTCTCTTTGCGTCGCACCTCCTTGGCCGAGCCGTCGGCAAGGTGCTGGTTTCGGCGAGTGACACGGATAGTAAAAGCAATTAAAAGGAGAATAAAAATGGAAAGAATCAAGCTATGGGCAGGCGACGCCCCAGGTCACGAGGAGGGCTTCCACGACCCGCACATCAAATATTTCCCGCCGAAGGGTAAGCCCACCGGTGCCGCAGTTATCACCTTTGCCGGCGGCGGATACAGAACCCGCGCCCTTTACGAATGCGAGAGCTATTGCGAGCTGCTTTCCGAGCTTGGAATCGCGGCCTTCGACGTGGAGTACAGAGTGGCACCCACAAGATTTCCCTACCCTCTCCTCGACGCCAGGCGCGCCATTCGATACGTTAGGGCAAACGCCGAAAAATACGGCATCGACCCCGGCAGGATAGCAGTTATGGGCTCGTCGGCGGGCGGCCATCTTACGGCCCTCGTTTCCACTTATACGGCACCCATCGACGGTGAGGGTGCAGACGCTCTTGACGAGGCGGATTTCCGCCCCAATGCCCAGATACTCTGCTATCCCGTTATGGACAACGTTTCCCACAATGCCTCCTACGGCAATCTTCTCGGAGAGGGTGCAACCCTTGAGGACAAGGACAGGGTCACGCCCCTTTATTTAGCAGATGCGAACACGCCTCCCGCCTTCATCTGGCACACCTCGACGGACACCTGCGTTGACGTAAACGGCTCTATGCGATATGCGGCAAGGCTCCATGAGCTTGGCGTTTCGGTAGAGATGCACGTATATCCCGTAGGCGGCCACGGCCTCGGCGTCGGCTACTACCCGGAGAAGAACATCGACGTCCCCTATATCAAGGGCTGGACGGAGAACCTGAAGGCCTGGCTCGGCCTTATGGGATATCTAGGATAAACAAAAAAACACGGTGAAATGTAACGCATAGTTTGCATTTTGCCGTGTTTTTTCTATTCAATCCTTGGCTCTCGGGCTTTTCTCAATGAGGAAGAAATAGGGCGAGGTCGGGGAGTTGAGTATACGGAACTCCGAGGCGCAGATGCGGTACTTCGAGAGGGTCTTAAAATACTCGCGGAGCATCTCCCCCTCAAGGGAGCCCTCCTCGTGGCCGGGGTAGATCGCCACTATCAGCACGCCGTCGGGCAGGAGCAGGTCTATCGCCGCCTCCACCGCGGGCATCGTGGTTTCTCTCATAGTCGTGACGGTCTTTTTGCCGCTTCTCGGCAGGTAGCCCAGGTTGAACATTCCCGCCTTTATCCTCTCGGGGACGAACTCCTTGACCCTATGGTGCGAGGCGCAGATAAGGGTATAATTTTCGGGGGCGCCGCATTCCTTCAGATGTGCCTCGGTGGAGATAAGCGCCTCCTCCTGGATATCAAAGGCGTACACCCTGCCGCTCTCGCCGACGGTACGGGAGAGAAAGAGCGTGTCGTTGCCGTTTCCCATAGTGAAGTCCACGGCCACCTCGCCCTCCTTCAGGTGCTCAAGTATAAAATGCTTATGGAGTCCCGTAAGGTCTACCATGATTTTCTCCTTCCTGTCTGTCAAGGTCAGTCTACCCGCCGCGCTTCAAGCCCCTCTGCAGACATGGGTCTTACGTAGGCGGTGTAGTTGGTTTTATAGGTAACGAAGCCCGGCTTTGAGCCCTGGGGCTTCTTTATATTTTTGACGTAGGTGTAGTCCACCGCGACGGTGCTGTCGCCCGCCTTGGAGTGAGCCGCGGCAATGCTCGCCGCCTCGGTATAATCCTCCGCAGAGGGCTCCTCTCCCTCGGTCAGCAGTATGACGTGAGAGCCGGGGATATCCTTGGTATGGAACCAGAGGTCGCCCTTGTCGGCGATGTGGAGGGTGAGCCTGTCGTTCTGGAGATTATTCCTGCCGACGAGAAGGGTGTAGCCGCCGCTCGTCCGATATTTTATCGGCGCGGAAGCTATCTTCTTCGGGGGCTTATAGCCGCGCATCCTCGAAGCATAGCCGGCGCGATAGAGCTCGTCGCGTATCTCGGCAAGGTCGCTCTCGCGCTCGGCCTCGGAGAGGAAGGTGCGGACGGAATCGAGATAGCGAAGCTCCTGCTCCCAGAGGGCTATCTGCTCGGTGAGCACGGCCTTTGCCGTCTTACATTTATTATATTGCTTGTACGCCTTCTGGGCGTTTTGCGATGGAGAGAGCCGCGGGTCGAGGGAGATCTCTATCTCGGGACAGCTCTCGTCGTAATAATTGACGGCGGTAAAGCTCTCCATTCCGCGCTCCAGCCGATAAAGATTTGCGGTTATCAGGTCGCCGCGTATCTTATATTCCTCGCCGCGCTCGCTGTCCAGCAGAGCCGCGCGCTGTATGCCCAGCTTCTTCTCGGTCCTCGCCTCGGCGGTGTTCAAAAGTCCAAAGAGGTCCTTGGCGCGCTGGTGAATATGCTCAAGCCTGTCCTTTTCCTCAAAATAGACGTCAAGCATTTCGGCAAAGCTGCCGTAGCTCACCTTCCGCTCGCCCGAGAGGTAGGTGATGTCCATATAGGAATAATCGAGGGGCTTACCGTCCTCTCCGAAAACCACGGTGGGGGTGTATTTTTCCTCGATGAGCAGACGCTGCCACTCCTCAAAGACGCGGTACGCCAGAGAGGCGTTCAGCTCGCAGACCGGGGTGTCAAGCTTCCCCGACGCGCGGTAGGTCAGCTCCCTGGCTATCTGGGTGGCTATGCCGGAATAGGTGGAGGTGATGAATTTCTCAAAGCTGCGCTCCGGAGGGAACTCCGAGAGCTTCCGGTAAAACAGCGCCTCGTCCACGGTCAGGGGCGAGAGCTTGTCCGGCTTTGCGGGGATCTGATAATGGAGCCCCGGCAGCACCTGCCGCACCGTGCTGGCGGCAAAGTCAATAATTTTAAGGGCGGCAAGTATCTTATTTTCCGAATCGAGGACGATAAGGTTGGCGTACTTACCCATTATCTCGCAGACGATTTTTCGCGTGACGGCAAAGCCCATCTCGTCGTAGCCCGACACCGAAAAGACGGCAATTCTGTCAAAGCCCGGCTGCTCCACGGCGGTGATCTTAGCACCCGTGAAGTACTTACGCAAAAGCATACAGAACATCGGCGCCTTCAGGGGATTTTCCTTCTGGCGGCTCGAGAGCTGGAGCCTCGGAGCGTTTGGTCCCACGTTAAAGACAAGACGGCGGGAGCTTTTGCCGTAATGAATGAGCATATCTATTTCATCGCCCCCGGGCTGAAGGACCTTTTCTATCTTCGCCTCCGGGAACTCGCGGGAAAACTCCGAGAGCACCGCCCGCATCATACAAGCGTCAAATGCCATTTTTTCCTCCAAATAAAAACTAAAAATATTTTAGCACACGGAAGGAGAATAGTCAAGTGGAAGTGAAAATTTTAAGGAGCGTCGAGCGGCGTCATCAGCGTAAGCGGAGCGGGCGCCTGCACCGCGCTGACAGCAAGCTTATCGCCGTGGCACCGCAAGAAAAGCTCCACAGGTGCCGAGTCACGGAGCCTTGAATCCGCCACCGAAGCCCTTATCGCCGAGGTGCGGAGCCGCCGCATGCCGAGAAGCGCCGCGGGACAGGCACAGCGAAGAGGGGCGCCATAGGTGCCTGTGGCGTCGAGATATCTCACGGACACGCCCCAAGCCTTCACTGACAGGGCGCAGGCCATGGAAAGCCCACCCGACTCCGGGAGTATCAGCGAGCGTAAGGATGCCGCAGGAACGCGCTCGTCGTCCTCGGTGGGCAGCAGCAGTATCTCGCCACGTCCGTCCAAAAACCTTTTGACCTCAAGCTCTATATTATGACAGAAAACTCTGTTATTTTCATATAATTGTTTACATTTTTCCACCAAAAGCTCGCATTTCCCGCCATTTTCCGAGAACAGGCAGGTGTAGATTTTTCCACCGATTTCAACCTCACATTCCGACAGCGGCAGGCCTCTCACCTGCACGAGAAAGCAGGCGGCGGCATAGGCCGCCGTGGGCAAGGAGCGCTCCCTTCCGTCGGCCGAGAATACCGCGGCTCTTGCATCGGCGGCGAGGGACGGTAAAAGGAAAAGCGTCATTACGCTTCCGTCGCGGGAATCAATATAGGGGTATGTGTCCTTCGGGAGCGTGCTGACGGGAAAGACGTCAAAGGTGTCACCCAGGGCATAAATTCTCGAAAAAATAATAGCAGGTCACCTCGTTTCGTGAAGCCTGCTATCATTATATTCTATTCTTATCCCCGGGGTTACCGTTTTTTAATTATGAAAAGCTCCCCCGTGCTCACTCCGAGAGGCAGGGAATGATGGAATCCACGGCTTCGGTGAGGGCGCGCTCGCTGTTTTCAAGCTCGCCGTCGATGACGCGCCGAAGAAGACCGTCAAGTATGATCCCGACGCTTCTGCCGCTGTAACCAAGGGAGAGCAATCTCCTTCCGTCGATCTTCAGGTGGGAGATGAGATAGGGTCTGCCACAGGCGAGGTAGTCCTCTGCCGCGGCGCGTGGGTAAAAGCTCCCCGCCCCGAGTATCTCCGCGGTATCTGCCGCGAGAAGCACCGCCTCACTGCCGTATTTACGCAGAGCGTGACCGATGTTGCTGTGGGGGGCGTACTCCGAAATAGCCTTAAGCGCCGCCACTCCGCACTCCGCAGTATGGCGGTCGGTTTTAAGATTCTTCATCGCCACACCGTATGCCGCCGCCTCATCCCGAAGGCCCGCCGAGAGAAATAGGGAAAGGGCTCTCGCCTGAGGCTCTGCCACAGAGAAGGCCGCCTCGGGCGGCATTTTCAGACCCGAAAGCTCGGGCAAAAAGACCTCTATTATCGGCAAAAATCGCTCTATCACTCCGTAGGCAAAATCGCCGCATAGGAGCTTTTTCCACTCGGTGTATATGCGCTCTGCGGAAACCTTCTGAAGCTTTGGCGCCAGCCTTAGCATCGCACGTGCGGTTTCTTCCTCAATCTCAAAGCCCAGCACAGCGGCAAAGCGCACGCCGCGCAAAATACGCAAAGCGTCCTCGGAAAACCGCTTTTCGGGATCGCCCACCGCCCGTATAAGCCTACGGCCAATATCCGCCTCGCCCCCGTAGGGGTCTGTGATCCCGTCCCTCGGGTTATAGGCTATCGCGTTCATCGTAAAATCGCGACGGCGAAGATCCTCGGCGATATCCTTCGTGAAGGACACGCTGTCCGGGTGGCGCGAGTCGGTGTACTCGCCGTCAATTCGGTAGGTCGTCACCTCGTACTGCTCGCCGTCGATGATCAGCGACACCGTCCCGTGCTTTATGCCCGTGTCAACGGTACGTATATCCGAGAATATCTCCTTCACCCGCGCAGGAGTGGCGTCGGTGGTAAGATCGTAGTCCGAGGGCAGCTTACCGAGCAGAAAATCGCGTACGGGTCCGCCCACCACGTCGGCTCTGTGGCCGTGGGCGCAGAGTCTGTCTATTATAAATCTAACGTTTTCCGTCAGCCTCATCGCCCTCTCCCTTCCTACACAGCTTGAATCGTTATGCGTTTATCTTATGTATATATATTCTTACGCGCACGCCGCCCTCTCGGTGAGCAACGTAGGCCGCGTATCTGCCGTTTCTGTTCTCGGCGTCGTAGCCGAGGTAGGATATCTCACCGTCGGTGCTGTATTCGCAGACCCAGCCGTCGCACTCAACGCAAAGGCGGTTTTTCTTCACGTCGATCTTACCCTGCCGCTCACCGTCGGTTACGAAGGCGGGGAGCATCAGTCCGACCTCGCCCTCGCCCACAAGAGTAACGGAAACGATGCCCCTGGGCGCCAGCAGATAATCTCCGCGAATACCGAGGCCGTCCACAAGGGTCGCAAAGGCGCTGTGCTCGTCGGCGGATTTTCCTATAACCTCGTATTTGCCCTCGGTGGAGAATTGCCACTCGCCGTCGATGATCCTGCCGTGGGCGACGGAAAGCGCCTTCGGGCTATCGGAAAAGACCTTATAATTCGGGGTCGAGGTGGCAGGACAGGAAAGGCATAGCCAGGTGGGTGCGCCCTCTCTGTGTATTCTGCCAAGTCCCGAGGAATCGTAATGAGTATCCGCATCGGTGTCAAACTCCAGGGTATATCCGTTTGCGGAAAGGATCAGCTTGTGGAAATCCTCGGAGGTGGTGTAGGCGTAGGGCGTATTATCCCTCTCTACGGGGGCGATGCTCTCGTCGCAGAACAGATAAGCCACGTAGAGGAAGGAGGCCACGGTGATCATATACTTGTCAAAATATGCGTACTTCTCACAGCCGTAGCCCGTATCCAGGGAGAAGCGGTTCTTTATGTGTCTGATGGTGGGCTCGGCAAGCCATTTTTCGATATTTTCAAGGCCCCGCGCGGCGGCGGTCTTAAATCTGCCCGCAAGGGTGGGGTCGGATTTTGCGTAGCGGCGAGCCTCGAACTCGCAGATGATCGCCTGATGGGCCTCGTTGTGAAGGAACTGTGCGCTCCTGCCGCCGAAGGCGATCTCGCCGGACACCGACTGAAGCTTCAAGGTATGGAGTCCCGCCGAGCGAAGCGCCTCGTGCATCTGCGTCTTATATTTTCCGTCGTAGCCAAAATAGAGCAGAACCGCGAAAAGGCCGCGGGTAACAAGGTCATAGACCATAGGATTGTTCGGGTCTTTATACATTCCGTTCTCGTCCAGCCACTGAAGCTGGGAGGCTACCTGCACGTCGATAAACTCCCGTGAGTCGCAAAGGCCGATATACTGACGGAGCTGCTCGGAGCAAGCGGTAAAGGCCGCCCAGTTGTGCTCCTTGTCGGTTTCGTGCTTTGCGTAGACGTTGTAGCAAAGAGTATTGTTTACCTGTCTGAGCCTTGCCTTCCAAGCCTCGATCCTCTCTGCGGGGGCGGCGCCCGCCGCCTCAAGCTCCAGCAGACAGAAGATTATTTCCTTGACGGAAAAGTCGTTTGCCGCCTTGATATTTCTCGAAAAGCTCTCGCAGCAGAAATCCATCATCTCAAGGAAGAGCGGCAAAAGCTCACTGCGGCGCCCCTTTGCGATAAGAATACCGATATTGGCGGTGAGCCTCGGGAAGCCGTGCTCGGTAAGGCCGTCGCGGCGCACGTCCGCAAAATAGCGCTCGATATGCTCGCGGCTGTAAGCCGTCAGTGTCTTGTCCATAAGCTCAATATAACGCTGCTTCATAATTTTTCTCCCATAAAATTTGAGTTCCAATCAGTTCGGTGTGTTTTTTACCATTATAACACGCGAGCGCGGAAAATTCAAGTTTTTTCGGTTAAAATGTAGGCGCTCTTTATAGGCGCCCTTGACTTCGCGGGCATTTTACCTTATAATATAAGAAAATATGCGAGGTGAGCGCGCTATGGAAATAAGAAAAGCAACTGCGGCAGACGTGGCCGCAGCGGCAGAAATATACGATATGGCAAGAGGCTATATGAGGGAGGCCGGAAATCCCACCCAATGGGCAGGGGCATACCCCTCGGCAGAGGACGTCACAGAGGGCATCGGGCGCGGCGAGAGCTACGTGCTGGAGGACGGCGGCGAGGTGGTTGCAACCTTCCAGTTCCGCATCGGCAGAGAGCCCTGCTACGATAAGATATACGAGGGCGCGTGGAAGAATGACCGCCCCTACGCCGTCATACATAGGATCGCCGTGAAGTACCACGGCAGGGGGCTTATCGACTTCTGCTTTGCGGAGTGCTTCAAGCGTTTTCCCAACCTGAAGATAGACACCCATAGGGATAATATCCCGATGCAAAGAGTCCTCGCCCGCGCGGGCTTTGAGTACTGCGGAATAATTTATCTTGAGGGTGGCGAGGAGAGAATGGCCTATCAGAAGGTGTGAGGCTGTACTCAATCTGCCGAAAGCCGCAGTACTATCCCCCAACCGGGAGGCTTATTAACGTCACGAATCCAAAAATAAAGGAAACTAATGAATGTTTGATTACAAGAAGTCCAATATCAAAATTGCGCGTGAATTACGCAAAAATATGACCAAGCAGGAAAAGCGTCTGTGGTATGATTTTTTGTCTTGATATAAAGCTGCCGTATTATCCTTATAAAAAATTTAGGTAGAGTCACCTTCACGCTACTCTACCTGTTTTTTATTTTCTCTAAAACTACTCAGCCGTTATAACAAACACCTGCGTACTGCAATCCGGCGCATTCACTATTATCGCCGCATAGTTGACCGGCACCTTAGCGACCAGAGTATACTCCGAATCTCCGTACGGACTTGTAATATCAAAAACGGACTCATCATATATCAACTCTACTTCGGATGCTGACCAACCGCAGATGTTACTTCCTGCAGTATAATTCACGCTGAATAAATAATCGGCGCCGACCTTTATAACGGCGTAATCTCTGTAGCAAGCAAGAGGCTTATGCGCAAATTTATAATCCTCCCAGTCGTCAGATAACTCACTTATGGTCATGTGAAGACTTATTCCGGAGGAATTACCGCCACTACTAACACCGCCGACCGCAGTACAACCGCAAAGAAAAGTCAGCATCAAAGCGACCGTAGCAATACATGCTAAGGTTTTTTTCACAGTAATCCCTCCTTATTTTAATATTTTTGTTTGCCAATTCAATTATAGCATATTACTTAACCGTTGTCAATCATGCGACAAATCATTTTCATACATTATTATATATAGACGGCGGGAATGGGTTTTATGCACGCATAGTTGCATAAATATTCATTTTTGCCATTATTTTATGCGCGAAAAATCGAGAATATAATATAAATCTTTTGGGAAATGCAAAAAAATTCACATTTTTTGAAAAAATATTCAAAAAACCCTTGACAACGGGCAAACAAAGTATTACAATAGACGAGTATTAAAAAATTAAACGTCTTTGGAGGACAAAAAAATGGATAAGAAATCAATCAAAAAAGTCGTACTTGCATACTCGGGTGGTCTTGACACCTCTATCATCATTCCGTGGCTCAAGGAAAACTACAACAAC
>CAZABU010000068.1:0-10007 GCA_964483225.1 uncultured Ruminococcus sp. | reverse complement strand
AGGAGGACAGACTCGCGGCGGATTTTGTCTTTGAGTACGCTCTGGCAAATCTCGTTCTCGACGAGCTGATACTCCCCGCAGGCGAGGTCAAGTCCTATTCCGTGAATACGGTTGAGTATTTCCAGGATATCGACGATGCCCTTGTAGAGCAGGGCTGGAAGGATCTTGCCGCCGCTTCCACGCAGGAGATCGCCGACGCTATGCGCGATCTCTATACCATCTACGACGACTCCACCGTTGACTGGCTGGCCAACCTCTACGACCCCGGCATTGGCGGCTTCTATCACTCAAACAGCGCGAAGAACACCTTCGGCTATCTTCCCGACGCCGAGAGTACCGCAAAGATGCTCTCCTTCCTTGAGAGCTCGGGAATGGTGGAGAATTACGCCACCGCCCTCCCCGAATGGATGAAGAAGCAGATAGGCGACTTCGTCTACGGCCTCCAGGACCCCAACGGTTATTTCTACCATCCCCAATGGGGCACCGACATCTCACTGTCCAAGCGGGGCCGTGACCTCAACTGGTGTACCTCCATACTGAAGAAGTTCGGCAGATCGCCGAAATATCAGACCATCACCGGCGTTGGCGGCGACGTGGATATGACCTCCGCCTCCCCGCTGACGGGCGCCCTCGGCGGCAGTACGGTCGCCGCCGTGTCCCGCGTGGTTGCCGTGGCTGACGAAACTCTGATCCCCGACCATCTTCTCAATGAAGGAAACTTTATTGCTTATCTTGAGAGCCTTGAGATAACCAAGAAGTGCTACAGCCGCGGAAACGAGCTCTCCTCCCAGGTGGCGCAGATAAAGGCCTGCGGCCTTGACGGCGTGCTCATCGATTATCTCAACAGCATTCAGTTCGACACCGGCCTCTGGCACGCAGAGAAGAACCACTACGCCATCAACGGCCTTATGAAGATATGCGGTCTTTATAACAGCTGTAAGCAGGCGATGCCCAATGCGGAGCAGGCGGCAATGGCGGCTATAGACGTCCTCGTCGGTGACGTGCTCCCCGCAGACGTTATCTGCATTTATAACCCTTGGGTCTCCATCGGTAGAATTACCAACAACCAGCTCACCTACGGCGGCACCGAGGGCGCGGCCATCGCTCAGAGGATCAACGACAGAATAGTTTCCCTGGCTCCCCAGGCTCTCCGCGCTACCAAGGAGAATCTGAAGATGTTCATTATCGACGATACCAAGGATAACACCAAGTCCTTCTCCTATAACCTCGGCAGAGTTGCCAGCGGTATCCAAGGCTCCCCCGCCGCAGTTGCGGGAACCTATGAGGGCGACCTCGGCGGCACCAACAACGCCTGCGCGGCTCTGGTATCCAGCATTTACACCGCCCTGAAGCTCTCCGACCACTTCGTTCCCATTTATACCAACAGCGATTTCCGTCGCTTTATCTCCATTATCGAGAACCTTGCCCCCATTCAGAAGGTTGCGGGCGCCATCACCGTTGACGAGCCGCAGAGCTTCGACGGCTTTGATCCCGGCTCCGACTTCGATTGCGTCGAGATCAACGTGAGAAACGTCACCGGCCTTTACGGTAGCTTCGGCATTGAGGCCGACCCCAGAGGCGAGGGCAGCGTTGCCGTTTATAATCAGCATACCGCCGTTCCCTCCGGCTCCTCCGGAGCCTACGTTTGCTTCCCCGCCGATAACGCCGTTACTACTAACGTGTGCAGCGTCTGGGAGGCCGATATGTGCGTCTGGGACGTGCAGGCAAAGCCCACGAACGGCATCATCGCCAGATTTGAGATGGGCAGAGAGGCCTATTACGTTCAGCTTGTCATCACCCCCGAGGGCAAGCTTCAGCTCTGGGAGTATTCCAAGGGCGAATACGCAGAGCGTAACGACCTCGGCGTTGAGGTGGACCAGGGTCAGTGGTTCAACCTCCGCGTTGAATACTATTACGGCACGCACGACAACGTTCGTATAAAGGTCTATTTCAATAATGATCTTATAGCAATCTCGGATAACTATTACACCGGTGACGGTGAGCCCAGCGCGAAGTACAAGGAGGTCTACCTCTACGTCGTCAAGTCCACCGTTGCAAAGTTCGGCTTCGATATGGTTAACTGCTATAACTGCAACGATACCTACGTCTACGAGGAGCCGGTCTACTCGAACGCCATCAACGTTGACGCTCCCGACAGAGCCGAGAAGCAGTACGACTTTGAGGAGATGCCCGAGGATATTACCGTCTACGGCGAGGCGGCCGTTTCCGACGGCGTGCTGAGCATTCCCGCAGGCTCCTCGGTCAAGATTCCCGTAAACCTTGTAAAGGCGGCAGGCAACGCCGTGGAGCTGGAGTACGACCTCACCGTTTCCGGCAGCGGCTACGTTGGCGGCATCTCCTTCGTTGAGCGTAACAGCACGGCGAATATTGCCACCGAGCTCGGCTTTAACTCCGACGGCTCCACCGTGACCGTGACCGACGCGAGCGGCGCTACGATTTCCGGTGTCAGCTTTGACTGCGGCACTCCCGTGACCCTCAAGGTGGTGCTGTTTGAAAACAAGGATGCGGCCCTTATATATCTGGACGGCGAGCTGAGGGCCGTAACCACGGCTATGGCTGTCGGCGGCGAATCGATTTCCGCCGCATACGTGAATATTTCCGCCTCTTCCGATACCGTTATTGACGACCTGACCTGTAGCCGAGTTACACTCAGCTACGACCTGGCGGTGTCCGGCGGCTCCGAGAGCGTTACTCACGATTTCGAGAACGGTGTGGGTAATGCCGATACCGACGGCAGCGTTGTGACCGTTGCAGGCGATAAGCTCCTTTCGCTCTCCGGCGGCTACGTCAGCGTTCCCGTGGTGAGCACCTCGGCGGTTTCCACCGCAACCCGTGCACAGCTGCAGCTGACCTTCCGTTCCGCAGACGGTGACGGCGAGCTTTATACCCTCGGCCTTTACGGCGAGGACGGCGCTCCCATATTCGCCCTGCTTGTCAGGAGCGAGGACGGTCAGGCTACCCTCCACGAGATTTCCGCTCTCGGTACTCACAGCGGCGAGCTTTACAGCTTCACTCCCGATACCGAGGTGGAGCTTTCCCTTGAGTATTTTGCCGACGTCGGCATCTGCAACATCTATATCGACGGCGACTGCGTATTCGCCTCCGCTATTCCCTGGAGCACCGATAACGCAAAGCTTATCCCTGTGACCTTCTCGGTAACGGGCGGCACCGTCAGCGGCGATATATACCTTGACGATATCAAGGCCGAGAACGTTATTGCAGTCTACGAGGCGCAGACTATAACCACCGGCAACGGTGACGAGGGCCGGAAGGTTATCGGCTTTGAGACCTCCTGCCCCCAGAAGCTCCCCTCCAAGGTGACTACCTCGCTCTCCTCCACGGGCGCGGCGGTTTCCATCGCCGAGGCTGTCAACGAAGGTATCCTCTCCAAGGTGCTCTCCTTCACCTCCACCTCCGGTGCTATGGATACCGTAACCGTCGGACTCACCTCGAACGATAACGGCACTACCACCGTCCTCGAGACCGATCTTTGCTTCACCTCCGCAAGCTCGGGCAGTCTCTTCCAGCTCTGGCTCACCGCAGAGAGCGGCGAGGCGTACCTTCTTACGGGCAAGGGCAGCGGCAACAATATCCTTATCAAGGACTCCACCTTCACCAAGACAGCCGAGGGGCGGCTTGAGAGCGAGGAAAAGAAGCTCTGTGCCAAGGGTGAGTGGGTAAGCCTGCGCGTTGAATATACCGTCAGCGGCGGCACCACCACGACCCGCGTGCTTGCAAACGGCGAGCTTCTCTTCGAGACCGCCGGCCACTTCTACAACGCCCACGTTGCGGGAACCGAGCCTTATACGGATATTGTAAAGGCAAGCCTCAAGTTCTACAAGGATGCAGAGGGCACGGTGCTTATGGATAACCTGGCACTCTATGAGGAATAATTTATAAGTCGGGCACACCGCCCAAAAATAAAAGCGAAAATAAACAGAGCAAGGATAGAGGGAACACCACCCTTTGTCCTTGCTTTTTTTTGGAGAATCCTACCTTATTATATATAACGCGTGCGGGCGCATCATATGCCGCCTCCGATCATTCTTTCGAGGAATTCTGTAAGCGCCTTTTTTTGTGATGCCGAGAGCGTGTCGATAAGTCTTTTGAGGCGCTCGCCCTCGCTCTCCTCGTCGAAAAAGGCGACCAAGGATATTTTGAGCGCATCGCAAATGTACTCGAGATATTCCACGGTGGGCTTCTTGTTTCCGAGCTCTATATCCCTGAGATAACTCTGTGAGATTCCCGCCAGATTTGCGAGCGCGTTGACGGTCAGTCCTCTTTGAGTTCTGAAGTATTTGATTCTTTTGCTTACGTCGAACATTTTTCGCCTCCCAAATAATCTCTATAGATATATAATACTAAATTTTTCGACAAAAAATTACAGTTAAAGCGTTGACAAATTATCTCTATAGTGATATAATGTAGACAACTTGCTATTACTATAGCGAAAAAACACTTTAAGGAGAAAAACATGGAAAAGACAGAAAAGGCATTAAAGATTTCGGGCATTGTATTCAACTGCATCTGGTTGGTCGTATCGGCTATACTCTGGGGCGGCGGATTATCCGTTTTCCTCGGGGATAAGACCTTCGGCATGTGGATGCTTTGGGGAGCGATGTGCGCAATTCCGATCATTATTCCCGTTATCAAGCTGATCGCAGGCACCACCAAGGACGGCAGAAGACAGGGAGCGAACGACTATACCGCTACCGATTACGGCAGCTCGATCCACGTTGAGAATCACCCCTTCCGCGGCGCGGTACTCGGCTTCGTCGTAGGTGTGATAGTCAGTCTCATCGTCGGTCCTGCCCTTCTTATCTTCTACTTCATCAAGACTCTTATCAAGACCGTCACCTCTATCGTAAATCTTGCAAAGAGCGCGTAAGGCAGAACGACATGGCAATTTTTACATCAGAACAGGTATTTCAGAGCTTCAGCTCCTTTATATCCGATCCAGTGTGGAGCGAGAAGGCGAGAAAGAAGAACGCCGATTTTGAAATAGCTGTGAATAAGGTCCGTCCCGAGGATATAACGCTTGGTCCCGGTCCGGTATTCGTAAGAGGTCAGGTCGAGGGCAACTCAACTGCCGCAGGCGAGAAAACCTACGGTGATACAACTACGAAGAGAACGGTGTCCATGGATTTTACAACGCCGGAGTATTGGTTTATTTCGGATAATAACAAGGCGGAACTGTCTGTATGCAAGGCGGCGACCAAGTATTATACCGGATACAGCGATGTGGTCCATACCAAGCATGAAGCAAAGACTATTGCCTATGATTACGGCAAGACGGTATGCGGGAGAAGCCTTTACGACCTTGATTTCAATATGAAGGAATACCGCCTCAACCGTTATAAGCTTATCGAGACCGGTGAGGATACTCATTTCGATTTCTATCCCGCTTACGCAATGGTAAGGTATAAAAGCGGAAAGGAAAGCAAGGTACATATCGGCTACTGCTATAGGCTTGAGGGAGAGGACCATATTGACTTGAACGTCGGCGTCCCTATGACCGCGAAGGGAAAGCTTTTGCTTTGGGGCGGTATTGCCGCCGCGGCTATCGCGCTTATAGTTATTTTATCGTTACTGTGATGATCAGTCGCCTCAAATTTATATTTGGGGCGATATTTATTAAGGAGAAATTCATGAAAAAGTATATATCGGTTATTTTATTGCTTCTCATTACGCTGACACTCGGCAGCTGCGACCTTTCCGGACTCGAAGATCTGTTCGGCAATACAGACGGCGGAGAGGAAGAGCCTGCCGCTATATCGGTGAGAAACAATTCATACATCGTTTATCCCGAAAACACAAAGCTCGTTCTATCCTATTCCGACGGGCTGTGCAATTATTTCGTTTACAAGCTTGGGCAGGTGGAGTGCGTTCCGCTCGCCTATCACGACAATCCCCAGCGCCACGACGGTATCGCGGATATAAATTATTCGTGGACGGACACGGTGGTCACCTCCGAGACTATAAGAGAGTCCGAGGAATTGCTGGAGGAGCTGACTATATCCACCGAGGTTGGCAGCTCTATCGAGGTCGGATTTGAGGCGGGTGTCAGCGGCGGCGGAGGCGGCGTTTCCGCAGGTGTAAAGACCACCGTAGGCACCAAGCTCGAAACGAAAAGCGGAACCGAGGTGAAGGTGACCGGTAGCGAAGCCGCCGAAAAGGAGCTCGCGAAAATATCCGAGCAGAGGAAGGAAAAATCCTTCGTCATAGAGAAAAGCAGCCCGGCGGGGTATTACAGATACGCCGTGTGCGCTACCTGCGACGTATATGTAGTGCTTGAATGTAATACCCGTGAAAAGACCTATACCTACGACTATCTGACCGTCCTGACCGAAGACAGATACGATGCGATCCTCTATAGCGAGCGGTCGTCGATCTCGATAGATCTGCCGGAGAAGCTGAGCTTTGACCCCGAGGCGATCAAGGGCGCGGATATGTTTGGTGAGATTCCTCCCGAAGCGAAAACAGTCTATGTTGAGCTCGATTCGTATATGAGCAAGAACCCCTTCGGAGATACCGTCCTTTCATCCTTCTCGGGGGAGGGCTACAGCTATTCCTCGGACAGCGGAATTCTCGAGCTGAAGGGAACCGATGATTACAAAGATATAACCGAGTTCGTCATTCGCGGAAATTACGGAAAGACCGGCTCGGAGGGAAATATTATAAGAGACGTAATAAAGAATCTGTCTATACGCATATCCTCAAATCACGATATCAAAATAAAGCTTGAGAGCCTCGCCTGCTATTCAGTGTCGGGAATGCCCGTGCTTTACAGCAATGCAATGAGCGGGAAGACCGTAACCGTGGTTTCCGGCGGTATGGAGAATATGCTGATATCGACCGGAGCGAACGGAAACGCGACTGTTGACCTTGGCGGTAATTATTTGATGCTTGAGGGATATGCGGATCTTTCTGTTAAGGGTGAGAATGCGTACGGTGACGGAGCATCGGGAATACGAGCAGACATAATGACGCTGAATATTGACGCAAACCTTGAGCTGACAGCCGGAGACGGAGCTGACGGCACGGACGGAGCAGCGGTAGGTAACAACAGCAACGGAAATCCCGGATTTGACGGCGGAGATGGCGGAACTGCCTTGACCGTCGGACGCCTTGACGTAATTAAATGCGGAAATCTTAAAATCTGCGGCGGCAACGGCGGAAGGGGCGGCGACGGCTCAAACGGAAATAACGCCACTCTCGGTTCGCCCAAAAGCGGCGGTAAAGGCGGCAATGGAGGAAACGGCGGCGATGGAATTAACGTGACCGCTAGTAAGTCGCTTGCCGACGAGCTGGCAAAGCTGGAGGGCTCTCTAATTGAAATACGCGGAGGTAATGGCGGCGATGGCGGTAACGGAGGTCGCGGCGGAGGAAGTACAAAGGTCGGAAAAGGCGGTGCAGGCGGCGACGGCGGCTACAAGGGCTATGCCGCTATGGATTCGGGCATGAATCTCTATTCTTCAAACGACGGCCTTGGCGGATTCGGCGGTAACGGAGGCTCGAACTCCAACGATACCTCAAAGGATGGCGCCGACGGAGCGGACAGAAGATAAACCCTACATTTATATCAAACGCGCGGCGCACGTCCGCGCGTTTTTTGCGCCTGTAATAGCAGTTATTTGCCCACCTGCGTCGGAGAACTTTTAAGCAAGGGGGTCTTTTGACGAAGATTCTTGAAAGGATTTGATCGGAACGCCGACGTCTATCGAAAATCCGAAATTATACGTCGAAATTGTAAAAAAATTAGCACTTTTGACTTGCGAACGCTGAATGTTAACAAAAAATTCATAAAATTTGCGCCAAAAACCCTTGACAAAGCGGTGGAAAAAGGGTATATTATTAGTGCAAGTGTTAGCACTCTATCGCATTAAGTGCTAAAAGGTGCTAAAATCAAAGAAAGAGAGGTGACCCGGCTTGGAGGATTCACGGCTTACACCGAGAAAAATGCAAATACTTAAGGCTGTGGTGGACGCCCACATAAATAACGGCGAGCCCGTCGGCTCAAAATATTTATCCCAGGACGTCAGAATATCCGCCTCTCCCGCCACTATCAGAAACGAGATGGCAGAGCTTGAGGAGATGGGTTACCTTGAGCAGCCGCATACCTCTGCGGGCAGAGTTCCCACGGAGCGCGGCTACAGATACTACGTTGACTCTCTTGTCAGACAGTATCAGCACACCCGCTCGGAGATCGACGAGATAAACGCCGTCCTTCGCTATAAGCTCACCGAGATGGACGAGATACTCGGCGAGGTTTCAAAGCTGGCGGCAAGCTTCACCAACTATACGGGAATCGCCTTCAAATCCGGCTCCGGCAGCGTCAGGGTCGTGAAATTCAAGAGCGTTGCCCTCTCGCCGAAGGACTTCCTTCTCGTTATGACCTTCGAGGGCGATATAGTCAAGACGAAGACCATACGCCTGGGCTTCACCATCACCGAGGAGGTGCTGAGGAGGTTTACCGACGCGGCGAATATGTATCTTGTAAATCTGACCAGCGAGGAGATCACGATGCCGATAATCGTGAAGCTGGAGGCTCTGATGGGCTCGGCGGGCGCGATGGTGCACCCATCCATAAAGGCGATTTACGAAACGATGAGCGAGCTGGACTCCGCCGACGTGAAGCTGGAGGGCGTTACAAAGCTCCTTCAGTATCCCGAGTATTCCGACGTGTCCAACTTCCGCAGTCTGCTTGGCGTCCTTGAGGAAAAGGAGCGGCTGATGGACGTTATCTCCTCCCGCACCGAGCAGGAGGGCGAGGGCATACACGTTTATATCGGAAACGAGAACGGCCCCGGCGGTATGAAGGACACCGCGATGATATTCAGGAACGTTACCATAGGCGGCAAGCAGTTTGCCGTGGGCGTCATAGGCCCGAAGCGAATGAACTACCCCAGGGTAATAGATATGCTGTCGAGGCTGGCACTTGGACTTGACAGAATGTTCGGCGAGGAGAGCCTGCTCCTGCCCGGACGTGACGATAAGGATTGAGAGGTTTTTTAGATGGAAGAAAAGCAGAACACGGCAGAGCAGACTGCCGAGTGTGAGGCCGCGGAGCAGACGCCGCCCACCGCAGAGGAGCTTGCCGCAGAGCTTGAGGCTCTGAATATACAGCTGGCAGAGCGGGACGATAAGTACCTTCGCCTTGCCGCCGAGTATGAAAACTTCCGCCGCCGTTCCCGCGAGGAGCGCGAGGGCGCGTATGCAGGGGCCGTTGCCGATTCGGTAGGCGAGCTTCTGCCCATAATCGACAACCTTGAGAGGGCGGCAGGCTTCGATGATCTTGAAAAGGTCAGAGAGGGGCTTGTGATGATTGCAAAGTCGGTGAGTGCCGTCTTTGAAAAGCTCGGCGTTGAGGCCTTCGGCGCCGTGGGCGAGACCTTCGACCCCAATATTCACAACGCCGTTCTTCACGTGGACGATGAGGCGTACGGTGAGGGCGAGATCGTTGAGGTGTTCCAGAAGGGATACAGAAAGGGCAAGCAGATAATTCGCTTTGCCATGGTAAAAACCGCAAACTAAGGCTGTTTGCAAACAAATATTTACAAAACAGATAATAAACAATAACTTATATATTTGGAGGAATTAACAAATGGGAAAGATTATAGGAATTGACCTTGGTACTACCAACTCTTGCGTAGCAGTATTTGAGGGCGGCGAGCCCCTCGTCATCACCAACCCCGAGGGAGCGAGAACTACTCCTTCCGTGGTTGCATTCACCAAGACCGGTGAGCGACTTGTAGGTCAGGTTGCAAAGCGTCAGGCGGTTACCAACCCCGACAAGACCATCAGCTCTATCAAGCGCGATATGGGTACCGACAAGAAGGTGTCCATCGACGGCAAGAGCTACACTCCCCAGGAGATCTCCGCGATGATCCTTCAGAAGCTGAAGGCAGATGCTGAGGCATATCTCGGCACCACCGTTACCGACGCGGTTATCACCGTTCCCGCATACTTCACCGACGCACAGCGTC
>CAZABU010000067.1:0-10019 GCA_964483225.1 uncultured Ruminococcus sp. | reverse complement strand
GAAAATCTCGCCTCGCTCTTACTATGTGATAGTAAACAAAGCGGGTGCCGCTCGGGCGGGCGAAAGTCCTCGTTTCCCAAACAAAACAAAAATACGGAGTCAAAAAAGACTCTCGTCGCGGGAAACGGGAACTTGAAGTTCAGATACCGCTATTGCGGCATCTGACGCATATTTTGCTTGACGGCGTGAAAGTGCCGCCGTCATTTCCGGAAGGAAACCGCAAAATAAGCCCCTTATCTCGCCTGCGGCGAGAACGGGTTCGCGTCCTCGTTTCCCGCGCAACCAAAACAAAAAGAGAGAGTCTTATGACTCTCTCTTTTTGTTGGTGCGGGAAACGGGACTTGAACCCGTACATCAAAGATACACGCCCCTCAAACGTGCGCGTCTGCCGATTCCGCCACTCCCGCGAACATTCGATATTATATCACAGACTTTCACGTTTGTCAATAGTATTTTTCTAAAAAAATGCGAAAAATTGAGAATTTTGAAAAAATATTCTCAGATATACCGTTTTTCAATGTCGGAAATGATCTCCGCGACGGCACCTTCGCCCACTGTGGCTGATGCGACGTGGGTGGCAATCTCCTTCAGCGCGGGGATCGCGTTGCCCACCGCGTAGCACACGTCGGCGAGCCTGAACATCGGCAGGTCGTTCTCATAATCACCCATACAGACGAGGAGCTTTGCGCCGATCATCTCCTTCAGCCTTCTTGCGGCGTTACCCTTTGAGAAATCGGTGAGGAATATCTCGGCGTAACCCTTGCCGGAGCGGAGTATCGAGTACTTTCCGGTGTCCAGCTTGCCAGCCAGCTCCATAAGTCGGTCGCCGTCTGAAGGATCCTCGCAGGTGACGGTTATTTTGTAGACGGGGAGGGTCTTAAGCTCTGGTATCCGCGCGGTAAAGTCCACCGGCCTTGCCCAATAATACTCGTTTTGTCCCTTGATGCAGGCCGCCATAAGCTTTATCTTGATGCCGAAGCCCATTATCTGCTTGGCTATCCTGTACGCATCCTCGTCGACGAAGGCCTCGCTGACCGTGACCCCCTCGTCAAGATCGCAGATTATAGCGCCGTTGAGCGCCAGAGCGTAGGTGTTCGGGTGTACGAAATCCAGCATATCCTTCATATAAAAAGGTGGCCTACCGCTGCAGAGCGTGAACTTGCCTCCGTTTTCCTGGAAGTACTTTATCGCCTTGACCGACTTTTCGGGCACGCGCTCGCCGTCAAACAGCGTTCCGTCCCAATCCGAGCAAATCAGTATTCCGTCAAATTTTCCCATACCATAGCCTCCAAAGCATATAATTTACTCATAAATTATACCACCCACAATTGGAAAAGTCAAGCACCCGCCGCGATAGGTATAAAAATACACTCTTATATTTCAAAAATACACTATTTTCCCGATTTTCTTGACAAACGCGTCCGCCTACATTATAATAAAATCAATAAATACAAGGAGGCTCTCCCATGCTTTCAATTAACAAGATCACCTCCCACAGCGTTGTGGATTTCGCCGCCGAGGAGCTGAAAAAATATCTCCGTATGATGATGCCCGAATGCGGCGACGTGAAAATTATCTATAATCCCGCGGCAAAGGACGGATTCCGTCTTGGCCTTATGCAGGATCTCGGCCTTGATATCTCGGATGCCGAGGACGCAGAGCTTGACGATATCGTATTTATCGATTGCACCGAGCAGGGTGGAGTGATAGCGGGCGACAATCCCCGTGCCGTGCTGATCGCGGTCTATGAATATCTCCGAAGAAACGGCTGCCGCTGGCTCTTCCCGGGTGTGGACGGCGAATATATCCCAATGAAGGAGATCGCCCCCGTAAGTTACCGCCACAAGGCCTCCTGCCGTTACAGAGGACCCTGCATCGAGGGCGCAACCAGCCAGCAGATACTGCTTGAAACCATAGATTTTCTCCCTAAAGCGGGTATGAACGTATTTATGATGCAGTTCTTCGTGCCCACCCCCTTCTATAAGCATTATTACAACCACACCGACAACCCCACCCGTTCTCCGGAGCCCGTGACCGATTCCACAATGCTTCAGTGGAAGATCGCCTGCGAGTGCGAAATGTCGAAGCGCGGAGTGCAGTTCCACGACGTGGGTCACGGCTGGACCGCCGCCCCCTTCGGTATAGATTGCTCCAGCGGCTGGGAGGTAGTTGACGACAGCGCCGTGCCCGAGGAGAGCCGAAAATATCTGGCGGAGCTTTCGGGAGAGCGTAAGCTCTATACCGGCAAGGTGCTTAACACCCAGTTCTGTATGTCCAACCCCGAGGCGAGGGAAAAGGTCGTGAGGCATATCGCCGACTATGCCGGAAAGCACACCAACGTGGATTACATACACGTCTGGCTCGGTGACGCGAGCAAAAACCACTGCGAGTGTGCCGCCTGCTGTGAGAAGACTGTGTCCGATTGGTACGTGATCCTTCTTAATGAGATAAACCGCGAGCTTACAAGGCGTGAGCTTAACACACGCATTGTTTTCATCGTTTATACCGAAACCACCTGGGCACCCCTCCTTGAGCGCATTGAAAATCCCGCGAGATTCACCCTGATGCTTGCCCCGATAACCAGAAGCTACACCAGGAGTCTGACGGATAAGGAGCCCGCGCTCAAGCCATTTGTCAGAAACAAGGTGACCTTGCCTGCGGATCTTGACGAATATATGGGGTATTACGAGGATTGGCGTAAGGTCTATTCCGGAGCTGCTCTCGCCTTTGAGTATCACTTCTGGAAGCATCAGACGTTCGATTTCTCCGGCCAGCAGCTTGCGCTCCGCGTTTTTGAGGACACCGAGGCCTATAAGGCTCACGGAGTTGACGGCATGATCGCCTGCGGCTCACAGCGCTCCTATTTCCCTAATGGATACGCTTACTACGTCTTTGCCAGAAAACAGTTTGATATCTCCTTGACTCTTGATGAGCTGTCAGAGGATTATTATTCCCATGCCTACGGCGAGGATTGGAGGAGCTTTTACGGTTACCTCTCCGAGCTCGAACGCGCTGTCCCCTTCAAATTCCTTCAGCGCGAGCTCTCCGAGGACGAAGCAGTATCTCCGCTTTACAGCCCAAAGGTGGCAGAAACGATCGCTGCCGTTCCGTCCATAATAGAAAAGGGAAGGGCGCTGATAAAGGATCATTACAATATGCCCCACCGTGTGCAGACTGCCTCGGTACGTATCCTTGAGGATCACGCCCGCTACGTTGAGCTCTTTGCCGATTCTTTGTATTCGAAGGCACTCGGCAGGGATGACGAGGCGTTGGAGAAGCTTGGTCGCTTAGTTGATTTCGTGCGTGAACGTGAGCTGCAAATCGAGAGATATTACGAGCTGAAAATAGGTCTGGCATACGCAAAGTTCATTGTCGGCATGAAGGGGTAGCCCAAGGTGGCAATCACCGAATAGTAAACAAATGTTTGCATTTGAATTAAAAATCGTCGCTTTACCGCCGCGCAAGACCGGAAATATGCGCGGCGGTTTTACTGTCCACGCAGAAAGATATAACTTGTATAAAAGGCATTGACAAACGCCGTGATTTGTTTTATAATATATCTGTAAAAATATTTTGGGAGGTGTGCCGTGATCGAGTTTAATATTGCGCTCGCAGGAAAATGCGTTCACATCGTTTGTGAATATCATGAAACCGAGCGTCTTTGCAGAGCCTATGCAGTAGAGCAGACCCACGATTTTCGGGTAGAGCTTACCGACGGCGACATTGAGGCCGAGCGTGAGCACGCAAGACGCGAGTACGCCCTTGAGGGCATTACGGTACCGATCCCTGACGACAGGCACCTCGAGGCGCTTGCAATATACAGAAAAATTGCCGAGCGTATGCTGGACTATGATATAATCCTCTTCCACGGCTCCGCTATCTCCGTTGACGGTGAGGGTTATCTCTTTACCGCGAAAAGCGGTACGGGAAAATCTACCCATACACGGCTTTGGCGCGAGAAATTCGGCAGTCGCGCCGTGATGGTAAACGACGATAAGCCGCTGATCGAGATCCGCGACGGTGGTGCTGTCGTTTGGGGCACTCCCTGGTGCGGTAAGCACCGCCTCGGCACGAATATCGGCGTCCCTCTGCGCGCGATCGCGGTGCTGGAGCGCTCGCCCGATAACCGTATAAAAACTATTTCTCCCGCAGAGGCCTTTCCGAGTCTGCTTTCTCAGACCTATAGAATGTGCGACCCGGAAAAAATGAAAAAAACTCTCCTGCTTCTTGATAAATTGTCAAGGACGGTAAGGCTTTGCAGGCTTGGCTGTAATATGCTGCCCGAGGCGGCAGACGTCGCATATCGCGGAATGAAAGGAAAAGGAAATGAAGCTTAAATCTACGTTTATAACTCACAACACCCCCGACGGCCAGCTTATGGTATCCGCGGGCGGCGATTTCAACGGAATGGTCAGGAGCAACAGCACCGCCGCCGCCATTATTGACCTGCTTGCAAGCGACGTCACCCGTGAGGAACTGATCGCGGCAATGCTGGAGCGCTACGAGGTGGACGAGGCGACCCTCAGCGCCGATGTTGATAAGGTTATCGCAAAGCTTTCCGAAATCGGTGCGCTGGAATGACGGAGCGCTCAAGCTTCGAGGAGCAGCTCGCCCTCCACGGCAAGATCATCTATAAAAACACGGGTGTCAGTATGCGCCCGCTTATCCGTCAAGGGCGTGACGTAATGATCATCGAGCGTCATACGGGCAGACTGAAAAAATACGATTGCCCGCTCTATGTGCGCCCCGATGGCACTCACGTGCTTCACCGCGTGCTAAAGGTGCGGGAGAAGGATTACGTTATCTGCGGCGATAACTGTATTCACCGCGAGTTCGGTATCACAGACGGGCAGATAATCGGCGTGCTTACCGGCGTTATCAGAAACGGAAAAACCGTTACAGTGGATAACCCATGGTATAAGCTTTATTACCACCTCTGGTGCGATTTTTTCTATATCAGAGTGGCAATTTTGTATTTGAAATTCGGTATGGCGCGGCTGCTGCGCGGCATACGCAGAGGAGGAACGAGGAATGGGTGAGCTGGAGCTTGTAAGGCGTGAATACGACACGGTGCTTTACGCCGTAGCCTGCGCCCTCGACGGTACTGCTCCCCGAGCCGAGCTCCTGTCGGCGGTGTCCCCGGAGCGCCTTTTGTCCCTGGCCACACGCCATAGCATCGAGGCTCTCCTTTGCTACGCTCTTGAGCGCATCGGCGCGGCGACGCCCGCTATGCAGGAGGCAAAGAATCTCTCGATCCGCAGAATAATGCTCTTTGACAGCGCCAGAGCCGAGATCCTTTCCGCTTTTGAGAAAAACGCCGTTACCTATATGCCCCTCAAGGGCGTTATTCTGAAGGATATGTATCCCTTCATAGGCTTGCGTCAGATGACCGATAACGATATTCTCTTCGATATAAAAAATCGCCCCTTGGTGAAAAAAATAATGACCGAGCTCGGTTATTCGGTGGATAGCTATCAGCGAAGCAATCAGGACGTTTATATGAAGCCGCCGATCTACAACTTCGAGCTTCACGTCGGCCTTTTCGGTAGTGGAACACACCGTCGCTTCGCCGATTATTTCGACGGCATTCTCGATAGGGCTGAGATCATTCCCAACACCGAGTATGGCAGAAAAATGAGCACCGAGGACTTCTATCTGCATATGAAGACCCACGAGCATAAGCATTATGCCGGCGGCGGTACAGGTCTGCGTTCTCTCTGCGATACTTATGTATTTTGGTGCGCTAAGGGCGCCGAGATCGATAATGAAAAGCTCGCCGCGGCTCTTGATAAGCTTGGAATCGCCGAGTTTGATAAGGTAACGACCGCCCTTGCAAAGAGTATCTTTTCTCCCGAAAATCGTGCGGCGATGGAGAGCTACCTTGCAGGTGGAGAGGACTATCTCACCGCCGATCAGCGAAAAATGCTTGACTTTTATGCCACCTCCGGCGCCTACGGAATTCTCGACGTCTATGTTGAGAACGATTTCGTCGCCTTCAGCGAGGGCGATACCACCGCCGGCGCAAAGCTCCGCTACGTCCTCCGCCGTATCTTCCCGCCTGTGGAGTTTTACAAGGAGGCAGCCCCTCTTGTCTATAAATACAGAGTGCTGATTCCGTTCTACTGTATGGGCAGATTTTTCCGCGCGGTATTCACGAAGCCCGCAAATCTTATAAAGCAGCTCCGCACCTTACATAAGGTGGGAAAAGACGAAAAAAAGTAAATATAAGTATGCAAAAAGCCCTCGATTTCGAGGGCTTTTCGTTTTCGCGCTATGAAAAATTCAGATGAATACTCCGCCGAGATCCAGCAGAAATGCCGCAAGGAATACCGAGAGCGCCGAGAGTAACGTAGTCCATACCACAAGCTGACCCGCAAGCTCTGCATCGGCTCCCATCTCCTGGGCCATCGGCACGCTTGATACTGCCACCGGCGTTGCAAACATAGCCACCAGCGTTGCAAATTCCGCTCCGCCAAAGCTCTTTCTGAAGCATAGGTAAGCGAGCGTAAGCGTCAGGACGGGTACGATCACGTTGCGTGTAAGCACACCCGCCGTAATTTCCCGTCGGAGCTCCTTGATTGCGGAAAACTCAAACTGCGCTCCAAGCACAAGCAGTGCCAGAGGTGTCGCAAGTGATGAGAGATACTCAAGCGGCTTGTATATCGCCGTGACGTCGGAGAGCCTGAAGTCTATGTCGAGCAGCACCGCAAGCTCCCGTAATCCAAGAGCCGCAAGACCTACGAGCACACCGATGATCAGCGGGTTTTTCACAATTCCCAGCAGAATCTTTTTGACAGAAGGACGCTTTTCGCCGTCCCCGAAGATGGAAAGGCTGACCACCGCCAGCACGTTGAAGCAGGGAATTGATATCGCCGAAAGCACCGTTGCCACCAACGCCCCCTCTGCACCAAACAGCGACTGCGCCAGCGGAATTC
Source organism: uncultured Ruminococcus sp. (assembly GCA_964483225.1). Classification (GTDB taxonomy): domain Bacteria; phylum Bacillota; class Clostridia; order Oscillospirales; family CAG-272; genus UBA1740. The sequence continues at coordinate 3,084 of CAZABU010000067.1, read as the reverse complement.
CGACCAGCGCGTAGTTTGAGCGGAAGGAGGACTGGAGCAGGGCACCTCTGCGCCTTCTGTCACGGGTGATAAGCCCCGAGAGCGGTATTCCGACGAGGAAAATAACTACCACCGCCCCTACCGAATAGAGGATATACCCATATCTGAAGCCCGACAGCGACTCCACCTTGTAGATGTTCATAAAGAGCATAACGGGCAAAAACGCGCGGAAAACCAGCTTGTTCGCCTTCTTGGCAAAATCGCCGTCCATAAGCCCGATACGCTTCAGCATATATCCGATAGCCACCGTCAATATCAACGGCGCCACCGCATTAACAGCAAAAATAAATGAATCCATATTTGCTCCTGTAAAAACGCTTGATAATACTATTTTACAATATTTAACCGTTAATTGCAATAAGTAAATAAAAAAGATATTTTCAAGAGTTTTAGTATGGACTTTAACCCCTGTGCGTTTTTACTTGCCACTAAATTAACTTAATGACATTGCCGTATGGAGTTGTGTACAGGTTTTTGTCTATCTGTTTGGTGATTTATATTTTTTCTATGTAGGTGTTGAAGCATTACCAGATCACTATATCTCCACCTTCATCGTAATGCCAAAAATCACCTTCAGTTTGTGGATTAGTCGAGCTGTAATAATATATCTTTGCATTATCTGGAATGTCATAGCCGAATTTTTCGATGCTGTTCCATTCTTCAGCAGAACCTCTATAGTATACATTTTCAAGCTTGCCAAAACCACCACCATTGAATGTATCGCCATTCATTGCTGTAACACCTTTTCCTATTATTACACTTTTCAATCTCATATTACAAAAGAACGCACCCGCTCCGATTGTAGCAACACTATCCGGAATCGAAACACTTGTAATATTCGAACAGTAGGCAAAAGCCCACGCTCCTATTGATGTGACACTATCTGGAATGATTATTTCTTTGATAAAATCGTTTCCATAAAATGCGTGTTTGCCTATGCTTGTTACTCCACTGGGAATTATAAGGTTTTCTATTGGATTGTTATTGATATAGAGTTTTGCATTATACGAACCCAAAGGATTTGCATCGCTATTTTCAAATTCAATCTCGCACCATTTCGCCAAGTCACTTATATATACACTTTCGATATAATCACAATCTTCGAAAGCACCGTTTCCTATAAATGAAACACTACTTGGAATATTTATAGTTTTAATTTTACATTCTTTGAATGCATTTCTACTTATAGTTGTAACACTATCCGGAATGTATATCATCTGAATGCTTTCTTTATAAAAAGCTCCCAAACCAATTGATACCACTGTATCTCCTAACGATGATATAGAAGGGATAAATATGTCAGAATCAGTACAAGTACCAATTCCTTTAACATAGCAAGTTCCATCATTGTTTGATACGAACTCAAGACCTTCGCTATAAACTATCTCCTCGCTCTCGGTTTCTTTTTCATCGTTATTCTTGACTTCATCATCGTTTTGCGAGGAGCTGCAAGCAGTGACATTCAAGAACAAAATCAGGGTTAGAATCAGTACTAAAAGTTTTTTCATTTTCTTTTCCTCCTAAAAATGAATAATAAAATAAAAAGTGCGGCTACCGAAGTAAGCCGCACTAAAAACGCAAACTCCAATAGTCGCCAAACCAACTGAAGAAGCAAGAACTATATCCCTTTTCTGCCACACTCAGTAGGAATTTGCATTTTTAACAAAATCCATTATGAGTATTACAGAAAAAGGGTATAACTATCCCATAAAGATAAAAATAGCCCTTGCAAAAATATTCAGTTGGTTTGGCATATCTATTATATCATTATTCTTTTTGAAAGTCAATAAAAATGGCTAAAATAATGAAAATAATAAAAATAATGAAAATATAGATAAGCCCGCAGGGGAGCTTCTTAACCCGAAAGGGTATGCTCGCTCTGCTCGCAGATACCGCAAGCGGTATGCGAACCTTCGGCACTCGTGCCTCGTGCAAGGTCGAGCTTTGTGATAAGCCAAATAAAAAAAGAAGCCCCGCAGGGGAGCTTCTTTTTTTATTTGGCCTACCCGAAAGGATTCGAACCTTCGACCTTCAGAGTCGGAGTCTGACGCGCTATCCAGCTGTGCCACGGGTAGGTATGTAAACTAATCAAAGCGCGCTCTTAGATGCAGAGCGTTGCGCGAATCTGCGCGCTATCCACCGTCGCATAGTCGCCGTGCGTCGCTCGAATACTCGCTTCTGCGGCTTCTTGCTTTAGGCGGTTTCGCTGCTGCAAAACGATAGGGAATCGTTTTGGCCTTGCTACAGCTGTGCCACGGGTAGAAAACAACCTTTCCTATTGTAGCACTTTTTTAGTTCTTTGTCAATACCGCGAGCAACTTTGTGTTCGACATTTTTTGCAAAAGCCGGTATGTAACCCAAGCCTCCCCCTTGTTAGGGGGAGGTGTCAATTGAAAAACTCGTTTTTCAATTGACGGTAGGGGCGATGGTAGGGAACTATTTACTATGTAAGTAGAAAGTTACTTATAGACCGCCCCTTTCGTCAGACTCGAGTAAACTCTCGCCTGCCACCTCCCCCTAACAAGGGGGAGGCTCCGGGTATCACAAAGCAAAACGACGGTGCAAAGCAAATCACCGTCGTTTATTTTTTGCTTAACGATTAAGACTTTTTCTTGTCGCTTTTTACCTTGTGATTGTCTAGAGCATATTCACAACACTGTGCAACGAGTTTATTCAATGATATATGTTCTTGCTGTGCTAATTGCTCAAGTTTATTAACCAAAGCCACAGGGAGTCTAAAGGTTTTATTTACAAAATCGTCTTTCTTGACTTCAAACATAACTACACCTCACTTTACACATATATTTTACACTAAAAATATCCAAAAAGATACACGCTATTTTTACACTTAAAATACAATTGCAAATAGCAAGATAAAAATATGTGCAAAATACACTTGACTTTTTCGAAATTTGATGTTAAAATGAGTATAATTTGAGGTGTTCGTAAAAAAGCAACCGCGCGGAAAGCATCTCACGCAGTTGCTTAAAAATGATTTTTAATCCTTCGTAACATTTGGGTCGGGAAGCTTTACCTCGATTTCGC
>CAZABU010000066.1:0-10093 GCA_964483225.1 uncultured Ruminococcus sp. | reverse complement strand
TGTTCGACACCATGGGAACTATCGTTGGCTGCTGCGGCGGTAACAGAATTCTCTCCGATGAGAATAACAAGCCTCACAACTACGGCAAGATCATGATGAGCGATGCTATCGCTACCTGCACCGGCGCTATGCTCGGTACCTCCACCGTTACTACCTTCGTTGAGTCCGGTGCGGGCGTATCCGCGGGTGGCAGAACCGGTCTTGCTTCGTTCACTACTGCGTGCATGTTCTTCCTTTCCATGTTTGCACTTCCCGTATTTGCAGCTGTTCCTTCCGCTGCAGCGGCTTCCGCTCTTATCTACGTCGGCGTGCTTATGATGAAGAACAACGTTAAGAGCGTTAACTTTGACAATGCCATCAATGCTACCTCGGCATTCCTTACCATCGTTGTAATGGTTCTCGGTTATTCCATTACCAAGGGTATCGGCGTAGGTCTTCTTTCCTACACCGTTATGTCTGCTCTTTCTTACCTCGTTGATCTCATCAAGTATGCGGTAACTAAGAAGGACAAGCCCGTTTGGAACGTTTCTGTGGTTGCCATCGTGGTTTCCGCACTGTTCTGCCTCTACTTCTTCGTACCTACCACTCTGTTCTAAGGTATAAAAATCATCGCGGAGTCTCAGACGAGACTCCGCGACTTTCTTTTTCGGAGGATTTTATGCGTGGCTATGGGTAACTCTGTCCTCGTTATCCATAAAGAGCATAGAGATGCTCCAAACACCGGCAAGAGCGATAAGAATATAAATAATTCTTGCTACGATAGTAGTAGCTCCGCCGCAGATCCACGCGACGAGGTCGAAGGCGAAAAGTCCTACCAGACCCCAGTTGAGTGCGCCGACAATGATCAGAGCAAGCGCAATTTTGTTGATGATCGCCATAAAAAGTATGACCGTACCTTTTTCAAAATAATAGGTCGAACCGAATCCTATGTGATGCGGTCCGAATTTATTTTGCCGTTTTTTCATCAATTTATTCAGAAAAAAATTAATCGTCGAAATCCGGTATACGGTCACCGAAGCCGCCCTTCAGCTTTTCCAGAGCCCGCTTTTCGAGCCTTGAAACGTATGAGCGGGAAATGCCGAGATATTTTGCGACCTCGCGCTGAGTTCTGGGCTGATAGCCCTTGAGTCCGTAGCGCAGAACTACTATCTCGCGCTCTCGCTCGCCCAAAAGGCCGTCCACAAGATCTCGGATCCTCGTGATATGCTCCTTCATATCAAGGTCCGACTCGATGGATTCCTCGGTGCTGATTATATCTAAATATGTAAGTGGATTTCCGTCCTTGTCAACGTCGATGGTGTCGTTGATGGACACCTCGCTTGCGCATTTTTTCTTACTGCGGAAGAACATCAGTATCTCGTTTTGCACGCATCTTGCACCATATGTGGCAAAGCGTGTGCCAAAGTCGCATTTGAAGGTGTCCACCGCCTTTATAAGACCGAGGCTACCGATGGAAAGAAGCTCGTCGGGATACTCGTAGGATGAGTAATATTTTTTGATAATGTGGGACACAAGGCGCAGATTGTGCTCAATGAGCTTATCTCTTGCCGCAGAGTCGCCGGCTGCCTTTCTTGCAAAAAGCTCGGCTTCCTTATCCCTTGATAAGGGCGGTGGAAAGGTGCTTACCTCGTCGATACCGAGGATAAGCGCGATAAAACGTAAAATTATACCTCTGAAATCAAGCACGTGAGAATACCCCCTTCGTTTTATAGAAAGTATATGTATCCTCGGCTTGTACTCTTTACACTAAAATTTTTCCATTCTCGCGCTCATCCGTAATAACCGTATAACCGCGGTCGGCCACCGATCCGATCAGGTTCCTGCCCGTAAGCTCGCGGAATTTTCTGTTCATAAGACAGATGTGTGTGCGCACGCTTGAGGGCTCCGGTCTCCTTGATGGGCGGTATGCGTATTTAAGAATTTTTGCCGTTTTCTGGGGATGTGGATATGTGCGGATCAGATAACGCAATATCATAGACTCGGTCTTCGTAAGCGGCAGAGCCTTGCCGTAATAACGCGGCGAGGGGAGATCGGGCGCGGCGTTCAAGCCGAGCAGGCTGTACTCTCCAACGTGGGAGCAATTATTGCTTTTGCAATAGTCGGCGATGGCTGCCACCACAGTTCCCGAGTAACAGGTATCTCGAAAGCAGGCGGCAAAGAGATAAGCGTACTTGTCCCTCTCTCCGTCTGCGCTGATGGCAAAAATGGGTATGGACACGTGAGCGCATAGCCTTCTGACGAAATCAGCGGGAAAGAGGAGTGCCTCCGGCTCGATGATAAGCGCGGCACGGTACAGCGATGAGATCTCCTTCAGCGCTTCGGGCGGAGTAGCCACCGTGTTGAGCATGCCCATAAAATGAAATATTTCCGAGTATTGGTTTGCGAGCCTGCGGCTCCTTGAAATCAAAAGTATCATAACCTTCTCCTGAATGAACATAAAGCAATTATACAACGAATCCTTCTTCCGGTCAAGCACTTTTTGCTTGACATATATTCAAAGAAGGTGTATAATTGGCATATAGATAAATGAAATGAGGTGCGCATATGCGGACTGTACTTATCACGGGTGGCTCAAGGGGAATCGGCAGAGCCATGGTCGAGTTGTTCTCCAAAAACGGATACAGCGTGGCATTTACTTATAAAAACTCGGAAAACGAGGCAAAATCCTTGGCAGAATCTACCGGCGCCATGGCGATAAAGGCGGATTCCGAGTCGCCTGACGAGATTTTCTCGGCCTGCGAGCGTACCGTCGCTGAGCTTGGGCATATAGACTGTCTTGTAAATAACGCGGCTGTCAGCGCATTCTCTTTGTTTACCGATATTACCGATGCGGATTGGCAGCGGATGATGAGCGTAAATCTGACGGCGCCCTTTCTCTATGCACGAAATCTTGTTTCCGGAATGATTTCCCGCAAGTATGGCCGGATCATAAATATTACCTCTATGTGGGGGCTTGTGGGCGCGTCCTGCGAGGTTCATTATTCCGCGGCGAAGGCGGGACTCATCGGTATGACGAAGGCGCTGGCTAAGGAGCTTGGCCCCTCGGGCATAACCGTAAACGCCATAGCACCGGGAGTCATCGAAACCGATATGAATAGAGCATTGGACCGTGAGGCTCTTGACGAGCTCTGCGAGCAAACGCCCGTCGGCAGAATGGGTACACCTGCCGAGGTTGCCGAGGCGGCGCTGTTCCTTGCATCGGATAAAGCGGCCTTCATAACCGGTGAGGTAGTGAATATAAGCGGCGGCTTCGTTATATAATTTTGTGGGCTGAGTAAATTTTTCAAAAAAGACTTGAAATTTTATATTTTATCTGTTATAATATAATCCGTCGTAAAATTACGGCGTTTTCCGTGTGTCGGGTGGAGTCATACCAGTCGGGGCAGTAGCGGCGCCTTGTACCTGAAATCCGCTATAGCAGGGATCAATTCCTTTCCCGAGGATTGCTTTTGTGTAGACTGCACCGTTATATTCTGTGTTGAAGAATGGGTCTTGCGCAACGTGAGGCTGTGAACCATGTCAGGTGGGGAACCAAGCAGCATTAAGCGGTTTATCGGGTGTGCCGCAGGGGTGCCTGTCCGGAGCAGACGTGGCGGTTACCGTATGTAGGAGTACGTTCGACGGAGGGGTGTATGGCTCTTCTCGACACACGGAAATTTATTGAGAGCGCGCATGGGCTGACGCGAGTGTATGCCGTTGCGTGCTTTTCTTATATCGGCTTGCCCTGCGTGCGGGCGGAGAGGAGCAATATGTCGGATTACAGAGCGCTATACAGAAAATGGCGTCCTGCGGACTTTGACGACGTCTGCGGTCAGGACGGCATCACAGATATTCTTAAATATGAGGTAGCTAACAATAAGCTCTCCCATGCTTATCTGTTCTGCGGCTCCCGAGGAACGGGAAAGACCAGCTGCGCAAAGATACTTGCCAAGGCCGTCAACTGTGAGTCGCCGAGGAACGGAAATCCCTGCAACTGCTGTCGCGCCTGCAGGAGCATTGACGCGGGGCTTGCAACGGACGTTATCGAGATGGATGCCGCCAGCAATAACGGTATTGACCACGTGCGCGAGATGCAGGACGAGATCGCCTTTACTCCGGCAGAGCTCAAATATCGTGTATATATCATCGACGAGGTCCATATGATGTCCCAGCAGGCATTCAACGCTCTGCTGAAAACTCTTGAGGAGCCGCCGACCTACGTAGTCTTTATTCTTGCGACCACAGAATATAATAAGCTTCCTACAACGATAGTTTCCCGTTGTCAGCGCTTTGATTTCAGACGTATTCCCAGCGAGGTCATAAAGGACAGGCTGGTGAAGATGTCCGCGACAGAGGGAATAGATATTACCGAGGACGGTGCAAGGGTCATCGCCCGTATCTCCCGCGGAGGAATGCGTGATGCAATAAGCCTTCTTGAGCTTTGTGCCGGCGCTCGCGCCACCATCGACGAGCGGCTGGTGTTCGACACCGTTGGAAGCGGTAACAGAGATAGTGCTTATAAGCTTGTTGAGGCTGTGCTCGGAGCCGATTATTCCACGGTCTACGGCGTCGTTGCCGATATCGTTATGAAGAGTGGCGATCTGTCGGTGTTCTGGCAGGAGCTTATTGAAACCTACCGCGATATTATGGTAGTTAAGAACAGCGATAAGGCAAAGACCTATCTCGACCTTACCGACGTTGAATACGCATCGCTCTGCGAGCTTGCCGCCAAATTCAGTATGCCTAAGCTTACCTATCACGTCACCTTGCTCGAGGGAGCCATGGCCGATATGCAGCGCGCCTTCAACTCGAAGCGCAGCATCGCGGAGATAACGCTCACCCGTATGTGTGACCCGAGGCTTCTTGGCTCGGTTGAGGCGCTCGCCGTGCGTGTTGAGGAGCTGGAGAAGCAGGTTTCTATGCTTCGCCTTGGCGTTTCCGTGCCTGCGGCACCCGCGCCGACGCCCTCGGAGCCTGCGGTAATCGCCGTTGAGGAGCCCGTGAGCGCGGAGCCCTCGAAGGCTGCCGCCGGTAACGGCGAATTTGTGCCTTACGGTAAGTGGGGAGAGGTCCTCTCCAGGATCGGCTCGCTGAAGCGCTCGCTATCCGCAGGCCTGTCCGGCGCTTCCGTTCAGTACAGCGGCAACGTATTCGTGCTGAAGCTCAACGATTTCTTTGCAAAGAAGCTGTCCGAGACCGAAACCGATATGCAGATAGTCCGCGGCGTTATAGCCGAGGCGGAGGGGAAGAGCCCCGCAGAGGTCACCGTCAAGGTTCTTGCGGCCACAAAGCCTATGCCCTCTGCACTTTCGGATATCGAGGACGCATTAAATCTTTAAGATAAATTTTACTTTTTGGAGGATATAGAAATGAAGGTCAGAATTCCTAAGGGGATGGGCGGCGGCCCTACCGATATGCAGTCCATGCTCAAGCAGGCTCAGAAGATGCAGGAGGATATGGCTGCAAAGCAGGCCGAGCTCGAGGAGCAGGAGTATGAAACCTCGGCGGGCGGCGGTGTAGTCAGCGTTAAGATCAACGGTAAAAAGGAGATCCTTTCCGTAAAGATCGACCCCGAGGTGGTGGATCCCGATGACGTTGAGACCCTCGAGGATCTCGTGGTTGCCGCTGTCAACGAGGCCATCAAGACCGTTGAGAGCATTTCCAACGATGAAATGCAGAAGATAACCGGCAGCATAGGTCTGCCCGGAATGTTCTGATCATGGCGGAATATATTGCGCCGATCAAGCGCCTGATCGACGAATTTCGCAGGTTGCCCGGCGTTGGAGGGAAGACTGCCGCAAGATACGCCTTCGCCGTTCTCAATCTTTCCGATGAGGAGGCGGAATCCTTTGCCGACGCTATTCTCGGTGCCAAGCGCGAAGTTTATAAATGTCCTGTGTGCTTCGGTCTTTCCGAGTCGCCCGAGAGCTGTGATATTTGCGCAAGCGAGTCCCGCGACCGTTCCGTCATTTGCGTGGTCGAGAGCCCGAAGGACGTTATGGTTATGGAAAAGGTCAGAGGCTACCGAGGCACCTATCACGTGCTGGGAGGAGCGCTCTCGCCCCTCGACAATATCACGCCCGAGGACCTGACTGTAAAGGAGCTGGTTGCCAGAGTGGAGATGGGTGAGGCCTCGGAAATCATTATTGCCACCAACCCCACGCCCTGCGGAGATACCACCGCAGCCTATCTTGCCAGAGTGCTTGAGCCTTATGATATTAAGGTGTCCCGACTGGCCTACGGTATTCCCGTCGGCGGAGATATAGAGTATGCCGACGAGGTGACGTTGTACCGAGCGATGGAGGGGAGACGCTATTTTTAACAAATATTTGGAGCTGTTGATTGCAACAGCTCCTATTTTTATATTGTAACCCCTCTGTACTTGAGGCGGAGATTGTCGGCGATCATAGCGATAAACTCGCTGTTGGTGGGCTTGCCGCGGCTGTTTTGTATAGTGTAGCCGAAGTAGGAGTTCAGGGTGTCAACGTCGCCTCTGTCCCAAGCAACCTCAATGGCATGTCTGATGGCGCGCTCCACTCTGGAGGTGGTCGTCTGGTATTTCTTTGCCACGGAGGGGTAGAGGATCTTGGTAACCGAGTTTATGCACTCGTTGTCGTCGATGGTCATAAGTATGGCGGTGCGCAGATACTGATATCCCTTGATATGTGCGGGGACTCCTATTTGGTGGATTATCTTCGTTACCTGTGCCTCGAGGTCGTTTTCCGCAGTAAGCGCTTTTGCCATTTCGGCAGGGCGCTCTTTTATTTTTACCAGCGAGTTTATGTGCCCGATAAGCGAGGATACGTCAAAGGGCTTCAGAATACATATATCCGCGCCCGCCTCGGAGGCCTCAACGAGAATGCTCTGCTTGTTTATCGGTGACATTAATATAAATGAAGGCTTCTTTTTGAGTGCAAGGCTCTCGGCGGTGCGTAAAATTCCGATGCCGTCGATGCCGGATATCCAAAGGTCAACGATAACCACGTCGTAGCGGCCTTCGTTTATACGCTCCACCGCACGTTCTCCGTCAGCGACCTCGTCCACGTGGCGGAAGCCCGCCTTGGTAAGACTCTCGGCAAGCCTCGCTCTTTCCTCTACGTTTTCGTCACAAAGTAAAATTTTAGCCTGTGTTTCCATTTTTCTTCTCCTTAATACGATAATTTAATTGGTAAAATTTGGTAATTTTTGGAACAACACCATTTTACCACATAAAGCGTGAAAAAATCAAGAGGTAAAATGGCGAAAAGTTTCACAAAAATAATTGGTATAAAATGGTAAAAATTAACAGTTTTTAATATACATCGACACCTACTGCAAATTATCGTAATTTTTCGCCAAAAGCAGATAGTGATATTTTTGGAGGCGGCTATTGAAAAAAAGACCTCGGTGTGGTAAAATTATTTGTGAAAACGGAGGATATGAAAATGAAATATTATCCTATGCAAATGCATCTTCATACCTGCCATCAGCCGGGTGGAAGTATGGAGGGGCATATTTATAACGCCGCGGCTCTCGGAATGAGCTACATAAGATTTACCGATCACGACACTCGGACGGGAAGAGCGAAAAAACCCGTAGAGGGCTTCGATTTTTCTCGCGGCGAGATCGTTCATTCCGACGGCGAGCGTAGCGAGTACGGCTGGAGAGAGGTCGGTGACGCAATTCTTACCGTGAACGGTAATGCCGTAGATATCACCGTGCCGAAAAGATCGGGAACCGCAGGAGCAGAGTTCTTTTCAAGCGGTAAGCGGCATACGGTTTCGTTGATTGCGGGAGTTACGCTGACCGTCGGTATGAAGCCGGATACAGAGCCCGACGCGAGGGTAGTTATCGACGTGAGGCTTTCGGAGCGTCCGCCCGAATTCAAGCCGGCACATCTGAAATACGTGATAGGAAAGATGCCGAAGAATATTCCGCCTTATACCGTGGTAAAGCAGCTCGTCTGTTCGGATAGCGGCATTTACGTTTTGCCTCTGACGGAGGATATGAAGGCCTTGCCCGAGATAGGCGGTCTTGATAACGTGTTTGACAGCATCTCGCTGCTTATAGAGGGCGAGGGCAGGGTGACCGTAGATCGTTTCGAGATCGAGGTTGATTGCAGCTTTGACGACGTAATACAACGTCAGCGACTTATTGCAAACGAAATTGGTAAAAAATACGGCGTAAAGCCCTTTGTTACAACCGAGATAAGCGACGCCGGCCAACATAAGAACTGTTGGTCTGAGTGTGTGCCTGTTATCAATTATTATGAACGCGACTATAAGGTGAGCGAGGCGGAGGCTGTCGCTCACGTAAAAGCTCACGGCGGCCGTTTTTCATATAATCATCCCTTTGAAGCCACAAGATATAAGCGGCGCAAATTTACCGATGAGCAGATAACCGAGATCGTGGAATACGAGAGCCGTACTCTCGCGGAATGCGGGGTGTACGGCGCGGTTTCAATGGAGGTGGGGTTCCCCGAGGGGCGCGGAGCGTTTTCACTGGAGAATTATCTGACATTATGGGATAATCTCTCACTCGCCGGAGTATTTATAACCGGTATCGGTGACAGCGACAGCCATTTCAACGGCAAGGGCTGGTTTTCAGGCAATAATTTCGTTACCTGGCACGGTGTAGACGAGGCCCTTGAGTTTCCGATAGCTCTGGAGGTATTCAACGACGCTCTTGCGGCCGGGCGCGCGTATTTCGGCGATCCCGTCAGGCTTCGCGGAAAGGTCAGCTTTACCGCCGAGGGCGAGGAGATGGGCTCTGTATTTGCCTGCGAGGGAGAAAGGACTGTGACTGCCCATTTCAAGGCCGAGGGGCTGAACGTCGGCTCGCGCGTACGTGTAATATTAAACGGTAGACTTTACTTTGAAGCCTCGGTACCCGAGGACGGGATCGCCGACGTTTATATTCCGTTTTCTGCTGGTCTGCCCGTCAGCTTTGCGAGAGTCGAGGTCTACGATACGGACGGCAGATGTATCCTTTTGACAAATCCTATATACCTGGCGGATACCCTGCGCTTTACCGGAGCAATTCCCAAAGAGCGCAGACGCATAATGAAGGAGCGCTCCGTTTCAGCCGAGGCGATCTCGCTCGGGGGCAATTGCCTGCTTCATATAAGCGATACCGCATCACGGGATTTTCCGGCGGTGGAGGCACTTATTCAAGCGCTTGAGCCGCGAATGATATTACACACGGGCGATATGGTCGACGAGGTGAAGGTGGGCAGAATGCCGGAGGTCAGAGAGGAATACATAGGAAAGCTTGGGGTTATCTCGGCCATTCTTAACGCCACCGATGCAGAGCTGGTCATCGTTCCCGGAAATAATGACCTACCCTCAGAGATAGGTCGACTTATGCCGAGAGCACAGGTGATGCGTAAGAATTCGGTAATTGAGATCGACGGTGTGGAATGTCGCGTAGGGCATCAGGTCGGTAGTATGACCTTTGACAAGCGCTGGTGCTTTTACGGTCACGGCTACACCGGAGATAGCTTTAGTCCCGAGGATAACGATGCCGCCGTTCATATGAGGCTCAACGGCTGTGAGACCTATCATGTATGCAGTCTCACGGACGGAAAATGCATTTCCGTCTCCCATAAATCTATGCTTTGATAAAATATTCCAAAAATATTTTCTTTTCCTGTTGCAAAATGACTTTTGTTATGATATAATGTAGCCGTGGAAGGTTGGGTTGTTTGACCTTTCGCCTATTATTGATTATTAATATAAGGAGAATATACCAATGAACACTAATGTTACTAACAACAAGTTCGTAAACGAGTGGATCGCTGAAATGGTCGAGCTCGTAAAGCCCGAGAACATCGTTCTCATTGATGGCACCGACGCTCAGGCAGAGATGCTCAGAGCTGAGGCTTGCAAGACCGGCGAGATCATCAAGCTCAACGAGAAGGAGCTCCCCAACTGCTACCTTCACAGAACTGCTATCAACGACGTTGCCCGCGTTGAGAACAGAACCTTTATCTGTACCTCTAAGAAGGAGGATGCAGGTAACATCAACAACTGGATGGATCCTAAGGAGTGCTACGCTAAGCTTTCCAAGCTCTACGACGGCTCCTCCGCGCGCAGTCCCAGCCGGGCGGCGCCGTACAGGTAAATGTCCGGTGCGG
>CAZABU010000065.1:0-10105 GCA_964483225.1 uncultured Ruminococcus sp. | reverse complement strand
CGGTTGGCTTGTGAACGATACGGATCGCGGAGTCGGTCTTGTTGATGTGCTGACCGCCCGCACCGGAGGAGCGGTGCGCGGTGACCTCGATGTCCTCGTCCTTGATAACGATGGTGTCGTCGTCCTCAAATTCGGGCATAACCTCAACGGAGGCAAAGGATGTCTGACGTCTGCCGGAGGCATCGAAGGGAGATATACGGACGAGTCTGTGCACGCCGTTCTCGCTCTTGAGATAACCGTAGGCGTTGATGCCCTCGACCATAATGGTGGCAGATTTGATGCCCGCCGCATCGCCGTCCAGCCAGTCAATAAGCTTAACGGTGAAGCCGTGCTTCTCGCCCCAGCGGGTATACATACGGTAAAGCATAGATGCCCAGTCCTGAGCCTCTGTGCCGCCTGCTCCGGGATGGAAGGAGAGAATCGCGTTGTTTTTATCGTAAGGCCCGGAGAGCAGAACCTCAATGCGCTTTCTCTCCGCCTCGTTTTCAATGAATTCGGTTTCGGAAACGACCTCGTCTACCGAGTCCTCGTCGCCGACCTCAATTGCCATCTCGCAGAGAGTATAGGTGTCGTCAAGCTTAGCTACAAGTGCCTCATAGCTCTCATAGGTGTCCTTGAGCTGCTTTATTTCGCGGAGCTTTTTTGAGGATTTCTCTGCATCGTTCCAGAAATCCTGAACCAACGTTTCGCGTTCAAGCTCGTTGCATCTCTCTTTAACTTCCTCTATTCTAAGCTGATTTCCAAGCTCCTTTACAACGTCGTAAAGAGCGGTCAGCCGTCTTTTCGCTTCCTCAAGCGCAACAATCATACAAATAATACCTTTCAATGAAAAAATATACAAGCTTACCTATATATATTATCACAAATTTTCATAAAAGTAAAGAGTTCGTGAAAATAATTGTTGATTTTTGAAATAATGTATGCTATAATACCTATTGTATAAAATATTTAGCCTGAAAGGATTTATAAAAATGAAGGTAACTAAGGATACTCTTATTGGCGATATTCTTGATTTCGACGTCGAGACTGCGAGATTCTTCTTTGAGATAGGAATGCACTGTCTTGGCTGTCCTCATTCCAGAGGCGAGTCCATAGAGGACGCTTGCCTTGTTCACGGCACCGACGCCGGTGAGCTTGTAGCAAAGATCAACGAATACCTCGCATCCAAATGAGAGAGCACGGACTGAATCGGCGCCTGCAGTCGGCGGCTGAGTTCGTCAGGCAGGACGCTGTGTTTGCCGATATTGGCACGGATCACGCGTACCTGCCTCTCTTTTTACTCTCGGAGGGGCGCATATCACGGGCGGTGCTGGCGGATATCAACGAGGGCCCGCTTGAGAGTGCGAGGCGCAACGCTGCGGAAACCCCTTACGGCGACAAGCTCACCTTCGTTCTTACAGACGGTGCGGCGGCGCTATCGGATATGGGCATCACCGATTATGCGATCTGCGGTATGGGCGGCGAGCTTATTTCGGAGATCATCGACCGCGCCCCCCATCTCGCCGACCCCTCGATGAATCTTATTCTTCAGCCTATGTCAAGGCAGGGGCACCTGCGCAGATATCTTGCCGCTCACGGCTTTGATATCGCCACGGAGAGCTATTCCGAGGTTGGCGGAAAGCTTTACGTCTGTATGCTGGCAAGCTATACGGGGCGTATTCGTGACCTTGATGAGTGTCAGGCGGAGTTCGGAGAAAAAAATATAAATATTGTAAATCAAGATTTACAAAAAAAGCATATTATGCTGAAAATCAAGTCGCTTACCAATGCCCGTAACGGCAAGCTTGAAGGGGGCGAAGACGCGAGCGCAGAGCAGAGACTCATCGCCTATGCTGAGCAAATTCTCGATTCGTAAATTCTCTGCGGTACAGCCGCAGAAAGGAGCCTTTTATGAACGTAAAGGAACTGTATAAGAAATTTTCACAGCGTATTCCCGAGGAGCTCTCCGAGGAATGGGACAACGACGGGCTTATGTGCTGTGCCGACGGCGACACAGAGGTGAGCCGCGTGCTTATCGCTCTCGACGTTACCGAGGAGATAGTCGATTATGCCATCGAGTCGGATTTCGACCTGATAATATCCCATCATCCTCTCATATTCAAGCCTCTCGCGGCCATCAACGAGGACGGACATATCGGCAGAAAGGTTATAAAGCTCCTGCAGAACGGAATCTCGGTCTTTTCCTTCCACACTCGCGCGGATAAGGTGAACGGCGGCGTCAACGACTGCCTCTGCGACCTCATCGGTATGTTCGATACCAAGCCCTTCGGAGAAGGCGGCCTTGGCAGAATAGGTAATCTTGACGAGGCCTGCTCTCTTGAGGATTTTGCCTACCGTGTCAAGACTCAGATAGGCGGAGATATCCTTCGTTATGCTGACAGCTATAATAACGTGCGGCGAGTGGCAGTGGTCGGAGGCGACGGCAAGGACTTTGTCCATGATGCTATTGCCGAGGGCGCTGATACCTACATTTCCGGCAGGATAGGCTACAATATAATGGAGGAGGCCGCGGAAATGGGTATAAATCTTATTGAGGCCGGGCACTTCTTCACCGAACAGCCCGTGACGGACTTCTTCCGTGGGCTCTGCCGTAGCTTCGATCCGTCACTCTACGTGGAGGTCATCTCCTCTAACGCCATAAAGATCCTTTGATATGAAAAATGCGCTTCATATTCTGAAAAGCTCGGCGCTTTTTGCGCTCATATTTACCATCTCGGGCTTACTTTTTGAAGCCTCGGTTGCCATAGTAAACACGGTCTATTATTCTATCCTCTCGCCCCTTATGCCGAGAGCCTTTCCTACCTATAACTTTGTAAGTCAGAAGGAAAAATACCTGGAGCTGTGTGATTCTATCGACCTTTGGGCCTTCGTTTTGCTGGTGGCGGCTGTTGCGCTGATAACGGTAATCTTTGATAACGAGCGGCGCGAGCATATGATAGAGCTGACCGACGGATTTTATACCGTGCCCGAGGGCGCGAGAATTTATTACAGCCGCTATGTGCGCGACGATCTTATTGCGGCATCGGTGGCGGCTCTTCCCATGACGGCCATAAGCTTTCTGCTGGCCATAGTGCAGTTGCCCACGTGGCTTAGCCGTATAATTGAGATGCTGGTCGCGCCCTTGAACGCGATCATCGCCTCCTTCGGCGATATGAACATAATTTTCGCGCTTATACTTGCATATTTTCTCGTATTTCTGACGGCGGCTGTCCTCAGACTTGCCTTCGGATTTATAGGTATAAAAAAGTGGCGCGCGGAATGGCTTTCCGATACCGGAATCGCCTGAAATGCATCAAATATTTTTAGAATAGCGGTGTGAATTATGACCGGAATTTTTTCGACGCTGTTTTGGATATTGCTGGCGGTGCTTGTAATAAAGCTCGCGGTGCTTGTCCTGCGGCGACTTTCGTTACATATAAAAATAATGCGGATGGGCAGGCTTGGTGACGTAGAGGTACGCACTCTGCGCAGTCCCCTTTCCTCGTTGCTGAAAATCACGGATAAGCCGAGCTACTCGGTTCGTGTTAACGGCGTAGTCTATTACGTCAGAGTTTATAACGGTGTAGGTGCCGGGAAGGTCGTGCATTTCGCGTCGGAGCGATACACCGTCAGGTTTACGAGGCTTGTGACCGCGTCCTACTCTCATTCCCGCGGCGGAAAACGCCTGCATGGCTTCTCACGCGGTGTCAGCGTTGGCTCCAAGGTAATAATATTACCGCCGCTATCGGTTCCGCAGGATCATCCTGCAGGGCTTGCCGCCTGCGAGGTGATGATATTCAATCCCGCCCCCGGCGAGGTCAGCTACGTTACCGAAGAGCGCACACGCATAGAGGTGGCCTTCACCGGTGACGAGATCTACGGCACGAAGATCTTTACGAAAAAGACCTTTGCCACCTTTATCGACCGCGTCAGCCGCGGCGTGCTTTTCGTCCCCAAGGACGTCTACGTTTTTGATGATATCTATAAATAAAGGTCACAATATTTCGACATAGTGAAATCTATCCAAATTAAAAGAGCCCCGAAATGTAAGCTTAGGCTTACATTTTGGGGTTAATTTTATGAAAATCAATATAATGACTCGTAGATTCCACCGGGGATAAACTCGCGTATTAACGAGTCCTCGGGGATAAGGGTATGGTCTATCTCAACCACCACGGAGAGGGCGTAATGCACCGCCTCGGCGTAGGGGTCGGCCGCCGCGAGCTCTGACGATATGAGTTTTTTTGCAAAGCCCTTCATAACTCCGATCTCAAAGGGGTGGAAGGTATCGAAGGCCATATCGGCGCCGGATTTGTAAGGATAGAGATAGACGTCCTCAGCGGCAAGGACGTTCTTCCACATAGATAGGGTCTTTTCTGCGCTGGCGCCTCTGTAAATGCTGTCGCGTACAAGGCGGCGGATAAAGCGCATCTTACGTCCGGAGAGAATTCTGCCGTCCTCGCTGTCGATGTTTGTGGAAACGCTGACGAAGAGCTTCAGCACACATTCCTTCGGCAGATGCTCGTGGACGCCGGGATTGAGGGCGTGGAGTCCTTCGATAATAACGCAACCCTGCTCCAAGGGCGGATACTCGGTAACTGATACGGCACGGCCCTGCTTGAAATCGTACTTGGGAACGGAAAAGGCTCTGTTCTCGATAACGTCGATAAGGCACTTCTCCAGCTTTGGCAGATTGAGTGAGCCGGGGCATTCGTAGTCGCGCTCGCCGCGCTCGTTGCGCGGATATTCGGGGTCGTCCTGGTCACGGTAGAAATCGTCAAGGGATATTACCATTGAATACTCTCCCCGTGACAACAGGGCGTCCTTAATGAGATTTGCAGTGGTGGTCTTGCCGGAGCCCGACGGGCCTGCCAGCAGTATAACTCTGATCTGTTGATTTTTGCAAACGTATTCAGCGATCTCCGCCACTCTTTCGTGGTAACGGCGCTCGGCCTCGGCAATCATTTTTTCGGGTGAAGCCGCCGCTTCATTCAGTATATTCAAATTAATTTCAGCCATAATTCCTCCGTATCCTTTCTATTATATGATGCGGTGTGAGAATATTTTATCATTTTTACGCCCTGTTTTCAAGGGCGTTTTATAATTTTTATTCTAAGTTTACATTTTCTGCCACGGTTTCTTTGAAAAATGCAATTGACTTTGATGCTTTTGTGTGATATCATAGCCTTAAAAAAGAGTGGAGCGAGTATATGTTTACCGAAGCATTACCGATATTTTTGAAGGGACTTTCCCGACAGATGAACGTTCAGGCTCGCTTTGTGGCCGAGCTTGACGCCGCAGGTGAATGTGAGCTTCGCGTTGCCGGCGCGACCTTTTACAAGGTCCATCTTAACGGCGAGCTGATCCATCACGGCCCCGCACCGACGGCGGAAGGATATTCCAGAGTGGACGTTATTCCTCTCGGAGGCTTGAGCTCCCACGGGTGCCTTGAGATCGAGGTTGCCGGTTATTTTGACAATTCCTATGCCGCCGTGAAATCCGAGTCATTTATATGTGCCGAGGTTATCTCCGCGGGGAAATGCATCGCCGCCACGGGCAGAGATTTTCGCGGATATCTCGTGGAAGCGCGTGAGCAGAAGGTGGTTCGCTATTCCTGCCAGCGCCATTTCTCGGAGGTCTGGGATATGAGTCGCGCAGACAGGGAAATGCCGATAGAGGCCTTGGAGCTGAAAAAGATATTTATTCCTCGCACCTCGCCGCTGCCAGGTATTGATAGATTTGCGATGAACGAGTGCTACTGTGTCGGTGGCTTTGAGATCGACAAAGAGAAGCTCGCCGAGGGGCACGATCCCATAGCCGACAGGCTGAACACCCGCGGCTTCGCTCTCTCCGAGATAACCGAGCGCCCGAGCCGCACCTACGCGGCAATGAGCTATAGGCTCGAAAAGAACGCGTGCGCCGTACCGCCCAGGCTCTCCGCAGGAGAGTACGCCGCCTTTGAGCTTGAGAGAAATACCACGGGACTTTTTGACCTGACCTTCAACGCAGGGCAGGGGGCCGAGCTGCTCATAGTTTTTGAGGAGCGGCTCTATGACGGCCGTCTTATAGATCTCAAGGGCTGGGTAAATAACATCATCAGTGTCAAGGCCGCGGGCGAGTGTCGCTTTGAGAGCTTTGAGATTTACGGCTTCAAGTATTTTTCAATTTTCGTGCTTAGCGGTAGCATCGAGCTCCGTTCGGTTGATTTCGTAAGAATAAGAAACCGAGTATCCAATATTGCGAAGCTCAACACCGATGACCCCGAGCTGCTGTGCATTTATGATGCGGCGGTCGAAACCTATCTTTGCAATTCCTTGGGGCTATTTATGGACTGCCCGACCAGGGAGCGCGCAGGCTGGTTGTGTGACAGCTATTATACCGCTAAGGCGGAGCGCGCTATGACCGGAATGAGCCCGGTCGAGCCGGATTTTCTCGAGAATTTTGCATACAGCACCTCGGAAAATCTGCCCGACGGTATGGTGCCTATGTGCTATCCAGGAAACTTCCCGACGGGCAAGCATATACCGCAGTGGTCGCTTTGGCTGATTCTTGAGCTCGGTGACTATAAGCGCAGAGAGCCTGATGCGGATATGGGCAAGTTCTTGCCTATGGTAGACGGTCTGCTCTCCTATTTTGCGAGGTATGAGAATGAGCTCGGGCTCATTGAGGATCTTTCGGGATGGAATTTCGTTGAATGGTCTAAGGCCAATGACTGGACCGACGGTATAAATTTCCCGTCAAATATGCTTTATGCCGAGGCGCTTGACGTGCTGGCAGAGCTCTACGGCCGTGCGGAGCTTTCAGATAAGTCAAAAAGGATCCGAGAGCGCGTTGTCGAAATGTCCTTTGACGGCAAGTATTTCCACGATCAGGCCACAAGAGATAAGGACGGAGTTCCCACGGTAAACGGAAATATATCCGAGGCGTGTCAGTATTACGCATTCCGCTTTGGACTTGCGGTTGGTGAGCGCTTTGAGCCCTTGCGTAGGTCGTTGATAAACGATTTCACTCCCGACGGAGTTGTCGCAGGAATAGAGCGTGCCAATGCGCTTATGGGCCTTTATATGCGTATGGAGCTGCTTGCCGAGTGGGACGAGTACGAACGGCTGGTTTCGGAGATCCGAAGCTACTATGGCCCGATGGCTCGCACCTCCGGAACCCTTTGGGAGCATAAGGACGGCAAGAACAGTCTTAATCACGGCTTCGCTTCCTACGTTGCAGTTCCTCTCTTGAACATTTTTGGTAAAAAGTGATGCAATTGTAAATAAAACATAGCAAAAAAGAACCCTTCCCACAAAAAACGGGATTAGGGTTCTTCTTTTTTTATTTCAAAAATTCGGCGAGCTCGGCTACCGTGCTGAAATAGTAATCGCAGTTTGCTCGCATAAACTGCTCGATCTCCGAAACGTCATACGCCCAGCCTGCGGCGGCAAAATCCACCCCGGCACCTCGTGCCATATCGTATCCCGGCTTCAGGTCGTCCACCACAAGTATTTCAGAGGGGGAGAGAGAGTAGCGCTCCATAAGGTCGAACAGGGTATCGGGAGCGGGCTTGCGTTTGTCCTTCGGTATATCCCAGCCGTAAATTATATCGGGGGTGGGTAGGGAATTGTGCTTCCAGTCCCGTCTTATATAGTACTCATAGGAGTGCGAGTCCACCGCGATGATTCCGCCGCGCGCCCGAAAATCCTCGATTATCTCTTTGATACCCGGGTAGGCCGTGGGGATATGGTTCTTGACGTACTCGCGCCAGTAGGCCTCCTCGTGTATGACCTCCTCCTCGTTAAGTCCTACCTCATCGGAGAGGAGTGCGGATATTCCGGGATGGAAGTTCTTCACAAAGTAATCGTGGAGAGTGTAATTTTCAGCAAGGCTTGGACGGAAATTTTTAAGGTACTCAACAAAGCAGGGATAGTGTATGGTGGCAGTGCTGTTGACCACGGTATCGTCGTGATCCAGAACCAGACATTTATACTTCATATTCACCTCAAAGATTCATAAACGCCACCTTGGGCGTCGCAATGGTAAGGTCGCTCCTCTGCACCGTAAGCGTACCGCCACGGCATAGGCTCTCCCAGGCTTCCTTGGAGCCGCCGTAGGATATATCCGACAGCGCATCGCAACCGCCGAACACATCGAAATCCTCAAGCTCGCGTAGCTCCTTCGGCAGGGCGATCCTGGCAAGAGAGGAGCAATCGGCAAATGCGTCAAATCCGATTATCTCTGTTCCGACAGGTAGAATAATGGAAGCGAGCGACGAGCAGCCCTTGAAGGCTCTTCTGCCAATTTTGACAAGTTTGGTTGGCATATCCACCACTTTTAGCGATCTGCACCCCTCAAAGGTCGCCTCGTCGATCAGCCCCATATTGTCTGAGAGCTTCACCGATTCAAGCGAAAAGCAGCTTGAAAAGGCGTTGAATTCTACCAGAACGCAGCTGTCGGGGATGGTGATATCTGTAAGATTGAAGCAGTAAGCGAAAGCGCCGGATCCGATCACCGTAACGGACTCGGAAAGCTTAACGCGCGTCAGCGACGGGCAGGCCTCAAAGCACCCCTCTCCGATACGCTTTACCGAGTCGGGAATGATTATCTCACACAGCGCCGTGCAGGAGGAAAAGGCTTCGTCGGATATCTCCAAAAGCCCGTGCTGCATATTGACGCGCTTCAAGGCTTTACAGCCGGAGAATGCGCAGGCCGAGATCTTCAGCAGCGAGCGCGGAAGATTTATCTCCGTCAGATTCTCAAAGCCGCGAAAGGCGTTTTCGGCTATTTCTTCTACACCCTCCGGTATAGTGATAACGCGGCTGTCTGCGTTGTCCTCATAGCTTCCCGAAAAGACGACCTTTGACAGGTCGCCCTCGGGGTTTCTTCTGAAATCAAAGCTCATATCGATCAGCCTAGCTTTGCAAGTGCGGCGCTCAGAGATTCCCGCACCTCGAGATACTTGGCAAGCTTTGCACGCTCGCCCTCAATTACTGCGGCAGGAGCCTTGGAAACGAAGCCCTCGTTGGAAAGCTTCTTTTCAATGCGCTCGATCTCGCCCTCGTTCTTCTTCATCTCGGCGGTAAGACGGGCGCGCTCCTTTTCAAAATCAATAACCTCTGCAAGAGGGATAAATATGCTTCCGGCATCGGTCGCTATCATAACAGCATCATCCGACTCGTATGCGTCGGTGAGGATCACCTCTGATGCGGAGGAAAGCTTGAGCAGAATCTTCTCTGCGTTCTTGAAGGTATCCTCGTACTTGGTAACCACGAAGAGCTTTGCCTTCTTTGAGGGAGGAACGTTCATCTCAGCTCTGCGAGCGCGTACTGCGGTAATGCAGGAGATGATCCTCTCCACATCGTCCTCCTCGGCCTTGTATACGCGAGAAGCATCGAAGGTGGGATATTCGGAGATCATAATGGACTTGTCGGAGTGGGGAAGCGCCTGATATATTTCCTCGGTTATGAAGGGCATATAGGGGTGCAGGAGCTTGAGGATGCCTGTCAGCACGAATACAAGGGTGCGCTTTGCGGTAAGAGCAGGTGCGCCGCCTTCGAAGATACGGCTCTTTGCCATCTCGATATACCAGTCGCAGAAGGTGTCCCAGGTGAAGGAGTATATCTCGGCAAGAGCAACGCCAAGCTCATAATTATTTATGTTATCGTTTACGGTTTTTGCAAGAGAGTTGAAGCGGGAAACTATCCACTTGTCCTCAATGGTCATATCCGCCTCGTCTGCGGGTATAAGCAGCTCCTCGTCGGTCTCGGTAAGATTCATAAGAACGAAGCGCGATGCATTCCAGAGCTTGTTTGCAAAGTTTCTCGCGGATTCGATCTTCTCGTCGGAGAAGCGCATATCGTTTCCGGGAGCATTACCGGTAGCGAGGGCGAATCTCAGCGCATCGGCGCCGTACTGCTCGATTATCTTCAAGGGGTCGATGCCGTTGCCAAGGGACTTCGACATCTTTCTGCCCTGAGCATCGCGCACAAGGCCGTGAATAAATACGGTAGAGAAGGGCTTTTTACCCATATGCTCCATTCCGGAGAATATCATTCTCGCAACCCAGAAGAAGATGATGTCGTAGCCGGTAACGAGAACGCTTGTGGGATAGTATCTTTCAAGCTCCTCAGTCTTGTCGGGC
>CAZABU010000064.1:0-10177 GCA_964483225.1 uncultured Ruminococcus sp. | reverse complement strand
GAGCTGAAGTGGGATTCCCCTTGGGGTGTCGGCTATCCCGGCTGGCACATTGAGTGCTCCTGTATCGCCGCAAAGCATCTCGGCGAGTATCTTGATATCCACTGCGGCGGTATAGACAACGCCTTCCCTCATCATACCAATGAAATTGCCCAGTCCGAGGCTACCTACGGCCACGAGTGGTGCAAGTACTGGTTCCACGTTCATCACCTGAACACCAATTCGGGAAAGATGTCCAAGTCCAAGGGCGAGTTCCTTACCGTTTCTCTCCTTGAGGAAAAGGGCTACGATCCCCTTGTATATCGCTTCTTCTGTATGCAGTCCCATTACAGAAAGAATCTCGTTTTCTCCTGGGATAATCTGGATAATGCCAAGATTGCCTATGAGAAGCTGATCGCCCGCGTCGCCGCACTTAAGACCGGTGACGGTGCGGTGGATGAGGCCGCCTTCGCAGAGGGCAAAAAGCGCTTCACCGACGCCCTTGACAATGATCTTAACACCTCGCTTGCGGTAACGGCACTCTACGATGTGTTCAAACTGAAGTGCAACGACTCTACCAAGCTCGCTCTTATCCGCGACTTTGAGCAGGTTCTCTCCCTCGGTCTTATCGAGGCGGCAGAGCGCCTGAATGCCGAGAAGGCAAAGGCTGAGGCCGAGGCAACCCCCAACGTAGCTCCCGAGCTCCTTGCGTATATCAACGAGAGAATCGAGGCGCGCCGCGCGGCGAAGAAGGCCAAGAACTTTGCGGAGGCCGATGCTATCCGTGACGAGCTTCTCGAAAAGGGTATCACCCTTCTTGACACCAGAGAGGGAACCAAGTTCAGTATCAACAGCTGATGAAAACCAAAGCTCTTTTCTACATTATCCTTGCAGGCGCTCTTTGGGGCACCTCTGGTATATTCGTTCACTACCTCGCCCCATATGGGATCACCTCTGTGCAGATGAGCGCGGTGCGGGGCGGAGTGTCCTTTCTTTGCCTTGCGGCTTACGCACTGGTCAGGGACAGGTCGCTCTTTCGCGCAGGACGGCGCGAGCTCTTACTGTATCTCGGTATGGGAGTCACGGTTTTCGGAACTGCGACGCTTTACTATACCTCGATGCAGCTGACCTCGGTTTCCACCGCGGTGGTGCTGATGTATACGGCACCCATATACGTTATGATATTTTCCGTGCTGTTCCTCGGCGAGCGACTCTCGAGAGGGAAGCTTTTGGCCGTCGGCCTGATGCTGGCGGGCTGTTGCCTTGTTTCCGGCATCATCGGAGGACTGAAGTTTGACGTCCTCGGAATTTTGCTTGGCGTCCTCACGGGTATCGTGTATGCGGGCTACAATATTGTAACGAAGGTTGCGATGAAGCAGGGCTGTAAGCCCGTGAGCGCGACGATGTACGCCTTTTTCGTGATGGGTGCTGTCGCTATCCCCGTCTGTGACCCCATCGGGCTCGTAAACGGCGCATCGGCAGAGCCCCTTGTTGCCGTACCTCTACTTATAGGGATGGGAGTTACGACCTGCGTCTTGCCCTATTTCTTCTACACGCTTTCAATGCGTCATCTTTCTGCCGGAACCGCTTCGGCTCTCGGAATCGTCGAGCCTATGGCGGCGACGCTTTTCAGCGTCATCTTCCTTAAAGAAAGCATTGATGCCTTTCAGATAGTCGGCATAGCTCTTATCCTGCTTGCGGTGGTATTCCTCGGCAGGGAGGAGAGCTCAGCCGATACCGATGGCAAGTCCGAGCCTTAAGGAGCAGATGTGAAGGTTGTAATCGCCATAGATTCATTCAAGGGCAGTCTTTCGACCTTTGAGTCGGGAGCCGCTGTAAATACGCCTCGATGCGCAGGCTGAAATATCCTCGTGTCGGAGGAAAAAATCAAACAAGGAGGCCCCATGTACGAAAAGCTGGTTGCTGACGTAAAATTTATAGAAGGCGATTACGCGACCGCCGCAGCGATGTATCTTGAAGGCGCGCGCGACGGTGACGCATGGGCATCCTCAGGCTACGCCTACTGTCTTTGGCGCGGCCTCGGCGTCGACTATAACCCAGGAGAGGCAAAGAGCTTCTTCGCCTACGCCATAGAGTCCGACTGCGGAGAGGCGGCGTACAATATCGCTATGCTCTATCTTCACGGAGAGGGCGTTGCGCGGGATTATAAAAAGGCATACGAATATATGTGCCTTTCCGCAGATAAGGGCGCGATAGAGGCTCAGCTTTATCTCGGTATGGCTTACACCGCCGGGTGTATGTTTGAGCCTGATGTTATCGGTATATCAACGATCCCCTGCCACAAGCCCGAATACCGTACGGACAGACCCGTCCTTGAGGGATACGTTCCCGACTTCGAGGAGGACGAGGCGGCGAGATACGAAGCGGTTAAGCAGGACGCAAGGCGTGCGTTTGAATGCTTTCAGACAGCAGCGCGTCACGATCCCACCTACGTTGAGGAGCTTTCCGCGAAGGGGAAGTATCTTTACGCCCGTTGCTTTGTCGACGGATTGGGTACCGATTTTGACAGAGATAAGTCCATAAGGCTTATGTTCCTCGCAGGAAAGAGCGGATCCCGTGAGGCGATTTCCTATATTGCGGAAAACGGCCTTACACCTGATATGATCAGCAAGCCCGGCAGAGGAAGACTGGGAGGCAGCAGACGATGAAGGAGCGGCTGAAGTGTTATTTTACTCCCGAGCGCGTGAGGCGTATCGCGGCGCTTGCTGTGATCCTCTTGACTCTTGCGTTAATTTTTTCTCAGTCGATGAAGGGGAAGGATGCCTCCACCGAGGACAGCGAGCGTGTTGCGGGCCTTTTATCAAAAATATTTTCGCCGGACACACCGCTCGGCGGCTTTATCCACGGCAATATCAGAAAGATCGCCCATTTTTGTGAGTACGGCTTGCTCGGCGCGGAATGTACCGCTTATCTCTTTCTGTTCGTTGATAAACGGTTAAGAGGTGCCGCTTATATGTCGGTCTTTGCCTTTTTTGCGGCGTTTACCGATGAAACCATACAGATATTTTCGGGCAGAGGCCCGATGATCGCCGACGTGTGGCTTGACGTGGCGGGCTTTTTCTGCCTGTCTGCGATAACTGCCGCGGCTTTCATATTATTCAATAAAATAAGGCAGACCCTTCGTCTGCGAAAAGAGAAGAATAAGGAGACCTCGTAATGGTAAAAATCACGGGAGTCGCCCCACGTAGCCGTGCCGCAAAGCGGGGCGTTCGCGTCGGGGATGCGCTTGTATCCATCAACGGTAACGAAATACGCGACGTGCTCGACTACCGCTTTTATCTTGCGGAGTGCACCGTAGCCCTTGAGCTTTTAAGAGGCGAAAAGAAGAGAACCGTAAAAATCAAAAAGGAAGAATACGACGATATAGGTCTGGATTTTGAAACCCCTCTGATGGATAAAAAGCAGACCTGCAGAAACGGCTGTATCTTCTGCTTCATCGACCAGAATCCCGAGGGGATGAGAGAGTCTATATATTTCAAGGACGATGATTCGCGCCTATCCTTCCTTCACGGAAATTATATAACCCTAACTAATATGACCGACCGCGACGTGGACAGAATAGTAAAGATGCGCTTTTCGCCCATCAATATCTCCGTCCATACGACAAACCCCGAGCTACGCGTGAAAATGATGAAGAACCGCCGCTCCGGCGAGGTTCTTGCCTACCTTGACCGCTTTGCGGAGGCAGGGCTTAATATGTGCGGTCAGATCGTTCTTTGCCGCGGTATAAACGACGGCGAGGAGCTTATGCGCTCTATGCGTGATCTGGAGAAATACTATCCCAATATGGGCAGCGTTTCGGTAGTTCCTGCCGGACTTACGAAATTCAGGGACAAGCTCTATCCCCTCACCGACTTCAGCGCGGAGGAGGCGGGTGCGGTCATTGATATGATAGACGCTGAAGCAAAGGAAAACCTTGAGCGCTACGGTTCGAGAATATTCTTTGCCGCAGATGAGTTTTACCTGAAGGCGGGGCGGCCGATACCTCCCGCCGACTATTATGAAGGCTATCCGCAGATAGAGAACGGCGTTGGTATGCTCCGTTCCTTTGAGGAGGAGCTTGATGATGAACTCGGTTGCGCACAGTCGCCGACGGCGGTCCGTGCGGTATCCGTTGCAACGGGCGTGGCGTCATATCCTCTTCTTGATAAAAAATGCGCTGAAATAACGAAAAAATACCCAAATTTGCAAATAAAAGTTTACAAAATAGTTAATAATTTCTTTGGAGAATCCATAACCGTATCGGGACTTCTCACAGGAAAAGATATATATGAGCAGCTGAAAAACGAGCCTCTTGGCGACGTTCTCCTTATTCCCGCAAATGCCCTTCGCGCAGGCGAGGAGGTATTCCTTTGCGATATGACGGTGGGAGAGCTTTCGGAGAAGCTCGGTGTCAACGTTTTGCCCACGCGGGACGACGGATGTGAGTTCGTCGACAACCTGCTCGGCTGTGGGGCCGTGGACTAAGCTCGGAAAGGACGGAAAAGAAAATGTCAAAACCTATAGTAGCCATCGTTGGCCGCCCCAACGTTGGAAAAAGCACGCTTTTTAATAAGCTGATCGGCGAGCGCCGCTCCATCGTAGAGGACACTCCCGGAGTTACCCGTGACCGTATTTATGCAGAGGCCGAGTGGAACGACCGCAGGTTTTTGCTGGTCGATACCGGCGGTATTGAGCCTAAAAGCGATGATACCATATTGAAGCAAATGCGCAATCAGGCAGAGATCGCTATCGCCACCGCCGACGTTATCATCTTTATGTGTGATATCCACTCCGGCCTCGTTGCCGACGACAGAGATATTGCAATAATGCTCAAAAAGTCCGGCAAGCCCATCGTCGTTGCCATCAATAAGGTGGATCGCGTGGGTGAGCTCCCCTTTGAGTTTTACGAGTTCTACGAGCTTGGCTTTGAGCGCGAGCCTATCGCCATATCCTCGCTTCACGGTACCGGCTCCGGCGACGTGCTGGATGCTGTTATCGAGGAGTGTCGCTTTGACGAAGCCGATGCCGAGGACGAGGGCGTTATCAACGTTGCGGTCATCGGTAAGCCCAATGCGGGTAAATCCTCTATCATCAACCGTATGTGCGGCGAGGAGCGCGTGATCGTTTCGGATATTGCCGGTACCACCCGCGATGCTGTCGACACCAAGGTGGTGAATAAGTACGGTGTGTATAATTTCATCGATACCGCCGGTATTCGCCGCCACTCCAAGGTGGAGGACAGAATAGAGAAGTTCTCGGTTCTTCGCGCCAATATGGCCGTTGAGCGTGCCGACGTCTGCCTTCTTATGATAGATGCCAAGGACGGTATCACCGAGCAGGATGAGAAGATTGCGGGAATTGCCCACGAAGCGGGAAAGGCCTGCATTATCGTTATCAATAAATGGGACGCCATCGAGAAGGAAAACAGCACCACTAACACTTATACCAAGAACATAAGAACGGCGCTTTCCTATATGCCGTACGCGCCGATAATCTTTGTTTCCGCCTTGACGGGGCAGAGAGTTGCCCATCTTTACGAGATGATAAATAAGGTATATGCCGAGGCTCACCGCCGCATCACTACCGGTGTGCTTAACGATCTGCTCAATGATGCGACCAATAGGGTACAGCCCCCCTCGGACAAGGGCAAGCGCCTGAAAATATATTATATGACCCAGAGCACCGTTGCTCCCCCCACCTTCGTTATTTTCTGTAATTCTGAGGAGCTTTTCCATTT
The DNA here is from genome assembly GCA_964483225.1 of uncultured Ruminococcus sp. GTDB lineage: Bacteria > Bacillota > Clostridia > Oscillospirales > CAG-272 > UBA1740. The sequence goes on along the minus strand of CAZABU010000064.1, from coordinate 4,461 downwards.
CTCCTACAGACGTTATCTCGAGAACTGTCTGCGTGATACCTTCGGCTTTGAGGGCACGCCCATCAAGCTGGTTATAAGGCAAAAGGGTGACGAGGGCGGCAAGGCATCGCGCGCGTGATTTATTAAAGGATAGAAAAAATGTTTGTTGATAATATAAAGATTTATGCAAAGGCGGGTGACGGCGGTAACGGTGCGGTCACCTTCCACAGAGAAAAATACGTCAACGCCGGCGGACCCGACGGCGGCGACGGCGGCAGAGGCGGAAATATAGTTTTCCGTATTGACGAGGGCGCAAATACGCTCCTCGCCTTCCGCTATAAGAGAAAATTCGTTGCCGAGCCCGGCGGAAACGGTATGGGCGGCAAAAAACACGGCAAGAACGGTACGGACGTCATAATTCCCGTTCCTGCAGGCACCCTTATCAAGGATCCCACCAGCGGAAAGATCATTCACGATATGGCAAACGGTGAGGACTTCGTCCTTTGCCGCGGCGGCAGAGGCGGCTGGGGCAACCGCCATTTTGCTACACCTACAAGGCAGATCCCCCGCTTCGCAAAAAGCGGTACCAAGGGAGAGGAGCGCGAGGTGCTTCTTGAGCTGAAGATGCTTGCGGAGGTGGGCCTTATCGGCTTCCCCAACGTGGGAAAATCCTCGATCCTCTCCCGCATCTCCTCGGCTAAGCCGAAGATAGCTAATTATCATTTTACCACCCTTTCGCCCAACCTCGGTGTCGTCAGCCTCTCGGAGGGACGCGGCTTCCTTGCCGCCGACATTCCCGGTCTTATCGAGGGCGCCTCAGAGGGACACGGTCTTGGTCACGCCTTCCTTCGTCACGTTGACAGATGTAGGCTGCTTTTGCATGTGGTTGACGTTTCCGCTGCCGACGGCAGAGACCCAATCTCCGATGTGGAAAAGATAAACGAGGAGCTGGCAAAATATTCTCCCGAGCTTGCTCTCCGTCCCCAGCTGATCGTTGCGAATAAAATCGACTGCGTAGATGACGAGGAGGAGCCGGTTAAGGCGTTCTATGCTTACTGTAAGGAGCAGGGCTACCGCGTGATCCCTGTTTCCGCCGTTACGGGCGACGGTCTTGACGGCCTTGTCCGTGTGTGCGCGGAGATGCTTGCCGAGCTTCCGCCTCTTATCGTCTATGAATCCGAGTATTCTCCCGAGGACGAAGCTCTTGAGGCTGCCGCAGGCGCCAAGGAAACCACCGTCCGCCGTGAGGGCCGAGTCTATTACGTTGAGGGCGAATGGCTCTACAACCTTATGGGGCAGGTTAATTTCGAGGACTACGAGTCCCTTTCTTTCTTCCAGCGCGCCCTTATCAGAAACGGAGTTATTGATAAGCTTCGTGAGGAGGGAATCGAGGAGGGAGATACCGTCTCTATTTATGATTTTGAGTTCGATTTCGTGTATTAAGGAGTAGCTATGATTGCCGAAACTATAAAGAAAAACCGCTCCTACCGCAGATTTTTCGCGGACAGAGCGGTGGATACAGATACCCTTGTTTCTATTATTGACGAGGCCAGAGCCTGCCCCTCGGGCGCAAATCTGCAAAGGCTCAGAGTGGCGATAATCAACGGTGCCGAAGAGTGCAATGAGGTGTTCTCCACCTTGAAATTTGCAGGCTACCTCAAGGATTGGGACGGTCCCGCCGAGGACGAGCGTCCCACCGCCTATATCGTATTTTTCTCAGAGGCAGAGCTGGATTCGCTCCTTGCCATCGACCTTGGTATATTTGCCCAGACCGTGCTGCTCTCGGCTACCGAAAGGGGCCTCGGCGGATGTATGTTCCGCTCCTACAGCGCAGCTCGCATCTCCGAGATCGTCGGCGTGCCGGGTATGAAGCCTCATCTTGTTATCGCCCTTGGCGTGCCTAAGGAGCAGGTCGAGCTCGTCCCCGTTGTGGACGGCGATATTAAATACTACCGCGATTCCGAGGGCGTTCATTACGTGCCCAAGTATTCCGCAGACGAGCTCATAATCAAGAAGTGATCAGCAGTAAAGACCGAAGGCTTGGTTGACGGCTCCGCCGATCACCCTTGAGGCGGCGTCCACGATTTCGCCGATCTCCTTCGGGCATACGAACATCGAGCGTCTGATGCCGTCGGGCGGAGATATCATCTCGCTGCCGCGCTGTGCATCGAGCCAGAACATTCTTGCATCTATCACCGTCGGTACGCCGATCGCAATGACCGGTACCCCCAGGCTCTCCTTGTTAAGTGCACGGCGCCTGCCGCCGAGGCCGGAGCCCGGGTGCAGTCCTGTGCTTGATATTTGGACCGTTGTTCCCAGCCGCTCCGGGGAGCGCGCCGCCAGAGAGTCTATGACTATTACGGCATTCGGCTTTATTCCGTCGCACACCCCCTTGACTGTGGTAAAGGAGTCCATGCCCGACGCAGAGCAGACCCCCGGCGTAATTACCGCGATCTCCGAGCATTCCAGCTCCTCGAAGAAGTCCGGATCGCTTTCGCTTATATGAAGGGTGGGCTTGATTCTCGCCGCGGAGGCCGTCCCCACCGAATCCGGAGTAAGGGCAGGGTTTCCGAGCCCGACTATGAGCAGCCTTTCAGGCGCTACGTCCTCTATATCCATCATGTAGCACAGCTCCCGAGCCAGCTCGTCTGCCGTATCTGCGATCTCCTCCTCGTCCAGCAGGTCCATTCTCATAACCTCTAAGGTGTCGTATATACCCTTGGGTCTGCCGATGCTCTTGGCTCCGCTCTCGGAACTGATTTTCAGCCGCTCCCATCGGCCGCTGAGAGCAACCTCTTTTTTGTAGTCAACCCCCTCAATATCGGTGCCGGCTCTGCGCCGCTCACAGGCAAGATCGGTGTAGGGGTAATCTCTTTCACCGCCGACGTCGTGAAAATATCCGTACATAATTTTTCCTCCTTTTTGAAAATTATCGACGCAGTCTGCCTAAATATTCATACGGATAAAAAATAAAGTAAAACGCCGAGCAAAGTCTTCGGCCAATAACCTAAAAAGCAGGATTTTATAATGAAGAAATATAAGGAATTCGGACTTAATACCACCACCGACCTGAAGGTATTTTTACTGTTTCTTTTGGATAATATAAGATATCCCATAGACCGTACCACGATAATAAGCATCGTCTCCGAGAATCTCGGTGAGCTGAGCCTTGATTACGATGCCTGTCTTGGCGAGCTTGCCGATACGGGTCACGTGCTCTTCGACGAGGACGAGGACGATAAATATTATATGATATCCGACAAGGGCAGGGCGGTAGCCACCGAGCTTTACGATAATCTTGATAAAGATTTCAGAGAGCGTAGCCTTCGCTCGGCCATCAAATATATATCGCTTTCCAAAAGCGGAGCGTCGGTCAGATCCTACGTGGAAAAGAGTGAGGGCGGCAGATATACCGTTACTATGGAGGCCAAGGATCGCTACGGCGTATCGATGAAGGTCACGCTGGCTGTAAATTCGCTTGCAGAGGCTGAGCAGATCAAGAAAAACTTCGAGTCCAAGCCCGATGGAGTATACCGCGGAGTGCTGTTTTCCGCCACGGGACGTATGGAATATTTGTCATAAATTTGATATATTAACAAAATATACAAAAAAATATGCCGTAATATGGTTAAAATTGTGAATTACCGAAAAAATATTTAAATTTTTTTTAACAAATCCCTTGACAATGCTCAAATACGGCGATATAATATATGTGCGTTTGGAAGTAATATTATGAAGCTTTACGAAAAAATGGATACAGAGGAGCTTATCGTCGCCTGCAGAGAGCGGGATGACGGTGCTTTCTGCGAGCTTGTAGCGCGTTATACGCCTATGATGCGTAAGGTGGCGGCCTCGTTTTATGATACTTCGGTATCCGAGGACGAGCTGTTTGCCGAGGCCTGCGTTGCTCTTCACTCCGCGGCACTTCGTTACGACACGGAGCAGTCGGGTGTCACCTTCGGGCTTTACGCTCGCGTTTGTGTTCATAATCGTTTGGTTGACCTGTGCAGGAGGGCAAGCGCCTTTGCCGCGGTGGTCGACCTGGATAGCGAGACCTTGACTGACGGCTCTGCGATAGAAACGGGGCTTATAAGAAGGGAAGCGGTGGAGACGCTGATGAGCGGTGCCAGAGAGCTTCTGTCCGAATATGAGTATAAGGTTCTTTTGCTTCACGTACAGGGATATAAGACGGCAACGATCGCGAGGATGCTTTCCCGCACGCCGAAGTCGGTAGATAACGCGAAGTCGCGTATATTCCGCCGTCTGCGCGAGGAGTTCGGCAGTCTTTATCATTTATAATTTGTCATTATGCCCAAGGTAGCTTAAGGGAGAGCGTTGGTTTACAAAGGCGTCGGTTGGAATCCGTCTCAGGGCAAATATTTATAACCTATTAAGGGAGAAAGAAAAGCATGTACCAGGACGAGACATTGAAGTGCAAAGATTGTGGCAATGAGTTCGTGTTCACCGCAGGTGAGCAGGAGT
>CAZABU010000063.1:0-10413 GCA_964483225.1 uncultured Ruminococcus sp. | reverse complement strand
CAGGCAGATGGGGCGATCCCGAGGATCTTGCAGGCCCTGCAGTATTCCTTGCATCTAATGCTTCCGACTTTGTAAACGGTCAGATCCTTTACGTTGACGGCGGTATCCAGGCATACTTCGGCAAGCAGCCCTCCTGATTTTAACTAAGTAAACAAAGGTTGACAAAATGAAGAATTATAATGAGCTTTTAGCTGAAAACAAGGCGTGGGCAGAGGAGATCTTTGCCAAGATCGACAATAAGATGGCTGCTATGACTCTCCGTTCGAGAAACAAGATCCCCGACGGAGTAGATGAGAACGGCTTCCACGTTGAGAAGAGCGACATCACCTGGTGGTGTAACGGCTTCTGGGGCGGTCTCAACTGGCTTATGTACGACTACACCAAGAACGAGGAGTATATGAAGACTGCCAAGCAGTCTGAGAAGTTGATGGACAAGGCCCTTGCTATGTATCAGAAGCTTCATCACGACGTTGGCTTTATGTGGCATATTCTCTCCGGCGCGTCCTACAGACTTACCGGTGACAACGGCTCCAAGCAGAGAAATCTCCACTGTGCGGCAACTCTGGCCTCCCGCTTCGTTCTCGGCGGCAACTTTATCCGCGCATGGAATGGCCCTAAGGATCTTAACTGGTCTATCATCGACTGCCTTATGAATCTGCCCATTCTCTACTGGGCGTCCGACGTGATCGGCGATGACAGATTCAAGAGACTTGCTATGGAGCACGCCGATATGGCTATCGTGGATCATCTCCGCGAGGACGGCTCTATCGCTCATATCGTTGAGCACGACAGAGAAACCGGCGAACCCGTCGCTACCTATGCAGGTCAGGGTTATGCTGTAGGCTCCTCCTGGTCGAGAGGTCAGGCGTGGGGCGTTTACGGCTTCGTGATCTCCTATCTCCACACCGGCGAGCAAAGATATCTCGATGCTGCAAAGCAGGTAGCTAATTACTTTATCGCCAACTGCTGTGACGATTGGCTTCCGAGAGTCGATTTCAGAGCCCCCTCTAATCCTGTATATTATGATTCCACCGCCGGTGCAATTGCCGCATGCGGACTTATCGAGATTGCAAAGGCGCTTCCCGAGGGCGAGGGTGGAATGTATATGAACGCGGCGATCAACCTTCTCCGCGCTATGGAGGAGAAGTTCTGTGACTTCGATCCCGCCAACGATCATATGCTCGGCTACGGCACCGTTCGTTATCCTATCCCCGGTACCTTTACCGTGGAGCAGGCCGGCGTGCATATCTCCATAATCTACGGCGATTACTTCTATACCGAGGCGGTGCTGAAGCTTCTCGGCTCCGAGTTTAACCCCTGGCTCAGTAACGATCGCTGATCTGCGCTCCCATCTGTGCAATAACTTGCCGGAAAACAGCAATAAAAGTACTTGTTGCTTTGGGGAGTGTAATATATAATAAGGCTAACAAAACCTTAATAGAAAGTGAAACAAAAATGAAAAATTACAAGGAAATACTTGAAGAAACCCGCTCTTGGGCAGAGGAAACCTTTAAGAAGATCGACGGTAAGCTTTCCGCGGTGACCCTTCGTTCCAGAGATAAGCTGGCTGACGGAGTGGACGAGAACGGTTTCCATAAGTCCGTGCCTGCAAGAAGCTGGACCAGTGGCTTCTGGGGCGGCCTTAACTGGCTGATGTACGAGCATACGGGGAATGAGGAATACCTTAAGACTGCCAAGAGAAGCGAGGAGCTTCTCGACGAGGCTCTTGCAAACTTCGAGGGACTTTACCACGACGTTGGCTTTATGTGGCATATCCTCTCCGGTGCATCCTACAGACTTACCGGTGACGAGAAGTCCAAGACGAGAAATCTCTATGCGGCGGCATCTCTTTCCTCACGCTTCGTTCTTGGCGGTGACTTCATTCGTGCTTGGAACGGCAGTGCGGCAAAGGGCTGGGCGCAGAGACCTGTCGACGATTGGTCCATCATTGACTGTATGATGAACCTGCCCATTCTTTACTGGGCGTCCGACGTGATCGGCGACGACAGATTCAAGAGAATCGCTATGGCGCACGCAGACTGCACCATCAGAACTCACCTTCGTGACGACGGCTCTATCAACCACGTTGTAGAGCACGACAGAGAGACCGGCGATATCCGCGAGGTATTTGGCGGTCAGGGTCTTGCTCCCGATTCCTCCTGGTCGCGTGGCCAGGCTTGGGCGGTATACGGCTTCACTCTCTCTTATCTCCACACCGGTGAGCAGAGATATCTTGATGCTGCAAAGCAGGTGTCCAACTACTTCATCGCTAACTGCTGCGATGACTGGCTCCCGAGAGTTGATTTCAGAGCCCCCTCTACTCCCGTTTACTACGATTCCACCGCGGGCTGCTGTGCCGCGTGCGGAATGCTTGAGCTGGCAAGAGTTCTCCCTGAGGGCGAGGGCGGAATGTATGCTCACGCTGCAGTGAAGATGCTTCGGGCAATCGCAGAAAAGTTTGGCGATTTCAGCCCCGAGAACGACGCTATGATCAACTTTGGCACCGTTCGTTATCCCGTCCCCGGACTTTACTCCGAGGAGAAGGCCGGCGTGCACAGATACATAGTTTACGCCGACTACTACTTCACCGAGGCCGTTTTGAAGCTTCTCGGCTCCGAGTTTAACCCTTGGCTTAAGTAATTCCACAAATAGAAAGCTCCCCGATTTTGGGGAGCTTTTTCTATTAAATGCAAACAAATATAGACAAAATTAGTTATTTTTAGCTTTTTCAATCTCGGCGATTAAAGCATCCTTGGATATGACGCCGTCCTTAATAAAGGTTATTACTCCGTATTCATCGAGGATCATCGTTCTCGGGTATGCGTCACCGCCGCCCAGAAGCCCTATATACATATCCGTATATTCAGTCAGCATAACGTCATATGCAAAGATGATTTTTGAATTTGGGAGATTTTCGTTGATATAATCTGAAGTCCCCTTTGTACCGCTCCAAGCGCTATGTATAGCGAGCACAACAACGTCGTCTGCGTATTCGCTTGCCACCTCGCTGAAGTCGGGCAGCTCGGATTTGCAGGGGCCGCACCAGGTGCCCCAGAAGTTGATAACTACGACCTTGCCGCGTAGATTCTTGACATTCACGGCTCCGCTTCCGTCCACCAGCGCAAGATCATAGGTATAACAAAGTGCACCGACCGTGTTTCCGTTTTCGGGCAACTCCTTTAATACTTCTTCGCACTCATCGCAAAGGCCGTCGTAATTGGCATCGGTATGCTCGCATTCGCAGCCAACGAGCCCGAAGCATATCGCAAGCACTGCAAGCAGGGAAATAAATCTCTTGAACTTCATCTTTCTCTCCTTAATTATTATAAGAGTCGTAAACCGCCTTTAGCCTATGGGGATAATCGGTCATAATTCCGTCGGCTCCGATCTCTATGAGCTTTCTCATCTCGTCCTCGTCGTTAACCGTCCAATAATGAACCGCAATATTGTGCTTGTGTGCATTGTTTATAAGCCTGTCGGTAGATAATTCTATACCGTACTCCTCCATGGGTATCTGGAGCACGGCGATCCCGTCGTTAAAGAAAATATCCAAACCAAGGCAATAGAGCGCTACGTATTTTATAACGCCCATTATAGAGGGGGAATACATAAGATTGCGGTGCGCACCGTCGTCTGCCGCCACCTCCATGGATTTTTCGTAAATCTCGCCGTGGAAGCTTGCAACTATAATGCGGTCGTGGGCATCGTATTCGTCGATAAGCCTCAGAGCCTCTTTGTGGGCCTTCAGGCCCGCCTCACCATCCTGCTTTATCTCCACGCTTATGATATTGTCGGGGAAAGCTACTATAAGCTCCTCCAGAGTGGTAGCGAGGAAGATCTCGTCGTGCCTTGCGGTGACACCCGCGGGGTATTCTACGTCAAGAGGCGTTACGCGCTCATCGTTCTCGTTGAGGAAGGGAAGGAGCTCTACGACCTTGCCGTCCTCCATATCGTTGTTGTAGCCGAAATCTACCTCCTCGGCCATCATATCCGCGTAGCTCCAGTCGATAATGCTTCCGGTGACGTTGGTGTAGTCGTCAAGATACGTATCGTGGCAGAGGATAAGTACGCCGTCCTTGGTGATCGAGGCATCGGTTTCAAGAACGACTCTGCGGTCTACGGAATATGCGTTGTAGAAGGCCTCCAGCGTATTGCCGGGAAACTCGCCGTCGCCACCTCTGTGGGCGACAAGTATGGGCATATCTCCGTCCTTCATCAAGGGATTATCACGGGTATAATTTTGGGGCTTTGGCAACAGAGAGAGCACTGTGTAGGCTATGACTATTGCCGCAAGCACCACAAGTGCTATTATCTTTTTCTTACTCATAGCTTTTAATTACCTGCTTTCGGTGAGTGTTATAATGCCCGAGTCGGGAACAACGTTTATAAGAACGTATCCGTCGGCTACCTCCAGAGTCTCGCCCCTGTCGGTATAGACCTTCGTATATCCGTCCCTGACGGGTACGCGCACGGTCAGTGCCTGATCGTAAATATCGTTATCGAGAGTGTCGGTCAGCTCGAGGGTTATACGGTCGCCATGGTGCCGCACGTCAAGCGTTGCCGAGGAGAGCTCCGCCGAATATCGCATAGCGTCCTCCAGGTGAGGGTTCCATATTCTTTTATTCTTCACCTCGTCGCCAAGACGGGAGAAGAAGGTATCGGTCTGTTCGATATCTGCGCGAAGAGAATTCGTCGGAGAGGCTTCGATCCTATGGAAGAGGAATACGAGGAGCCCGTTATTTTCTGCCGCATTCCCGACAAGCTGCATCCAGTCCTCTGCAGTATCGGTATTCTTTACGGTATGACTCTTTACGTTGTATATATCAGCAATCGGCATATTATCCACGTCGCCGCCGGTGTTACGCATTCCTATATAATTCTCGGCGATTATCTCATAGGCGCGCTCGCTGATCTGGGTCATGCCCTTAGTTCCGTTCTCGTCGCTGACTCTGCCAAATCCCGGCTTTATAAATGCCATAACCCTTTGGTCGGGAAACGCCATTTTCAGAATTTCCCGAGAGCCGGCAACCTCCTCGGTGATTTTGCCTGCCTCAAAGCTGTATTCGTGTAGGTTGCTTCCTGAATCGAGGTACCAGCCCGATTCCGCCTCGTCGGAAATTCCCCAGAACGTGTGGGTGTGCGAATGACTTGCAACGTCAAAGGTGCCGCTGTCGAGAACACCTCTCCAGTAGTCTACCTCCTCCGTTTTCAGCTCCCACTCTCCGTCCTCATTTCTTGCCGCCAGATTTTTCGTAATAAGCCCAAGCGTACCGACGAGCCCGTGCTCGGTAAATTTTTCAACCATATAATCAACGGTCGAATGAGTTCCGTCGTCGTGTACTATCACTACGGTGGCCTCTGCGCCGCCAAAGGCTTTTTCGATTGTAGCATCCAGCATTTTGACCTCAAGCTCCTCTTCATCTTCGGGTTTTCCGTTTTCGCCGCCGATTGTAGGCTGATGTAAAAGACATCCGCAAAGCATCGCCCCACATAAAGCAATCAGAGCCGCAGAAAACGCACCCCTTTTCATATTTCGATCTCCTCCATATCGGAGGGGGTCAATATCTCAAAGTCATATTCATTGCCGAACTCGGCAATGTCATCGTATTTTGCAAGGGGATAGACGTGGTTAAATGCGACTCGCTTAGCCTTAATCCGAGGAAGATAGGGCGCGAGATGCTCCTTTCCGAAGTGCGCCATCTCGCATACGAAAAGGTCGATATCCTCGTAAGCCGCCGCAGGAAAGTCCTCTGCTGCCAGCCATTGAGAAAGATCGCCGGAGAAGCAGATACGCTTTCCCTCTGCCTCAATCACCATACCGTAGGAGCATCGGTCGTCTACGTTCAGGTGACCGGTCTTGTGATATGTTACCTTTATATTCTCGTCCTTGTAAACCGTTCCCGCGGAGGCTTTCAAAAAGCGTACTCTTGATAGATCGATCTCTTTGCCGTCCGTAATGTTGATGAGGCTACATATAACCTCGCTTGCGTTACTTTCGGGCATATAGAAGGAAAACTCCTGATTCTTATAGTACCAATTGAGCAGACTCGCGAATTGATAAACGCCGCCGATGTGGTCGCCGTGAGTATGAGTAACAAACATCGCCCTGGCCGCAGAGATATCCCTGCCGCAAAGCATAGTGCGATCAGCGATAGGTGCACCTCCGTCGATGTAATACAAAGAGCCGCCGACCTCAAGCATTGTACACGAGCAGGCGCGACTCGCGGAGGGAACTCCATGGCCTGTTCCGAGAAACACTATTTTCATAGTAAATTCCGCCTTTCGATTTGCGGCGTTTTGGGCACGCCGCCAAACTATATTATATCATAGATTCGGCGCACGTGTCAAGCCGTTTTTATAGCGCAACGTGTGTACAAAAAATAAACAATTTTTAATTAATAAAATACTTGACAAAGACCAAAGCCGGTAGTATAATGGTGGCATATTATTTTTTATGAAAGGAATTGCCGAAAACGGTAATAGCGGTAAAGAAAAATGAATAGAGTATATAATTTTTCCGCAGGCCCGTCGATGCTTCCCTTGGAGGTTCTTGAGCGCGCGCAGGCGGAGATACTCTCGTACAATGGTATCGGAATGTCTGTAATGGAGATGAGCCACAGAACTCCCGAGTTCGAAGGGATTTTGGCCAGTGCGGAGGAATCGCTTCGCCGTTTGATGCAGATTCCCGCAAATTATAAGGTGCTCTTCCTTCAGGGCGGTGCGTCTACTCAATTTGCTGCGGTTCCTATGAACCTTCTCTCTGATCACAAGTGTGCGGATTATATCGTAACCGGCCAGTTCTCCAAGAAGGCTGCTGCCGAGGCGAAGAAGTACGGAGATATAGCGATAGCGGCGTCCTCTGCCGGCGCAACTCCCACCTTCTCCACCATCCCCGAAACTACAAGAGCGGATTTCCGTCCCGACGCAGACTACGTGCATATTTGCTTTAACAACACGATCTACGGAACCAAGTTCCACTATATTCCCGATACAGGCAATATTCCCCTCGTTGCGGATATGTCTTCCTGCATTCTCTCCGAGCCCTTTGACGTTTCCAAGTTTGGTGTCATTTACGCCGGGGCCCAGAAGAACGTGGCGCCCGCAGGCCTCACTATTGTAATCGTCAGAAACGATCTTTTGGGAAGCGCAAGACCCGACACGCCCGCCATGCTTGATTGGCAGCTTATGGCGGATAACGGCTCCATGTATAACACTCCCCCATGCTGGTCTATTTATATGGCAAAGCTTGTGTTCGACTGGCTTCTTGAAAACGGCGGCCTCGAGCAGATGAAGCGCCAGAACGAGAAGAAGGCGTCCCTGCTTTACGACTATCTTGACGGACAGTCCTACTATACCTCTACCGTTGATAAGAAGTGCCGTTCTATGATGAACGTTGTGTTCGTTACCGGTGACTCCGAGCTCGACAAGAAGTTCGTTAAGGAGGCTGACGCTGCGGGCCTTAAGAATCTCAAGGGCCACAGGTCCGTTGGCGGTATGCGCGCATCCATCTATAACGCTATGCCATATGACGGTGTTGAGGCGCTTGTAGATTTTATGAAGAAATTCGCAGAAGAGAACCCCAAGGTTCAGATGTAATATCGGCAAAATAACTTGAAAGTGTAAACAAAAGTATGAAAAAGATCAAGCTTATGAATAAGATCGCAGCCTGCGGTCTGGAAGTTTTTGATAAAAATATGTATGAAATATCCGATTCGACTGATGCTCCCGACGCCATAATGGTGCGCTCGGCCAGCCTTCACGAAATGGAGTTCAATCCCGAGCTTGCCGCAATTGCAAGAGCGGGCGCAGGTGTAAACAATATTCCTCTCGACGAGTGCGCGAAGCGCGGTGTAGTCGTCTTTAACACTCCCGGTGCTAACGCAAACGGTGTAAAGGAGCTGGCCATCGCGGCGCTGATCCTTGCTTCCCGTGATATCGTCGGAGGTATCAAGTGGGCGGAGTCTATTGCCGACGATCCTGCTATCGCAAAGACCGTAGAGGCGGGTAAGTCGAAATTCGCCGGCTGTGAGATACTCGGTAAGACTCTGGGCGTTATCGGCCTTGGCGCTATCGGTGGCCTTGTCGCCAATACTGCGAAGAATCTCGGTATGAAGGTCGTTGGCTGTGACCCTTACATTACCGTCAACGCGGCTTGGCATCTTTCTCGCGCAGTCCATCCTGCGGAGACCTACGATGAGATCTACGCCGCTGCTGATTATATCACCCTCCACGTTCCCTCCACTCCCACTACCAAGGGTATGATCAATAAGGAAACTCTCGCAAAGATGAAGGACGGAGTCCGTATCATCAACCTTGCCAGAGCCGACCTTGTTAACTCAGAGGATATGAAAGCTGCACTCGAGAGCGGAAAGGTAGCCTCTTACGTTACCGATTTCCCCACTTCTGATATGATCGGCGCAAAAAATACGGTATCGATTCCCCACCTTGGCGCATCTACCGCTGAGAGCGAGGATAACTGTGCGGTTATGGCGGCGCAGGAGCTTGTTGAGTTCCTTACCACAGGAAATATCAAAAATTCCGTCAACTATCCCGCAGTTTCCATTCCCCATACGGGTGCGGCAAGAATTTGTATTTGCCACAAGAATATTGCAAATATGATCGCGCAGATCACCGGACTCGTTTCCGCCGAGGGCATCAACATCGAGAACCTTTCCAACGGCTCTAAGGGCGATTATGCCTATACCATTGTTGAAACTCTCGTTGCAGTTCCCGAGGCTGTCGTTTCCAAGATCGAGGCTATTGACGGTGTAATCAAGGTAAGAGTCATAGATTAAGGTGAAAAGGGACTGCTTAATTTAGTCCTAACCAATAAAAAACACGATTGGGGCACATTGGTTTTGTGTCTTGACCGTGTTTTTTATAATTATCAAAATCGTTTTGTAAAACCTGCGTTTTTCTATTTATATTTCAGCTCAAAGGTTTTTGTTTCTCCGAATTTCATATTGGCGACAATGACCGAGCTGTTATTGCTGTAATATTTATTCTCATACACTTCGTATGCGGATGCAGGTTTGGAAAGAGAAATTTGCTTTTCTCCGGTGCTTGATGCGTGGATAGTGATATAATTTCTACCAATGTAAGTGACGTCCTCGGTGCCGGAGTAGATGTGACAACCCGCGAATTCGGCGATGCCGCGTATTACATCGGTACCCACGTATCTTGATGCACAGTAGACGGACGTATACCCCTCTTGCTTCTTGATGCTTATGGCCGGCATTCCCGTTTCGCAGTTATATGCGATCGTATCTGCATCGGAGTCGGTACACCATAACCCGGGGTAGAGGACGTTTCTCGAATTCTTTTCTCTGGTCATGACAGCGGAGTTGTTTGCCCACATTTTCCGAGCTGCTTGAGGTCTGGAACGGCAGGGAGGATGGATATTATTTCAAGGCGATTTCAATATTCTATAGAATCGTATACGAGCTGGCAAAAAGCAATTCCCATCCCACCCGTGATAAGTATGTTAAGATAAAGGACGCCGTGGAATATCTGCATTCATCATATACCGACCCGGGGCTATCCGTAAAGAAGATATGCTCAAGGGCATTTATGAGCGACACCTATTTTCGAAGAATCTTTTTCGAGATCTACGGAAAAAAGCCCCTTGAATACATTAACGAGCTTCGATTATCCTACGCCTGCGTATTATTGGCGAGGCGGGGAGCTCCGTGGAGGAGGTGGCGCGGCTTTCGGGCTTTGGCGACGTGAAATACTTCAGCACCTTCTTTAAGGAGAAAATTGGTATACCGCCCTCCAAGTACAAGAAGCTTGGCGGTCATGCGCGCAAATATTAAAGATTTTTTCGCCGAAATATTGCATTTTTCTAATCGTTGTGCTATAATAACAAGGTTGAAATTTATATTTGTCGAAAGGTAACGAAAGATGAAGCGTACCGATTTAAGAAACATTGCCATAATCGCTCACGTAGACCACGGAAAGACCACACTCGTTGACGAGATGCTCCGACAGGGCGGTATTTACCGCGAAAACCAGGAGATGGAGGACCGAGTCATGGACTCGAACGACTTGGAGCGTGAGCGCGGAATAACAATACTCGCAAAGAATACAGCAATTCACTACAAGGACGTTAAGATCAACGTTATAGACACCCCCGGTCACGCCGACTTCGGCGGAGAGGTCGAGAGAATCCTCAAGATGGTGAACGGCGTTATTCTGCTTGTCGATGCGGCTGAGGGCCCTATGCCTCAGATCCGTTTTGTGCTTGAGAAGGCGCTGTCTATGAATCACAGAGTCATCGTTGTCGTGAATAAGATCGACCGTCCCGATGCCCGCCTGGATGAGATCGGCGACGAGGTGCTGGAGCTTCTTCTGGAGCTTGATGCTACCAACGAGCAGCTTGACTCTCCTATGCTCTTCTGCTCCGGCAGAGCA
>CAZABU010000062.1:0-10471 GCA_964483225.1 uncultured Ruminococcus sp. | reverse complement strand
ATCGTAGAAGCGGTTAAGGAGATTTGTCACCGTAGTCTTACCCGCGCCGGTGGAGCCTACGAAGGCGATCTTCTGCCCCGGCTTTGCATAAAGAGAAACGTTTTTCAGCACCGTTACATCGAGAAGATAACCGAAGGTGACGTTCTCGAATACCACGTGTCCGCTGATCTCCTCCTCGCGAGCCTCCGGGCAGTCGGGTGCCTCCGGCTCCTCATCCATAACCTTAAACACACGCTCCGCGCCTGCGAGGGCTGCGAAGAGGGTGGACACCTGCATGGATATCTGGTTTATGGGCATGGAGAACTGCTTTGAATAATTGGCAAAGGCGGTGAGCTCACCGGGAGTAAAGCCGGTAAGGAAAATAAGAATACCGCCGACGCCAAGGGTGATGGCGTAGCAGATCAGACTGATGTTGTGCATGATCGGGCCGGTTACACCGCCCCAGAACTGCGCCTTTTCCTGCTTTTGTCTCAGATCCTCGTTAAGAAGGGTCATCTCATCAACGCACTCGTCCTCATGGTTAAAGACCTTTATCACCTTCTGACCGCTGATGCTCTCCTCAATATAGCCGTTCACGGCACCGAGGGCTGCCTGCTGGGCTCCGTAATACTTTGAGGAATTCTTTCCGATCACCCCTGCGGCAAATATGAGCAAGGGAATGAATACCACGGTGACGAGAGTGAGCCAAACGTTGGTGGTAAGCATAAAGATGAAGGTACCGACAAGGCTGATAGTTCCGCTGACGATAGAGGTCAGCGAGTTGTTCAGCATTACGTCGATATTATCAATGTCGTTGGTAAAGCGGCTCATGATCTCGCCCGTGGGATGAGAGTCGAAATATCTTACGGGCAACGCCTGAAGCTTTTCAAAAAGATCCTCGCGTATACGCTGAATGGAGTTCTGAGATACGGATAGCATCAGCCTCGACTGCACGTAGCTGCCCAGTGCCGATATCATATAAACACTGCCGAGGATTATGAGTGCGGCAATCACGTAGACCGTTATCGCCGAGGCGGTATTCCCCATCAGTGAGGATATAAAGCCGGTACCGACAAAGCTCTCGATGATCCCGTCGGCAAGCTCGGCTATTCTGCTGGGCTCCATCGGCGCGTCGGGATTTATCTCAAGAGTTATGCGGTTTATGATAGGTACGATAAGATATCCGCCGCAAAGCGAGGAAACTGTGGTCAGTACCATACACAGGAGTACGAGAATAAGTCTGAATTTATATTTGCCTACGTAGGAGAGCAATCTGCCTACGGTCTTGCCAATATCCTTGGGCTTCCCCTTGGCTCCGGGGCCGGGGCCACGGCCGGGTCCGCCGCCGCGAAGCGACATTCCGTGGGAGACGCTATTATACTGCTTACGAAGCTCTTCTAATGTTCTTGCCATTATCTTACGCCTCCTTTCCGTTGCTTTCCATCTGGGAATAGTATATTTCCTTATACTCGGTGTTGCTCTCAAGGAGCTGACCGTGAGTGCCGACGCCGGTGATCCTGCCGTCGTTCATAACTATGATCATACCAGCGTGGCTGACGGAGCTTATACGCTGAGCTATGATTATCTTGGTACAGCCGGGAAGATCGCCGGAAAGAGCCTCCTTGATCTGAGCCTCGGTGGCGGTATCCACAGCGCTGGTGGAGTCATCGAGAATGAGTATCTTAGGCTTTTTGATCAGCGCTCTTGCTATACAAAGTCTCTGCTTCTGTCCTCCGGAGAGGTTCATACCGCCCTTGTCAAGAAGGGTGTCGTAGCCGTTATCAAAGGTGGAAACGAACTTATCAGCGGCAGAATGCTGAGCCGCGAGCCTTATCTCTCCGTCTGTGGCGTTACCGTCGCCCCAGCGAAGATTCTCGGCGATGGTACCGGAGAAGAGCAGATTCTTCTGCAGCACCATACCGATGCCGTCGCGCAAACCCTCAAGGGGATAGTCCTTAACGTTTACACCGTCGATAAGCACCTCGCCGCAGTCCACGTCGTAAAGGCGCGGTATCATAGAAACGAGAGTCGTCTTTCCGCAGCCGGTGGAGCCGATAATACCGACGGTGGAGCCTGCGGGTATCCTGATGCTTATACCGTCAAGGACGGCCTCCTCGCTGTTTTTATAATAGCGGAAGCTTACGTTCTTGAATTCTATCTCGCCGGATCGGATCTTCGTGCCCGCTTTTGCGTTTTCGGTATCCTTTATGTCGATATCCTCGTCAAGGACCTCGCATATTCTCCTGCCCGAGGCAAGGGCTCTGGAGGAGGTCATAAGGAGCATGGTAACCATCATAAGCGAGGACAGGATCTGCGTGGTGTAGGTGATGAACGCACTGAGGTCACCGACCTGCATACCGCCGGTGATTCCCGACTCGGAAAGAACGATACCGTGGCCGAACCAGATAACGGCGATGACCGTTGCGTACATAAACAGGTTCATAATGGGGCCCATAAGAATCATTACCTTCACGGCGCGCATACCCGAATTTTTCAGATCGGCGTTGGTTTCCCCGAACTTCTCGATCTCAAAATCCTCACGCACGAAGGATTTTACAACCCTCACGTTGGTGACGTTCTCACGGACGGTGGAATTGAGCTTATCTATCTTCTTCTGCATAATATTGAATCTGGGGAAGGAGATACGGATAAGCATAAGAATGACTATTATCATCAGAGGAATGGTCACCGCCAGCACTACGGCAAGTGAGGGCTTGAGGCTCACCGCCATTATAACGCCGCCGATAAGCATACCCGGCGATCTGAGTGCCATACGGAGAAGCATATTGACGAAATTCTGTATCTGGGTCACATCGTTGGTCATTCTGGTAACGAGGGAGCCGGTGGAGAATTTATCAATATTTGCAAAGGAATAATCCTGTACCTTCGCGTAGACGTCACGGCGAAGATCCGCCGCAAAATTGACCGACGCCTTCGAGCCGTAATATGCGCCGCATACTCCGCCCGCCATCATCATAAGAACTATGACTATAAGCAAGGAGGCGATTCCGATGCTGTTACCTACGTTCAGTGTGCCCTCCTCGCCGCGGTTTATTATTTCCGCAAGGAGCAGGGGCATAAACATCTCGCCTATTACCTCGACGATCATACCGAGGGGGCCTAGTATGAAGGATTTAAGATAAGGCCTTACGTATTTCAACCATCTTTTCATTATTTTCTTGGTTCCTTTCCTTGGTTTTCAAGCTCGGTCTGACGCCTGATGTTGCTCTGGAGCTTTTCAAGACAGGCAATATAAGTATCAAGCTCCCTCTCGTCAAAGCCGTCAAAGCAGGCCTTGTCAGCAGCGGAAAAGAGCTCTCTGGTGCGATTGACTACCTCTATTCCCTTTTCGGTTATTTCAAGCTCGTTATAACGGTTATCCTGCCCGAGGGTACGCTTTACGTAGCCGTCCGCCTCCAGCTTTTTGAGCGCGCCGGTCACGGCGGCGGGGGTAACGTTCAGGTGCTCTGCAAGCTCCTTTTGTGACGGGAGCATACCGCGCCTTGCTATGTGCATCAGCATTCTATGCTGTGTACGGTGTATTCCTATGTCCTTTACGATGCCGTCGATAAGGCTCTTGTGCATATGATCGGTCCTGATCATCATATCCACGGCGCGCGTTATCTTACTATCCAAAAAAAATCTCCTTTTCAAAGATAATTTAGCGCTTAATAATTAACCACTTAACTATTATACACAAATGACCGTTAAAGTCAATAAAAAATATTCATTTTTAACATTTAGTACACATATTTTTTTACTTGACAGGCGTGGGATGCGGTGATAAAATGGATTTACAGGAAATTTTGAGGAGATGCGTATGAAAAACACGACGCTTTGCTATATAGAGAAGGACTGCAAATATCTTATGCTTCACCGCATAAAAAAGGTACATGACGAAAATCACGACAAGTGGGTGGGCATTGGCGGCAAGCTGGAGGCTGGCGAGAGCCCCTTTGACTGTGCGCGCAGAGAGATACGCGAGGAGGTGGGTGTCACTCCTATCGGACTGCGTTACAGAGGCATCGTCACCTTCGTGTCCAACCTTTACGGCACCGAATATATGCATCTGTTTACCGCCTCGGGCTACGAGGGCGAGATCAATTACGACTGCGACGAGGGTGTACCCGAATGGGTGGAAAAGTCGCGAGTAGCTTCACTGCCCATCTGGGAGGGGGATAAGATATTCTTCGAGCTCCTTGACACCGAGGACAGGTTCTTTTCGCTGAAGCTGTGCTACGAGGGGGATAGACTCGTTAGTCATACTCTTGAAATATAAAAATTTGGCAGGGCTCGCAAAGCTGAGTCCTGCCATTTTATCATTTCTTACTTCTCCTTTTTTTAACCCCTCTGATTATCAACACTGTGCCGACGATACCAAAGGAATATCGACCGAGAAGAAAAAACAATCCACCTGCAAAAATATTTTCTCCGAGAATTATGGACGGAATAAGCCCTATAATCTGAAGCGCTACCAAAACAATCCCCAAAACCATATCGCTACCTCACTTATATACGTCTACGTTTTCAAATTCGTCGGATACTCTATACCATTTGTGATAGCTCCTGGTACATTCTGTGCACTTAAATACACCTTTGAATACGTATTCCCTACCGGAATAAGGTGTCTCCACAATCTCGAAAACAACTCTTGTTCTTGCGAACAATCCTCGCTTATGGCTCGGATATACAGCAGCAATCAAACGCTCCTCCAAAAGCTTTCCGTTTTGCGAAAGCGTATTTATCCAGCCGGCATTACTTATACCTTCGGGGGTGAAACGGATCATCCAAATATCGCTATAATCGGATAAGGGATATGTACTTTTCATCCATTGCTTGTAATTTGTGCCTACAACCTCGTTTAGGAATTGAGCGTGAGTTCTCGCGTAAATTGACTGACCTACGTACATTTTGTTTCTCCTTTGTATTTTGTTGTTATATAATGAATTTGTTCTTGCTTGCAGACATCTTATTCTTATCTATATAAACGCCTTTACCGTTGATACGTTCTATCGGATATCCTATCTGCCGTAAATATTCAATGTTTCTGCCCACGGTCTTACGGTCACAAAAAACGTCAATATCGTTCAGATACTTACATATATCCGTCTGAGTTACAGGTCTTTCCTTTGACGTATACTTAAGGACATTCAGTACGTAAACTATAATGGTTTTCTTTGCTATCGTTTTTTCCATATTCCTACTCCTTTAATTAAACAGTCTCTATATTAATTATACACTTCGCGAGTGGACAAAACTTTCTCCTACCGCGGATAATGCGGAATAATTCAAAAAATATTAACAATTCCGGACAAAACTTGCACTAAAAAAACAAAAAAGTGCGCCCCGTTCAGAGACGCACGAAAAACGCATCTCCAATTGTTGCTACACAAATCTTGTCTACTTAGCCAAAGCACGCAGAAAAGGGAGTATGCATTTTTACCATATAAAATGCGTACTCTTGGCTAAAGATATTCGATTTGTGTAGCGACCTAATTATATCACAGAAAAACGTTTTTTTCAATATTAAATTAAAATTTTGATGCTTACTCATAAAAAAGGCTGACGCAGCGTCAGCCTTTTTTGATTTTTATATTCTTTCCAAGCTGCCATTCGGCGGGGATACACCCGGGATCGGAGCAATAAAGGGTCAAGGTCTTTCGGTCGGGGAAGGCGTTTTTGCCGATGAACTTTACGGAGTCGGGAATACGCACCTCTCTAAGGTACGGAGTATCAAAGAAAGCCTCCCTTCCGATATACTCAAGGCCGTCATTAAGGTGAAGCTCGGTCAACATCAGGCATTTTTCAAAGGCTCTGTCCCCTATCCTGCGCATTGTGCACGGCAAGGAGAGAGTGCGCAGCTTTCCCGCCTCCGCGAAGGCTGCGCGACCCACTTCCTCAATGCCTTCGGAGAGAGTCAGGCGGGAAAGGGACTTACAGTAATAAAAGGCCTCCTCGGCAATCGCGCGGATGCTGCCCGGAATAACCACCTCGGACAAGGCGTAGGAGCCGTAAAAAGCGCGTGGTGCGATGACGGCAAGCCCCTCGGAGAGCGTCACGCGCTTGAGGTAGAAGCTGTCGCAAAAGGCTTCCCTGCCCATTTCTTCAAGGCCTGCGGGTATCTCGACCGAATGAAATCCGCACTGCATAAAGGCGCGGTCACCCACTTTTTTAAGGCCGCGCGGCAGGGTAAGCTCCTTCATTCCCGCTCTGTAAAATGCGTAATCTCCAATCTCGGTAACGCTTTCCGGGATTGTTATTTTCTTTATATGACCCTTCCTGAAAAAGGCGGCCTCGTATATAATGCTGACACCGTCGGGAATCACGACCTCGTCGGAATCGCCGAAGTATTTTACTACTATTCCGTCGTCTATTTCAAGTCCGGGGGTGGCGGTATTTTTCTTATCGTTCATAGCTTCCTCCGTCAGTTCTTCAGCAGCTTTGCGCGGCGCTTATAGTCGGGTAAATATTTTGACACGATGGCGTAAAAACGCGGCGAATGATTCATCTCCAAAAGGTGAGCAAGCTCGTGCACCACCACGTAATCTATCGCTTCCTCGGGATAGAGCATCAGGCGGTAGGAATAGGAAATATTCCCCTTTGAGCTACAGGAGCCGAAGCGGGTCTTTGCGCTCGTAATGGAAATTCTGCCGCATTTCAATCCCATAATTTTGGAAAAATAGTCCGTTTTAGCAGTCAAAACGGCTCTGGCGTTTTTCTTCAGAGCGGATATCTGCTCTTCGGTGAGCGAGTCGGTCATGGCCGCCTTTTTCTTTTGCTTTTCTATATGCCGCTGCGCCCATTCTCTGTGAGATGCGACGGCCTGCTCTATCCTTTTCATCGGGGTGCGGCGCGGAGCTCTGACGATAAGCTTGCCGTCCTTTACGGACAGGGCGAGAGTCCGTCTGTCGGAATAAATTATCTCGTATTCCATAGCACTCCCCTTTCCTTCTGATAAGACCATTTTACCATATAAGAAAGGAAAAGTAAAGCGATATTTTCAATTTTCCCTTTGATGCTCACAGCCTGCGTTGAACTGACGCTTTCGACGGCTGATGCCCGCGTATTCTCCCTCGGGCAAGGCGTAATAGAAGAATGGGTGCTCGCCGTCGGTGGAATGCGGCAGGGCTGTTTCTCTGTAAGCGAATTCGGCGTCGGTCACAAAAATCTCCGTCGGGAAAGCTCTGTCGCTTATCAGCAAAAGCGAAACGCGGGCGATATCCTCTCTCGGGCAGTCGGCATTTGCCACCGATTTCGTAACGGTATCGTATTCGCACAGTATGTGGCGGTCACAGAGTCTGCTCGGCATATTTCCCGGTGCAAACCATCCGTAAGCAAGGGTGGAGCCCTCGGGGTCGTAGAGGCATTTGTCGCAGTAGAGCTCGCCGCTTCTCTTACAGAAGGGACGGTATAGTAGTCCGTCGGTGGAGAAGCTTTTCCCCTTGTCCGCAAAGCCTCTCGCCCTGTGCATTTCGGTCATTATTTCGTCCCATATCGCAATATGGCTTTTTGAGAGTGTGCCGACCGCCCTGTCCCCGTCCCCGTAGCCACACCATATTCCGGCAGAGAGGTAGGGGGTGTAGCCTATAAAAAGCTTATCAAGTGAGCCGCCTGAGGTCCCGGTCTTTCCGGCTGTATCGACAAGGCTTTTCAGCGTTACGCGAGCAGCGGTGCCCGAGTCGGTCACCCCCTGCAGGAGCTTATTCATTATCCTCGCGGTGGACGGAGAAAAGAGTATTTTAGACTCGCTCTGCTTTTCGATAACCGTATTTTCATCGGAATCGATAATGCGAACGTAGGAGCGCCCGGTATGAAGTTCTCCGTCAGCGGAAAATACGCCGAAGCTCTCGGTTAGTGTCCTGAGCGATACGCCGTCGGTGAGCTGACCGAGGGCAAGAGGTGCTACGCTCAAGTCGGTAAGTGTGCCGCCATTACCGTTAACGCGGCTTTCCACCAAGGTACTGAAGCCAAAGCCGTCGCGCAAGGTATCGAAGGTACTGCGTGCACCGCGCATTTTGTAGAGCCTTACGGCGACGGTGTTTTTGGAGAGGCGAACCGAGTCGGCCACGGTGGTAAGTCCGTCGTAAATATCGGGTGAATTTCGCGGATAGGGGCGATATTCTCCGTCGGATCCGTAAAAATCCGTGGGAACATCGTCGAAAACAGTAGACCAGCTTATCTGTCCTTCGTCAATCAGGGGCGCGTAGAGTGCAAGAGGCTTCAGCACCGAGCCAGGCGTGTGCGGAACGGTGGCGTAATTCAGCAGACGGTTCCCCTCCTTTTTTCCCACTCTGCCTACTATGGCTCGCAGCTCGTTGGTGGCGGAGTCACAGACGACCATAGAGTAATTAAGACCGTCACGTATCTGCTCCGGGAAATTATCTTCATTTTCAAAATATTCTTCAAGAATCGCCTGAAGCTCCGTATCCATCGTGGTATATACCGAATATCCGCCACCAAGGAGAAGCATACGAGCCGCGCCGACGGAAAGCCCGAGCTGCTCGGCAAGGTCCGCCGACGCATCGTCGATCACCGTTTCGACAAACCATGATGAATACCCACCGCGGTCGCGCTCTCGCGGCAAAAGCTCAAGGGGCTCGGAGGTGGCCGACTTATATTCATCTTCGCTTATAACCCCCTCTCTGTGCATTACGGAGAGTACAAGGTTACGCTTTTCGAGGCACTTTTCGGGATTCGTGTAAGGATTGTAGGCGGTGGGAGCGTTGGTAATGCCGATAAGCGTCGCCGCCTCGGCCACCGAAAGCTCCGACGGCTCTTTGCCGAAGTATGAAAGCGACGCCCTGCCAACGCCGTAGATATTCTCGCTCATCGGTATTACGTTGAGGTAGACTGCCATAATTTCCTCTTTTGAATAGTTTCGCTCAAGATTACCGGCGCGCAGTATCTCTGAGAGCTTCCTTGTAAGGGTGAGTCCGCTGTCGCCGCTGATATTTTTTACCACCTGCTGGGTTATTGTGGAGCCACCGAAGAGCTTTTTCGTTCTGAATACGTAGTTCACCGCGGCGGCAAGGGTGCGCTTCAGGTCCACACCGTTATGCTCCCAGAAGCCTCTGTCCTCCACCGCCACGAAGCCGTCTATAAGATACGGGGACATCTGCTCCAAGGGGAAATACTGCTTCTCAAGAGTGCCTGCGGTTTCTATTTTTATCGGAGCATAGGCTCCGTACGGGTCTGCGCTTGCGTAAAAGGCCGTGCTCTCCCATTTAAGCGAGCGCTCAAAAAGCTGCTCGTCGCCGTCAAAGTTCAGCGTTCTGTGAGAGTATATAATAAGCGCGCAGGTCAGCACGGCAGCAAGGACGGCTACCGCTACGAGGATCAGCGCGACGGCTTTCAGGACTTTTTTCATAAAGAAAACCTCCGTGAGGCGTTTTTTTAATCTTGCCCCACGGAGTTATTTTCAAGCTATGCAATTTTAGGTAAATGAGGAAATCAGTAAAACACGCGATTGAGATAAAGACCCTCCGGCGGCGCCGTCATTCCGGCCTTCGCCCGATTGCGGGATTCTATTATTTTCGGGATATCCTCCGGCTCAAATCTGCCGAAGGCAACCTCGGTAAGCGTGCCGACTATTATACGCACCATATTGTATAAAAATCCGTCGGCGCGTATACGTACTTCAATCAAATCTCCCTGTCTTTCAACGGTGAGAGCAGAAACGCATCTGACCCTATCCTCGGTATCCGAGCCGTCTGACATAAAGGCGGAAAAATCGTACCTACCCACAAAGCGCTCTGCAGCCGCTCTCATTCTTTTAAGTCCGTCCTTGCTGACGGGACGGGGCAAGAACCAGGCTCTGCCGAAATCGAAGGGATCGTATATACGGGAATTGACTATCCTGTAAAGATATTCCTTTTCTCTTACATCGTATCTCGGGTGAAAATCCGCAGTACATCCCTCGGCGTGGTAGAGCGAGAGGTCATTTGGCAAAAAGCGTGCCACGGCCACCGGCAGCTTATCCGGCGGAACGGTAGCGCCCTCACACTCGACGGTCAGACAGAACTCGTTGGCGTGAACGCCCGCATCGGTGCGGCTGCAGCCGGTAACTCGACAGGGATGACCCAGCGCCTGCTCCAAGGCCGCACAAAGCTCGCCCTGCACGGTACGCTCCGCAGGCTGAACCTGAAAGCCGTGAAAGCTCGTGCCAAGATATTTGATTTTAGCAAAATATTTCATCGGCTTCTCCTATGGGATCTTTAGACTTTGTAGAAAAGGATATCGTAGACAATACCGAAGGATTCTATCCTATACGGCAGGACGGAGAGGCAAACTATCGCGGCGACGAACAGCGCAAAGCCGACAAGCCACAGATAATCTGCGGCGCGGAACTGAAGCTTTACAAGCTTCGTGCGGTTTTTGTCGCCTCTGTAGCAGCGACATTCCATCGCCGTCGCCAGCTCCTCCGCCCGCTTGAAGGCGGGTACGAACAGAGGAACGAGCAGAGGGATAAGCGCCTTTGTCCTCTTGTTAATCG
>CAZABU010000061.1:0-10606 GCA_964483225.1 uncultured Ruminococcus sp. | reverse complement strand
CCCTCGGAGAAGAGATAGCAATACTTCTTTGCCATTTTTGTTTGTCCTCCAAATATATGAATTTGTTTTTATAGCGTTTTTTACACCGCAAAAGCACCGAAAATGCAACTTGTTTCTGCCTCTGGCACAATCGCAACGACTATTATAACATAAAAAACGCGCAATTTCCATACTTATTTTAAGAAATAAAAAGTTTTTTGACAAAATTAACAATTTGTTAACATTTGCGGCGGATTGCAAAGGCTATCATATCCTCTATCGAAGTATATCCGAAGCAGTAGTCAGGAGCTTTTGAAAGAATTCCCATTGTAATACATAAGTGTGAGAATCGCAGGTTATTTTGCATAAAAAATAGTAATGTGCTTTGGCAAAATTGACTATCTTTTTGCCCCGACCCGCAAATTCTATTGACTTTGGGAAAACTTGTGGTAAAATAACTAATGAATGATTATTCTATGATTATGAAAGAGGAACGGCTTTGGAAAAGTTAAAAAAGAAATACGGATTGTTCACGGCGATATGTATGGTCGTTGGAATCGTTATAGGCTCGGGAATTTTCTTTAAGGCAAAGGACGTTCTTGCCGCCGCTAACGGAAATGCCCTTCACAGTATATTGGCATGGCTGATTTCCGGTCTTATTATGGTGGTGATAGCCACCACGTTTGCAGTCCTGTCGACCAAATACGAAAAGGTGAACGGCATCGTTGACTATGCCGAGGCTACCTGCGGCGGGACCTACGCCTATATGGTCGGCTGGTTTATGTCAATGATCTATTACCCTGCTATGACCTCGGTGCTCGCTTGGGTATCTGCCAGATATACGCTCGTTCTGTTCGGTTATATCGAGGCACCTCTTTTCGCTCTCGACGGCTCATTCAGTAGCTCGCTCAACAGCCCCGAGTGTATAACGCTGGCTCTTGTATATCTGGTGCTTGCTTACTTTATAAACGCTATAGCTCCGCGAGTTGCAGGTAAATTTCAGATATCCTCGACTGCGGTAAAGCTCGTCC
This sequence comes from uncultured Ruminococcus sp., assembly GCA_964483225.1. Taxonomy (GTDB): domain Bacteria; phylum Bacillota; class Clostridia; order Oscillospirales; family CAG-272; genus UBA1740. The sequence goes on along the minus strand of CAZABU010000061.1, from coordinate 9,596 downwards.
CGATAGCCTTCATCGCCGTAGTCGGCACGGTCGCGGGCCTGATAAACGGTACGCTACTGTCCAACTTTGATACTTCGTCTGATGTCGGCTCGATCAACTCCCCCGCCGCCAGCACCGGCCTTTTTCCTGCGATATGCAGTACGATCTTCGCCTATGAGGGCTGGATCGTGGCAACAGCCATAAACTCCGAGATCAAGGATTCTAAAAGAAATCTGCCGATTGCGCTTTGCGTCGGTACCCTTGTAATCGTAACTGCTTATACGCTTTATAACGTTGGTATACTCGGTCTTGCAGATATAGTCGACGTTACGAATAACGGTACCGCCGTCGCCTTTTCCTTCTTCGGTGGCACGGTCGCTTCTATCATAAACGTATTCGTCGTCGTTTCCTGCCTTGGAACGCTCAACGGACTTATGCTGGGCTGTTGCCGCGGTGTCTATTCACTCTCGGCGAGGAGAGAAGGTATCGCCCCCGACGTATTCTGCCAGATAGACAAAAAGACGGATATGCCTCACAATTCTTGCTCATTTGCGCTTCTTGCCTGCGCGATCTGGTTCTGTTACTTTATTTTTGCAGGCGGAGGCTTCTTCCCCTGGGATGCAGTAAATGAATACGGCTTTGATTCCTCCGAGCTGCCAATAATCACCGTTTACCCCCTGTACGTTCCTATCCTTGTTATAATGATGATAAAGGAGCGTGATCTTCACCCCGTCAAGCGCTTCGTGCTCCCTTGTCTTTCCATCGTTGGTGTCGGCGTCATCGTTGCGGCAAGTATCATAAAGCATAAAATGGATAACGTCTGGTACCTCATTACCTTTGCGATCATCATGGCCGTTGGCGCGCTTGTTCTGTACTTTAACAAAAAGCATAACGAGGGCGTGGGGGCTGACACCCTCGTTCCGGATAAAGAGGTAGAACAATGAGTACTGTCAGATATGAAAAAGAGCTGAGGATAGGTGCATCGGTAGACGTGCTTGTGGTAGGCGGCGGTCCCTCCGGCGTTGCCGCGGCGGTCACAGCTGCGCGCTCGGGAGCATCCGTTATGCTTCTTGAGCTTTCCGGCGCTCTTGGCGGAATGAGTGCCCTTGCAGGTGTGCCTGAGCTGATGAATTTTGACGACGGAAAGAATTTTCTGGCAAAGGGCTTTGGCGAAATAATACACAGCCGACTCTTCGGCAGCTGCGCATATACGCGCAAATGGAACCTTGTCCGCACCGAGGAGCTGAAGCTCCTTTATGACGAGCTCGTTGTTGATAGCGGGGTGTCGCTACGCTTTTATACGAAAGTGGTTGACGTTGTAGTCCGTGACGGAAAGGCGGCCTATGCCGTGGTATCTGCCCCGGAGGGAATGTATGCAATCTCGGTGGGTGCAATAGTCGATTGTACGGGCAGCGCATCTGTCTGTGCCGCCGCAGGTCTGGATTTCGAATACGGAGACGAAAGCGGAGCGACGATGCCCGGCACTCTTTGCAGCCTTTGGGGCGGTGTCGATTTTTCGCAGAAGGGCAGAGATGCCGACCACTTTGAGCGCGCCTTTGCTGACGGTGTTCTTTCAAAGTACGATACATGTCTTCCCGGAATAAAGCCCACCTTCCCCGAGGTCGGTGTAGGCTCCGGCAATATCGGTCATGCCTTCGGTGTCAACGATTGCGATAGTGAAAGTATAACTCGCGCTATGCTTGAATGCAGACGCGATCTTGAGGAATACAGGACGTTTTATAAAAGTTACGTTCCGGGCTGCCGGAATGCAGTTCTTATGGATACGGCCAACTTCCTTGGAATACGTGAGTCGCGCAGAGTCTGCTGCGAAGATATGCTCACCGTGGACCGCTTCTACGATATGACCGAGAGGGAAGACGAAATAGGCAGATATTCCTATCCCGTTGATATCCACCCTATGACACCCGATAAGAGTGGTATGGCGGGCTTTGACAAGGCGGTGTCCTGTCGCCACGGTGACGGGGAATCCTACGGCATACCCTACGGCGCCCTCGTGCCTCGCGGGATAGACAATATGCTCGTTGCCGGTAGATGTATCGGCGCCGACAGGGCGATGCAGGCCAGTGTTCGCGTTATCCCGGGCTGTTACATAACCGGTCAGGCCGCAGGTGCTGCAGCCGCAATAATGACGAAGGAAAATGTTCCCGCTAAAGACGTTTCTCCAGCAGCTGTACGTTCTGCTGTTAAAGCGGCTTTTAATAGAAAATAAGTATCTTTTGTAAACCAAAGATTACAAGTAATGCAAAAAAACGGAGTCGCAAGACTCCGCTTTTTTATGGGATAAAAATCTTAAACTTCCTCGTCACCGTGGAGCTTCATCCACTCGATCGCCGCGTCGTAAGCCTCATAATCCATATCCGCCATAGTGTTGGTATGGAGCACAACGCCCTCTGCCTCGCCAGCAAGGATCTTTTCACGGTAGAAATCAAGCTGCCACTTGACGGCCTCTGCCGTTGCCTGCTTTCTTTCACCGAAATTGTAGAGATAACAACCGAACATTCTGCGGTTGTTCGGGGTCAGCTTTTTGAATATCTCGAACTTCTCGGGGATAAGAGGCACGTCCTTCTCCTCCCAGGTCCACATAATGATGCCATTGAAGGGGTCGAGGTACTTCTTTGTTTCCATGTCCTCTGCCTCGTCAAGGCCGAACTCGCGAGTATAAAGTACCATCCACATCGTAATGGGGCGCACGTCATTGTTATTGAAGCGGTCGCATACCTTGTAGAGATCGTCTGCCTTTACCTCCTCACCGTTTTCGCGGCGTGTCTTTGCCTTGCCTACAAAGTCGTCGAATACGGCGGTAGTGATGTTGGGGAATTCCTTTGCCTCCTCGAGAATCTGGTCGATCTTCTCGGGGTGAACGTCGGCACCAAAGCACTCCCAGCCCACCTCGGAGAGGCAGGAGAAGGACTTGTTGTACTGCCTGCGGTTGACTGTAAGAGTCATCGGTACCATAAAGGTGCGTCGGATCCCCAGGTACATACATGCCTCCACCGGAGTCATTCTCGATACACCGTGGAATCCCCATTCAAATCTATTTTCGTTAAAGCAGCCCTCCGGATGCCCCCAGAGCCAGAATTTGTCACGAAGCTTCATTTTATAATATCCTTCCAGAGATTTTTAATCTATTATAACACAATCTGACGGTAAAATCAATACTTAAAGTAAAAAACACATATGCAAGCAAGGATGCATATGCTATAAAAAACTTGGAGGTGCTTTGTGAACAAAAAAGATAGATGACCAAATATTGTAGCCTTAATACACCGACGCCCCGATGCTTACGCTATAATCGCTGGCAACAACTCATATCCGGAGATAATAGGCGCCGTTCGCTTTTTTTATAGTGCATATGGCACGCTGGTGTTAACCGAGGTGCGCGGTTTGCCTCCCTCGACCGGTTTTGGTAGTTCGCCTATATTCGCCATGCATATCCATGAGGGCGGAAGCTGTACCGGAGATATCGCCGACCCATTTTCGGACGCTGGTACTCACTATAATCCGCGCGGATGTCCTCACCCATACCACGCGGGTGACTTACCTCCTATTTTTAACGCAAACGGATATGCATTCGGTGCAACACTCACCGATCGCTTCACCATTGATGAGATCATTGGCAGAACAGTCATAATTCACTCATTACCCGACGATTTTACCACCCAGCCATCGGGTAATGCCGGCAGCAAAATCGTTTGTGGGGAGATAGTGAAAAGAAAAAAGCGATAATGTGAGCTGGTAAATTTGAGCTTCATATACAGGAATCGAACCTGTAGCTACCCCTTAGGAGTTTTTTTAGTGTTTGAGGCTATCTGCATGTAGGTGATTTTCTTTCAAAAAAGAGCGCAAAACCCGCCCGAAGGCAGGCTTTACGCTTGGTGGGTTGTTCGTGTTTTATGGCGTTTGGGAATGTAACGGGGGCGTAAGTAAAATCATCTGCTATTAATCGTTAAACGGTATCTCAAAATACCGGAGCAAAGCTTTGTAAGTGTCTTGCCCGTCAAGACAGGTTTCCTTAAGAAATCCCTGCTCGCTGTTCCATTCCTTTAATCCCCGATAGTAGAACATCTTTTTGCTATCTTCAATTATAAAAGGAACGATATTAAAGCGCAAGCATTCCTTGAACGCTATCAGACGTCCCACTCTGCCGTTGCCGTCTTGGAACGGATGGATTTTCTCGAAATCGTGATGAAATTTGATGATATCATCAATGCTTATATCTCTGTTTTGCGAATATTCTGCAAGAAGCTTCTTTATATCACCGGCAACTTTAGTTGGAGGCGTGGTTTCCTGACCGCCTACAACGTTAGCTCTCGCTTTATATTCGCCTACGTTGAACCAAGATAAATAAGAATCCTTTGTGCCGGTCTTCAAGATTTTATGCAACGCTTTAATAATATCCTCTGTAAGAGGTTCTTCTGCACAGTCAATTATATAATCAATGGCACGGAAGTGATTCGCCGTTTCGATAATATCATCAACGGGAACACCTTCTTCTGCTCCGATTGTGTTCGTTTCAAAAATAAGTCGGGTTTGATCCTCAGAAAGCTTGCTACCTTCAATACGGTTGGAATTATACGTAAGGCGCACCTGTGTTTCGTGATATACCCCGCCGCTGATTTTAGCGTATTTTTCTTCCCTTAGGGCTTGTAATATTTTATTGTTGCTCACTTCGGTAATGATATCTTCCTTTCTGCAACCGAAAAAATTGCATATGCGAAGGATAACGTTATCTGCAATCTTTTCTCCTTTTCCGATTTTAGCAATGGTACGAGAAGATATTCCGAGTTTTGACGTAAGCTCGGATTTTTTCATGCCCTTTGCCTTGAGCAGATTATTTAAGCCGTCATAAGAATACATACGACACCTCCTTGAATATTTACTTATTATAACATATCCCGGCCGAAAAGTAAAGATATTATTGAGAAAAAAATCATAAAAAGTAAAGAAATAAGTAACCGTTATTGAATGCCTTTTGAAAATTTGGTACATTCAACAGGAATCAGCCTCGCCTGCGAGGTTTCCGTGGGAAACGGCGAGGCTGGGGTTCGAACCTGGTTCCGCTTCGCTTATGCTTGCGGAGCAGGTTCGCTGTGAGGATGGTATAATAAAAGAGCCTGCCGCAAGGACAGGCCATGCAACAGGAATTTGCTCCGTCTTACGAGGCTTCCGGCGCGGAAGCGACGGAGCAATGATTCGAACCTGGTTCCGCGTCGCTTATGCTTGCGGAGCAGGTTCGCTGTGAGGATGGTATAATAAAAGAGCCTGCCGCAAGGACAGGCTCTTTTATTATGGCACCCGCAACAGGAATCGAACCTGTAACTAACCCTTAGGAGGGGTTTATTATATCCATTTAACTATGCAGGCATGTTTCATTGCCCAATTATTATAACACAGTTAATCGGATTTTTCAAGTCCTTTGCGTGGATTTATTTTGTTTTTTGCAAAAAATTACAGCAGCTTAAATCCAAAGTCGGTAAGTGCCGACTTGATCTCCTCGATGTGCTCGAAGTTCCTGGTTTCCAGCACGATACGAAGATAACAGCCGTTGACGTCGGAGCCTTCGTTGGCACGTTCATGATGAACGCCGATAACGTTACCGCCGAGGTCGGCGATAATTCTCGAAACGTTCTTGAGCTGGCCGGGCTTGTCCACGAGCTCGACCATAAGCTGATAGGTGCGTCCGGACATGAGCAGGCCGCGCTTGATAACTCTCGAAAGTATGGTAACGTCAATGTTGCCTCCGGAGAGCAAAGCGACCACTTTTTTGCCCTTAATGTCAACTTTACCGTACATTGCGGCGGCTACCGCGATAGCTCCGGCACCCTCGGTGACCAATTTGTGCTGCTCCATAAGTGCGAGAATCGCTGCGGAAATTTCGTCGTCGCTGACGGTTACGATATCGTCTACGTACTTGCTGACTATATCATAGGTGAGTGCTCCGGGCTTCTTCACCGCGATGCCGTCCGCGATTGTGGAAACCGACGTCAGCTCCTCGATGTGTCCGTCCTTGACGGAGTTCACCATAGAGGGGGCGCCTGCCGCCTGAACACCGTAGACCTTTACCTTAGGATTGAGAGATTTGAGGGTGTAAGCAATACCGGAAATAAGTCCGCCACCGCCAATGGGAACGATTACCGCATCCAGGTCGGGCAGCTGATTCATAAGCTCCAGCGCGATCGTACCCTGACCGGCTATAACGTCCTCGTCATCAAAGGGGTGAATAAAGGTGTAGCCCTTCTCGTCGCGAAGCTCCAGCGCGCGTCTGTACGCATCGTCGTAAACACCCTCCACAAGGCAGACCTCGGCACCGTAGCTCTTGGTTGCCTCGATCTTTGATATAGGTGCTCCGTCGGGCAGGCAGATTACCGCCTTGATACCGTTCTTCTGCGCAGAAAGCGCAACGCCCTGGGCGTGGTTACCCGCCGAGCAGGCAATAACGCCGCGCGCCTTTTCCTCCGCAGTAAGCTTTGACATCTTGTAGTAAGAGCCACGCACCTTGAAGGAGCCCGTGATCTGCAGATTTTCCGTTTTTATGTAAAGCTCGGCATCTCGGCAGAGCTTCGGTGCGTAGATCACGTCGGTCTCGCGCACCACGTCCTTCAGCACGTAGCTGGCTTTATAAACGTTGTCTAATGTAAGCATTGTATCTTCCTCACTAAATTAAAGCAGACTGTCAATGAATTGCTCGGCGCATCTCGCAGAGCGGTAACCGCGTCTGAGCGCAAAGGCCTCAGCCTTCACGTCCAGCTCCGACTCAGGCATATCTATACCGTAGCGCGCGGCAAGCTCGTGTACTATCTCAAGGTAAACCTTTTTCTCCGGCTTAGCAAAGAGGATCGTAAGCCCGAATCTCTCCGAGAGCGACAGAGTTTCCTGCACGCTGTCGTTTCTGTGCACATCATCACCCTCTCTGTCGGAGAAGGTCTCCTTGACGATATGACGGCGATTGCTCGTTGCGTATATCAGCGAGTTCTTCGCCCTTGCCGAGGCGGAGCCCTCTAGGATTGCCTTCAGCATACTGAAGCTGTCGTCATTTTGCAGGAAGGAGAGGTCGTCGATGAAAATAATAAACTTGAGCGGATTTTTGCTGATCTCGCCCATCACCTTCGGCAGAAGCAGCAGCTGATTCTTTCTGATCTCAATAAGGCGTAGCCCCTGCTCAAAGAAGTGGTTGACGACCGCCTTGACCGTTGAGGATTTTCCGGTACCCGCATCGCCGTAGAGCAGAATGTTGGCACCGGGGCGTCCTTCAAGAAATGCCGCTGTATTTTCGATAACCTTCTGCCTTTCGGTCTTGTAGCCAACGAAATCGTCAAGGCTCGTCCCGTCGGGAGAATCAATGGGCAGAATCTCGCCACCGTCGCCAACCGAGAACATCACGTTGGAGGCGAATATTCCGTAGCCGTGCTTACCGATCTCGTTTACACGCTGTGCGTATTCCGCGGTAAGATCGGCGGCGTGGGACTCAAAGCCCGGAAGCTCGGATACGCCAAGCTCAAGATAAAAGTCGCCGGGAGTCAGCGCCGCAAATTCACAGAGGGTGATAAGCTCGCGGTTGACCGAAGCAATGATGGAGGAACTGACACTCTCACCCCTGCCAATAGCACGGACGTAGACGTTCTCGTTTTCAAAGAGCTTACGGCGCACAATTGCGCAAAGCTCACCGCCACCCTCGTAGATGCTTTCTACCATAGCGGCGTAGCTCTTTCTCTTTTCTGCGACACACTCCGCCTCTGCGTATTTCATAAAGGCTGCAAAGGGCTCGCAGGAAAGCAAACCTCTGAACACGGTGAAGAGCGTCAGTCTTTCGTATATTTTTTTAACCTTGTTCATTTTCAGATGCGTTCGATGATCTTGTTGGTAATTTCGGTGGTGGAGAGTGCATCGCCGCCGTGTGCAATATCGGCGGTGCGATAGCCTGCGTTAAGCACGTCATCCACAGCGTTTACGATGGCGTCGCTTTCTTCCTTAAGACCGAAGGAGTAGAGAAGCATCATAGCTCCCGAGAGGATGGTGGCGATGGGGTTGGCGATATTCTTGCCGGCTATATCCGGTGCCGAGCCGTGAATAGGCTCGTAAAGGCCGCGCGTACCCTCGCCAAGAGACGCGGAGGGAAGCATTCCGATAGAGCCGGTGATCTGCGATGCCTCGTCGGAAAGTATATCGCCGAACATATTGGAGGTAACGATAACGTCAAACTGCGCGGGATTGCGCACCAGCTGCATAGCGGCATTATCAACCAGCATATCCGTGCACTTTACGTCAGGGTAATCAGCTTCCATCTCGTGAACGATCTTTCTCCAGAGTCTGGAGGTGTCAAGGACGTTGGCCTTGTCGATGCTGATGAGATTTCCGCCGCGCTTTCTTGCCGTTTCGTATGCGACCCTTGCAATACGCTCGATCTCCATACGGGAATAGCACTCGGTGTCGTAGGCCTCCTCGCCGTACTTACCCTCGCGCATGCCGCGCTCACCAAAGTAAATACCGCCGGTCAACTCACGGACGATCATAATATCAAAGCCGTTCTCTACGATATCCGCGCGGAGAGGACAGTCGTCCTTCAGGGCAGGGTAGAGCTTTGCGGGGCGGAGATTGGTAAAGAGCCCCATCGCTGCTCGAATACCGAGCAGAGCCTTTTCGGGGCGAAGATTTCCGGGCAGAGTGTCCCACTTAGGTCCGCCAACCGCACCAAGCAGAACGCTGTCGGATGCAAGGCAACCGGCAACGGTTTCCTCTGGCAGAGGCGCACCGGTCGCGTCAATAGCCGCACCGCCGATAAGATAAGGTGTGAAATTAAAGCTATGACCGTATTTTTTGCCGACGGCCTGAAGCACGCGTACGGCACTGTCCACGATCTCGGGACCGATACCGTCGCCGCGAAGCAAAGCGATATTGAAATTCATAAAATCACTCCTTACTTGATCTCGCCTGCACGGATCGACTCAATGAGTCCGCCCGCCGCGATTATCTTCTGAATAAATTCGGGGAAGGGCTTGGTGGCGAAGCTCTCGCCCGTGGTAAGATCCTTGATGACTCCCGCATCAAGATCGGCTTCGACCGCGTGTCCTGCGTCAATGGCTTCTGCTGCCTCCGGGCATTCCACGATAGGCAGACCGATGTTTATGGAGTTGCGATAGAATATTCTTGCAAAGCTCTTGGCGATAACGAGGGCGATTCCGCTTTCCTTAATTGCAATAGGCGCGTGCTCACGGGAGGAGCCGCAGCCAAAGTTGTTGCCGGCCACCATAATGTCACCGGGGCGCACCTTCTTCACGAAGTCGCGGTCGATGTCCTCCATACAGTGAGAGGCAAGCTCTTTTTTGTCAATAGTGTTGAGATATCTTGCGGGGATTATAACGTCGGTGTCAACGTTATCACCGTACTTAATTGCGTTTCCTGTAAACTTCACTTCACAAATCCTCCCCTTTTTATGCTTTTACAATGGAATTGGGATCGGCAATTTTTCCTGCAATCGCAGACGCTGCCGCTACCGCAGGGCTGGCGAGATATACCTCGCTGGTTACGTCGCCCATTCTGCCGACGAAGTTTCTGTTAGTGGTCGCAACTGCACGTTCGCCCGCCGCGAGGATACCCAT
>CAZABU010000060.1:0-10629 GCA_964483225.1 uncultured Ruminococcus sp. | reverse complement strand
TGAACTTAGCGCCAAGGTCGAGCTTTATCTCGTTTTCACTGATAGTGAAGACGGTACCGGTAACTGTTTCTCCTGTATGTAAAGTTTTGAGTGAGCCTTCCAGCATTTGACTAAAGTTTTCCATTGTTTTGTAAACCTCCATTATTATACCGTCAGGCGTGGAAGCACCTGCGGTTATTCCCAAATTAATTGAACTGTCGATGAAACCGGGCTCCAGCTCCGAGGCCGATTCTATGAAAACCGTCCGAGGGCAGGCCGCCTTGCAAAGCTCATAGAGCTTTTTCGAGTTTGAGCTGTCACGACCGCCGATAACGACCATACTGTCAGAACGTCTTGCGATCTCAATAGCCTCCGTCTGCCGATTTTCAGTGACACTACATATTGTATCAAAAATTTTCGCGTTTGTATATAGTTTTTCAAAAATTTTTTTAATTTTAATAAATTCTAACAAATTTTGAGTGGTTTGCGAGCATAAAATGGGTATTTTGCCCTCGATGGACAGCGCCTCTGCCTCCTCGGCTGAGGATATAATGCGCCTCTCTCCCTTGGCGTGACTGATGATACCGATGCTCTCGGGGTGGCTCTCGGAGCCGAAAAGCACAAAGAAGGTATCATCGCCCGTATTTTCCTCGGCGATCTTGTGGATACGCTTGACGTAGGGGCAGGTCATATCAATTATCCGCATTTTGCCGTGCTCTGCGGCGAGCTCGGTCAGCCGCACCTCGTCGGGAAGGGGAATACCGTGGGTGCGTATAACGACCGTTATGGGGCTGTCGGGGTTGCTCGCGGCGATACGCTCCGCCTCGTCGAGGGTCACGGACCTGACTCCAAGGGCGGAAAGCTCCTCGGTATAGAGCCTGTTGTGGATAAGATGGCCGAGGGTGAGGACGAGCTCTCCCTCACTCCGCTCCCCGATAAGGCGGCGCACCTCGGTGTCGGCGCGTCTGACTCCGGGACAGAAGCCGGAGCCCTCGGAAAGTGTAATATTTATCACTTTTTCTTACCCTCAAGACGGCTCTCGGGGGTATAGGCGGGCAGGTGGCTCAGGTCAGAGAGCGCGAGAAGCTCGCCGAATATCTTGTCGGTTGCGACCTTGTATTCGTCCTGGCCGCCCTCGCGGAAGCCGAGCTCCTCGTTCTTGATGACCTTACCGAAATGCACCTCAGTCCTGCGGAAGAGGCTGTACTTGCCCTTTTTCTTGATGCTGATGCAGACGGGAACCACGTCGCACTCCGCGCGGTAGGCGATCATAGCGCCGCCGTTACGGACGGGAGTGGTGGCGGGGTCAACGCCGGGGTAGCGGTGTCCCTGGGGGAAGATGGCAACGGCGCGGCCCTCCTCGAGCTTGCCGATGGCCTTCTTGATAGCGCCGATGTCCTTGCCGCCGCGGTCGAGCTTGATCGCTCCTGCCGCAGTTATAAGCCTGCCGAGGACAGGAATGGAGAAGAGCTCCTTTTTTGCGATAAAGTTTATCTGACGGGGGCAGACTGCCGCGATTGCGAATACGTCAACGGCGGAAATGTGGTTAGCGCAGAGGAGCACGCTGCCGTCGGTGGGCACGTTCTCGGCACCGTAAACTCTAATATTGAGGAAGAACTTGAAGATGGGACGGAGAAAGAATTTTACCACGCCGTAAACCCTGTTATTCTGCTTCTTTTCGGCCTTTTTGATAAGGGAAATGACCTTTCTCGCGGTCTGCTCCTCGGTGAGCTTCGAGTTATCAATGAGGACGGCGTCCTCGGCCTTCACACAGGGCGCGACGGCTCTGGTGCTGTCGTTGGTGTCGCGCTCCACCATCTCGGCGTAGACCTGCTCGTAGGTGATATCCGAGCCCTTGGCAAGCAGCTCCTTGTGTCTGCGCTCGGCTCTTGCCTCGGGAGAGGCGGTGAGGAATATCTTTACCTCGGCATTAGGCAAAATGACGGTGCCGATATCTCTGCCGTCCATAATAACGCTGTTTTTCTTCGCGGTATCTCTCTGCATTTTGAGAAGAAACTCGCGCACCTCGGGGATAGCACTTACCGCAGAGGCGGCCATAGACACCTCGGGCGTTCTTATCTTATCACCCATATCCTCGCCGCAGAGAAGGATTATCTGCTTGCCCTCCTCAAAGCGGAGCTCCAGCTTGATATTCGGAAGCTCTGCCACAACGGCCTCGCTATCCTTCGGGTCAATGCCCGCACGAAGTATATAAAGTCCTATGTTTCTGTAAAGAGCACCGGTATCCACGTAGATAATGCCGAGCTCCCTTGCCACAGCCTTCGCAACGCTGGATTTTCCTGCGCCGCCGGGACCGTCAATTGCTATTCTTACCATTTCTATATCTCCTTTGTAGTCGTTGTCAGTTAAAATTCTGCCGCGCTTTTTCCCGCCAAATATCCGGTTGAAAAGGCGATTTGCAGGTTGAAGCCGCCTGTGTAAGCGTCAAGGTCGAGGACCTCGCCGGCAAAGTAAAGTCCGGGGACGAGCTTCGATTCCATGCTCTTCGGAACGACCTGCGAAACGTCAACGCCTCCCGAGGTGACGATGGCCTCCTCAATGGGGCGCAAGCCCTTTAAGGGGATCTCGAGGGACTTGAGGGTCGAGAGTATCCTGCGGCGCTCCTCCTTGGTGATGGAGTTGACCTTCTTCCTCGGGTCCACGCCGGTCAGGGTGACGAAGGGCTCGATCATCTTTGCGGGCAGCAGGTCGCCCATAGCGTTTATCAGATCCTTGTTGCTCTTTTTTCCGAAGTCCGATAGCAGTCTTGCGTCAAGAGTCTTATCGTCCAGGGCGGGCTTTAAGTCTATCGCCAGCGTCAGCTCCGAGATATCCGCCTCCCGAAGATGGGCTGAGGCCGAAAGTATCACGGGACCCGTCACGCCGAAGTGGGCGAACATCATCTCGCCAAAGTCGGTATAAAGCGTCCGTCCGTTCTTATCCTTTACCGTAACGGCGACGTTTTTAAGGGAAAGCCCCTGCATCTGTCCGCAGAGCGGGGAATCGCTCTCTATGGGAATGAGCGAGGGGATAAGCTCGGTAATTTTGTGACCGAGGCGCATAGCCAGCCTGTACCCCGAGCCATCGGAGCCGGTGAGCGGATAGGATTTACCGCCGGTGGCGATTATGACCCTGTCGAAATGCTCGGTGCTGCCGCCTGCGGTAACGAGGAAGCCGTCCTCCGCGCGCTTTATCGCGCTGACCTTGGAATAGACCGTCCTTGCCCCCTCGGCGTAGCTGCGCATAGCATCTACGATATCCTTGGCTCTGTCGGTGGTGGGGTAGACGCGCTTGCCGCGCTCGGTCTTGAGGGGAACGCCCAGGGACTCGAAGTGCCTTATCGTATCAGCAGGGGAAAAGGCGTTCAGGGCGGCGTAGAGGAACCTCGGATTCTTGGTAACGCTCTCAAGGAACTCCTGCACCGTGCAGTCGTTAGTTACGTTACAGCGGCCCTTGCCCGTTATGGCAAGCTTCTTGCCTAGCCTGTCCGTGCTCTCAAAAAGAGTGACCTCCGCGCCGTAAAGCACGGCCGTTCCTGCGGCCATCATACCTGCGGCACCGCCGCCCACGACCGCTATCCTTATTTGCTTAAAATCATCCATATTTATCTCTTTGTGTAAACGTCGTATTCGTCCCAGATCTTCTCCAGGGCGTCAAAGCGGGCGGTGATCTCCTCGCCCTTCTTGCTGGTTATCTCAACGATGATGGCGTTGATAATGCTGAGAGGCGCCACCAGCGTGTCCATATAAGACGCCATATCCGACTGCGCGGTTATCAGATAGTCCGCGTGCTCCGCCAGAGGTGACGTATCCGAGTCGGTAAAGGCAACGACGGTGGCCTTGTTGTTCTTGGCGAACCGTGCCGCGTTTACGATCTTCGAGGAATATCTGGGGAAGGAAAAGGCGATGACCGTGTCCTGCTCACCGACGGAGAACATCTGCTCGAATACCTCGGCTGAGGAGGTGGGAACAACGAAGCGGACGTTGTCCATTATGAGCCCGAGGTTGTAGGCCAGGAGCTTCGCCAGAAATTCGGTGCTGCGGGCGCCCAGCACGTAGACGTTTTTCGCCCCGAGAATGGCGTCCACAGAGCGGTAAAAGCCCTCGCGGTCAAGGGTTTCGTAGGTGAATCTTATCCTGTTGATGTCGGATTCCATCACCGACTCCAGAATATCCGAGTGACCGAATCTCATTTTCGTGATCTCGATGCGCTGGTTTGGTGTGAGCTTCATTCTCACAAGCTCCTGCACCGCACGCTGGAGCTCCGGATAACCGTCAAAGCCCAGCACGCTTGCAAAGCGTACGACCGTGGATTCGGAAACGCCGACCATCTCGCCAAGCTTCGATGCGGTGAGATAGGCCACCTTGTCGTAATCCTCCTTGATGGCATCGGCGAGCTTTTTCTGGCTCTTTGACAGCTTTTCCGTCACGTTATCTATCTTTTGTAAAATGTCAGGTTCCATTATATTCACCTCGTCGCAAAATTATTACGCGTTAATAAATATAATAACATATTCCTGCCGCTTTTTCAATAGCTATAATGGAAAAAATGAAGGAAAAGTTGTCAAAAGCTTGTAAAATCGACATTTGAAGAAGGTATTTGCGTCAAAAAGGAGCGTGGGAAGCCGTAGTCAAGAAAATATAAAAGCCTTCCCACGTGAGGAAGGCTGAGCTTAAGGAACTGCGCGCTCCTTTTGTCTTATCACTATCTCGCCGTCACAGGCGGTGACGCACACCTCCGCGCCCGCTTCGATACCGCCGCCGACTATCATATCCGACAGGGGATTTTCAAGCCTCAGGGAAATGAGCCTGAGCAGAGGCCTTGCCCCTGAGCCCTTCACCCTTGCGTCCTTGGCAAGCAGGGCAGAAACGCCATCCTCGATGACAAGCCGTACTCCCAGCTCGCTCGCGCGGGAGATGAGCTGCTTCAGCTTGGCTTTTGCGATACGCTCAAGGGTGGCTACGTCCGGGGGTGTAAAGAGGATTATCTCGTCTATGCGGTTTATCAGCTCCTCCTTGAAGTAGCTCCGCAGTCTGTAGCGCAGATCCTCGCTCCCACGCTCAGAGGTAAAGCCAAGGGTACCGCCGGCGGTGGCGCAGACGTTAGAGGTCATAATGATATAGGTGTTCTTGAAGCTTATTCTTCTGCCCGTGGCGTCGGTTACGGAGCCCTTGTCAAAGATCTGTAAAAACAGATAAAGCACGTCGGGATGCGCCTTTTCGACCTCGTCGAGCAGTACGACCGAATAGGGACGGCGTCTGACGGCCTCAAGAGCGGATTTTCTCTCGTCGTGCCCCACGTACCCGGGCGCCGAGCCGATGAGCTTTGATACCGAATAGGGCTCGGAATACTCGGACATATCCAGAGTGATGAGCGAAAGGGCATCACCGAATAGCGCCTCCGAGAGAGCCCCCGCAAGCTCGGTCTTTCCGACTCCGCTCTCCCCGAGGAACAAAAATACGCCCCTCGGTCGGTCGGGGCTGTTTATCCCGGCGTAGCTTCTGCGCACCGCCGCGGTCAGCGCCCTTACTGCCGCCTCCTGGCCGATTATCCGCTCGGAGAGAGTGGAATATATATCACCGCGCTCCTCGCCGCAGACACCGGAGAGGTCTATACCGGTTATCTCAGACAGCACTCCGCGCACGTCCTCCTCGGTAACGGTAAGCCCACCCCTCGCACCCGAAAGCCGCGACGATTCACCCGCGAGCTCGGTGGTATAAAGTCGCTCCGCATCCCGAAGCTGCATGGCTCCCTCAAAGTCTCGCGCCGCGATCGCCTTCTCCTTCTTTGCGCTTATCTGCCGCAATTTTTCCTCGATATTCTGAATTTCCTTGCTGCTTGACGAGGAAGAAACGATAACCTTTGCGCAGGCCTCGTCGAGCAGGTCAATGGCTTTGTCCGGTAAGAATCTGTCCTGGATATATCGTACCGAAAGGCGAACGGCCGAGCGTATCGCCCCGTCAGAGATGCTTATTCCGTGGTGTCGCTCGTATCGCTCGCGCAGGCCGAAAAGTATCTCCGTTGCTCCTGTAGGGGTCGGCTCCTCCACGCTCACAGGCTGGAATCTGCGCTCAAGGGCGCCGTCCTTCTCAATGTATTTTCTGTACTCGTCGAGGGTGGTCGCGCCGATTATCCTGATATCTCCGCGGGAGAGCTCCGGCTTCATAATATTCGCCGCGTCGATCGCACCCTCGGCAGAGCCTGCGCCAACGATGGTGTGCAGCTCGTCGATAAAGAGGATTACCGACTTGTTCTTCGCCGCCTCCTCCATAATGCTTTTTATCCGCTCCTCAAAGTCGCCGCGGTATTTTGCCCCCGCAACCATAGAGGTAAGGTCCAGGGCTATGACCGTTTTTCCGAGCAGGGTCGCCGGGACGCTTCCGCTTGCTATGCGCTGTGCCAGCCCCTCGACGATGGCAGTCTTGCCTACGCCCGCCTCGCCCACAAGGCAGGGGTTGTTCTTGTTTTTTCTCGTAAGGATGCGTATAACGCGCTCGGTTTCTTTTTCTCTTCCGATGACCGGGTCGAAGGCGCCGGCCTCGGCCATAGCCGTGAGGTTTTTGCCGTATTTCGTGAGATTTGGTATGGACAGCTCCGCACGCCCACTGCCGCCGAGGCTCTTTTCCGTGGTTCGCAAAAAGGATATCAGATCCTCCTTGATGCCTCCGACGTCGGCGTCAATGCGCAAAAGCACCCTCACCGCCACCGACTCCCTCTCCTCAAGTATGGAGAGCAGCAGATGCTCGGTGCCTATCTGCTCCGAGGAATATTTTCGTGAATTTCTGTGGGAGGCCTCAAGAATACGCTTACACCTCGGGGTGGTGTCCCTGGCGCTCAGCTCGCTTCTTACGCCGATGCCCGAGTATTCCTTGATGGCTCTGTCCAGCCGCTCCTTGGTGACACGGTGCTTTTTCAGTATTACGTAGGCACAGCTGCTGTCAACCATCAAAAGAGCAAGCAGTAAATGCTCGCTTCCGATATAAGTGTGACCGTAGCTTTCGGCAACCGTGACCGCCTCGTTCAGCGCCCGCTTTGCCTTTTCGGTGAATTTTCCGTCCATAAAAGACCTCCCGGAACAAGTTTTGCTTTGGTCTTGGAATTATGCCCTGAAGATATCAGCTCTAATCAGTTTTCAGAACGTCGGGACAGGGCCTCCCGCTCTCCTCGCATTATGCCGTATAGGGTATTATCCACCCACCGCCCGTCGGGCAGTCCGTATATCCGTCGCAGCTCGCGTACGGCGTCGCCGGTCGCGGTAGAAAATCGGTTCGTTATTCTTACACCGTGTGGAATACGGTAATAGCCCGAAAGATAGGCGATAAGCTCGTTTAAGTGTACCATATCACTGTGGACGGCGCCCTCGGACAGGGGAAGGGGAATACTGCCGCCCCAAAGCGACCGCCCCTCCTCAGCCGCCACTCGGCGCAGGTATTCCTCATATATCATCGTATAGGTAAGGTAGTCGGTAACGCCTGTGACGGGAAGGCTCCGCGATTCCTGAAACCGCCGCACGGCCTCCCGCGTCCTCTCGTCGTAGCTTTCGCTCTGATAGACCCGCTCTCCGCGGCCTCTTATTCCGTCCAGATAGATCTGCAGGCGCAGGACGGCCTCGCCCTTGTCATGGATTCTATACATTATATTCTCCTCAGGATAGCTCGTAGCCGGGATACTGTCCCTCGTTTACCGTGCCGCCGCTGTAAAGGTCGTCGTAAACGCTGGCTATGGCGTTCCAAACCGGTGCGGCAACTCTGTCGGGTGTGCCCGGCAGGTCGAATATCTCCTTGAATCTGCGTACCTGCTCGGCGGTGGCAGGCCCAAAGACCCCGTCGGCGGTGACTCTCGGTATCTCGGGGTAGCTCTCCGAGATAAGATTCAGATATTCCTGCAGGACTCTGACGTCGCTGCCCTCGATGCCCTCTCGGAGTATGCGGCCGGGAAAGGGAAGTATGCGCCCGGGGCGGTAGCGGAAATCCAGCTCCGAGATTATGCCGTAGTAGACGCTTTCCATTCGATCAAAGGTAGCTCTGTCCACAACCCCCGTCACGGGGAGTCCGTAGGTCTGCTGGAAGGAGCGCACCGCCGCCTCGGTGGCGGGTCCGTAGGAGCCGTCGAGTGCCACCTCGCTCACCGTAGGTACGAAAAGCGAGATGTAGGCAAGATAATACTGAATACTGAGCACACCCTCGCCGCTGTCGCCGGGGCCGAGGCTGTCGCCGAAGGCGGTGGAAATATCGCTGATATTCAGTCCCTCTGAATTAACGAAATAGAGCTTCTTTACCGCGCTGTAAATGAACTGTATCTCGTTCCAGGTCGCCCTCCCCACAAGGCCGTCAGGCTCAAGCCCGAATACCTCCTGGAATTTTCTCACGGCGTCGGTGGTGCTCTTACCGAAGAAGCCGTCGGTGGGATAGATCTTAGGTATTCCGGGGTAATTTGCCGATATGCGGTTGAGTCTGCGCTGTATGAGCTCCACGTCCTGTCCCGTGTCCCCCTCACGGAGTGTGACCGAGGGCGCCGTTGGAAGGGTCCCCTCCACGGGTACGTTCTCCACGATGGAAATATCGTTCCCATAGTAGCGGCGGAGGATATCGAGATAGCCGAGCCCCTGCTCGGCGAGCCGGACGCTCCCCCATTGCTCAAGGCCGTTGCACTGAACCTCCACTCCGTCGCAGAATTCCGCGAAAAGGGGCTCTATATTGTCGCCGCGGCGGATATAGCTGTTGAATATTTCGTCCACAAGCTCGGAGATGTTGCCGAAAATATCGCGCTGATAAACGAAGGTCTGGTCGTAGGCGGGGGAATTTGTGATGTCGAAGTCGTAGCCGGAGCTGCGGTAAAACTGGGTATAGACCCGATTCAAGGCCACGGATATCTGAGCGAGAATGTTCGCCCTCAGCGCCTCCTCGGGCCAGGTGGGGTATATCTCGCTTGAGGCTACGTTCTTTATGTAGTCGGCGAAGGTGAGGGTGACGTTCTGTGCGTCGGAGCCGGGTGCGCCCAGATGGACGACTATCTGCTCGGGAATGCTTGGTGACAGAGGCATAAGCGTTACTCCAAATCGTTATTTCTAGGTATTATGACGTTTATATTTCCGCGAGGGTAGTCCTCCGCCTCGCCGTCCTTGGGGATAAGATTTATGATCTGCAGCGAAGCCACCCCGGGGAATACCGCCACGCCGCGTATCTGCTTTGAATAGTAGCCCTCGGCGTCGATCTCAAGGTCGTATAGCGAATAGGGCAGGCCGACGCCACCCGGCGTCATTGAAAGCGCCTTCAGCGGTGTTGGCAGAGATACCGGCGCCGTCGTGCCGTCCCTGTCCGTGGTCAGAGAGTAGAGCACCTCGCCGCCGGAGTCCTTGATTCTGACCGCCGCCCCCTCAATTGGTAGCGCGCCCGCGGCGGTGTAGGCGCGTACGGCAAGAGTGCCGAAGCCGTCCGTCATTTAACCGTTCCTCCTCTGTTTGTTGAAATATTTGTGTGAGAATTTGAGATAATTGCTATTGACTTTAGACAAAATATGATATATAATATACACGTATTGTGTCGGCTGAGAGATTTTTGCCGCCGACTTCGTTTTTTTGTTTTATGGAGAATAATATTATGGCAATTAAGGTAACTGTATGGAACGAGTACCGCCACGAGGTAAGGAAGCCCGAGGTTGCGAAGCTTTATCCGAACGGTATTCACGGAACGGTCAAGGAGATACTTGCCGGTGAGGAATTTGAGGTGACCACCGCCACTCTCGACTCTCCCGAGTGCGGTCTGCCCGACGAGCTGCTGAACAGCACCGACGTTCTCGTCTGGTGGGGTCACGCATTTCACAAGGAGGTCCCCGACGAGCTCGCCGAGAAGATAAGACAGCGCGTCTATGCGGGAATGGGCTTCGTTGCTCTTCATTCCGCCCATCATTCCAAGCCCTTCAAGGTCATCGTGGGCACCACGGGTAACCTCAGCTGGGGCAGAAATCAGCGCGCGGTGATGTGGAATCTTATGCCCACCCACCCGATAGCAGAGGGTATCCCCGCTCACTTTGAGCTTTATGAGGAGATGTACGGCGAGCCCTTCTACATACCCAAGCCCGACGACCTTCTTTTCGCCACCTGGTACGAGGACGGTAATCTGTTCCGCGGCGGTGCTACCTTTACCCGCGGTCTTGGCAAGGTGTTCTACTTCCATCCCGGTCACGAGACCTGCGAGTCCTTTTATAACCCTCACGTGCGTACCATCATAAGAAACGGTGTGAAGTGGTGCGCCCCCGCGAAGCTCCCCGAGGGCTTCCTGCTTGAAGGCTGCTACCATCAGACGGAGCCGGTAATTTCTTAATTTGCTTATCAAAAATTTAATATAAACTACGGAGAAGAAAAATGAAGGACAGCTTATACGGAGAACTTAGTGTTATTGGAATGCGCGGCTGCGAGGATTTCGCAAGACAGGTAGACCATTACCTGCAGGAGTGGCGCCGCCACGACAGCGACGGTACTTATATCGTTGAGACCGATTGCCCCAGATTTGGCAGCGGCGAGGCAAAGGGAACTATTCATCAGTCTCTCAGAGGTAATGACGTTTACATCATCTGCGACGTGTTCAATCACGGCGTTACCTACAAGATGTACGGTCAGACCGTTCCCATGAGTCCCGACGACCATTTCCA